>CAISPW010000084.1 GCA_903887465.1 uncultured Oscillochloris sp. | reverse complement strand
GCGGATCCGGGGCAAGTGCCCGCTCGAACTGGCCGGCTACGACGTGGCCAGCCTGCCCATGGCACAGCTCTGCCGCGGCCAGATGCTCCATTGGCCCCCTGAGGCCCTCGGCGCGGTAGTCCCCAGGACGTAACGGTCTCATTGCCCCGTTTTGCATCGCCCCGTATGCTGTGCTATACTTCCCGCGCCCAACTGAGTACTGTATAGCCACGGAGGACTCCCGCGATGCTCGCGAACTATGCCTTTATTGGTGTTTTCTTCGTTGCCTCGCTAGGTTTTCCGCTCGCCCCCCTGGTTCTCGCCTTCTTCCTCCGCCCCAAACGACCGACGCCAATGAAGCAATCTACCTACGAGTGCGGACTCGAGGTGATTGGCGATATCCGGATGCAGTTCAAGGCCCAGTACTACCTCTACGCCCTGGCCTTCGTGGTTTTTGATATTGAGGTCGTCTTCCTCTACCCGTGGGCCGTGGCCTTCCATAAGCTAGGGGTGTACGGCTTCGCGGCGGCGGCGGTCTTCCTGGTCATGCTCTTCGCCGGGCTAGTCTACGAGTGGCGCAAAGGTGCCCTGGAGTGGGTGTAGGGGTGGATTTCAGGGAGGGCTTGGCCCTCCCTGGCCCTCCCCCGGATGGGATATATGGCAGACGTAAACAACCTTCAGCAAGACCTTGAGCAGCAGGGGATCTTCCTCTCGACGGTCAACCGCTTCTACAACTGGGGGCGGCGCTCATCGATCTGGCCGATGTCGTTTGGCTTGGCCTGCTGCGCCATTGAGATGATGGCCTTCGGCCTGAGCCGCTACGATGTCGCACGTTTCGGGGCCGAACTGTTCCGCGCCTCGCCGCGCCAGTCCGACCTGATGATCGTCGCCGGAACCGTCACCAAGAAGATGTTGCCCCAGGTGGTGCGGCTCTACAACCAGATGGCCGAGCCGCGCTACGTGATCTCGATGGGTGCCTGCGCCACCTCCGGCGGCCCCTTCCGCGACGGCTACAATGTGGTGCGCGGGGTTGACCTGTTCTTGCCCGTGGATGTCTACATCCCCGGATGCCCGCCGCGCCCCGAGGCGCTGATGCACGCGCTGATTACCCTCCAAGAGCAGATCGACGGCCAGAAGCTTGGCCATCTGCGCTGGTATGGCAAGGGTGAGAAGCCGCAGATGCATGACTTCCCGGTGCCGACCTTCGGGGCCATGGGCCTTGAGGTTGATGGCAAGCTGGTGGATCCGGTGGGCGGCCTGCCGCTGTTGAGCCCGTACACCTCGCCTGAAAATGGCGAGCATAAGAGCGGCCAGCTTGAGCACCCGCAGATCGCCCGCCGCTTCCCGATTATGGATCCCGCGATTGAACTGGAGTCCGCCCTCAAGGCTCGTGGTATGTCCCCCGAAATCGCCGCCAATGATCTTAAGCGCGGTGAGGTGTCCGATGCCTAATCTGAGGGCTGAAGACCTGCGCGCGCTCCTGGGCCGCGATCTCCCCGGCCTGCTGCAGGAGGCGTACCCGCTGCACCTCGCCCCGCCGCCCGCCCACGGCCACGCCCCGCCGCCCTTCACCACCGCCGATGCGCTGGTGGACGCAGATCGGATCATCGAGGCCGCCCTGTATCTGCGCGATACCCTGGGCTACGCCTTCCTCTCCGATATCTGTGTGGTGGACTACCTCGCCGACGGGGTCTTTGAATTGGTCTACCGCTTTTACCACGTCGAGGGCGGCCCCTCCCTGGCGCTCAAGGCCCGCGTGCCACGCGAGTCGCCCCAAGTGCCCTCGCTCACACCCCACTGGCCGGGGGCAAACTTCCACGAGCGCGAGGCGTTCGACCTCTACGGGATCACGTTCGTCGGCCACCCCTTCCTCCGTCGCATCTATATGTGGGACGAGTTCGAGGGCTTCCCGATGCGTAGGGATTTCCCCAAGCAGGGCGATAAGTATATTGGCGAAGAGGAGTAAGCGGGAGGGTTCAAGGGAGGGCTTGACCCTCCTTTGAGAACCCTCCCCGATGGGTTTACTCAGGTATGCTGAAAACGGAAGAGCTCCAGATCAATATCGGGCCGCAGCACCCCTCGACCCACGGTGTGTTCCGTATGCTGGTGACGGTGGACGGTGAGACGATCACTGATCTCAAGCCGGTCTTCGGCTATCTGCACCGCAACCACGAGCAGCTCGCGGAGATGAACACCTACCAGCAGAATATGCCCTATACCGACCGGCTGGACTACTTCAACGCGATGGCCAATAACCACGCCTATGCCATTGCGGTGGAGAAACTGGTCGGGATCGAGGTGCCCGAGCGCGCCGAGTATATCCGTGTGCTGATGGTTGAGCTGACCCGCATCCTCAACCACGCCGGGGCGCTGGGCTTTCTGATCAACGATATGGGTGCCTGGCAGACTCAGCTCGCCTTCGGCATGCGCGAGCGCGAGAAGATCCTCGACCTCTTCGAGTCGGCCTCCGGTGCCCGCCTGATGTGCAACTACTTCCGCTTCGGCGGGGTGGCCCGCGATCTGCCGGCCGACTTTATGCCGCGCCTGAAGGATCTGCTGCTGGCGATGCCGGGCTTTGTCGATGAGATGGAGCGCCTGCTGCGCGAGAACGAGATCCTGCTCCAGCGATCTGAGGGCATCGGCATCCTGCCTCAGGAGTTGGCCCTGGCCTATAGCGTCACTGGGCCGGTGCTGCGCGGCTCCGGTGTGGCCTACGACATTCGTAAGGCCGAGCCCTACAGCATCTACGACCGCTTCGATTTTGATGTGCCGGTCGGATCGGTGGGCGATGTCTACGACCGCATCCTGGTGCGAATCGAGGAGATGCGCCAGAGCAAGCGGATCATCGAGCAGATTATCGAGCAGTTGCCCGACGCGCAGGGCGGCTATATGAACCCCAAGGCCCGCCAGAATGTGCGCCCGCCGGTGGGCGATGTCTACGCCCGCGTCGAGACGCCTAAGGGCGAATTGGGCTTCTATCTGGTAAGCGACGGCAGCACTAAGCCCTATCGCTACAAGGTGCGCGCGCCCTCGTTTATCAACCTCACGCCCCTCGGCGATATGTGCCGGGGCTATAAGGTCGCCGATGTGGTGGTGATCCTGGGCAGTATCGATATCGTGATGGGCGAGGTCGATCGATAGCGGGGGGAGCGATCTGGGGAGGGCCGGCCCTCCCCAGATCGCTCCCATATAAGGGTCGAGATGGACATACCGCGTGGGAATATCATCGTCATGGATCGGCGCCGGGGGAAACTGCGCGTCGGGCAGGGCCTGATCCAAGGGCTCAAGGTGGTCTGGGATCACTGGGCTGGCTCGTTCCACAAGAACGAAAACTTCAGCCAGATCCACGGCACCTTCACGGTCGAGTACCCCGACGAGCGCTTGCCGCTTCCGCAGACGTACCGGAACATGCCGGTGCTGCTCTACGATGATGAGAGCGGCCACGAGCTGTGTACCGGGTGCTACCAGTGCCAGCGGATCTGCCCGCCCCAGGTGATCCATATCACGCAGGCGAAGGATCCGGTCACTGGCAAGATGGTGCCGGCCGCGACGGAGTTTATTATTGAGTACGACGCCTGTATGAGCTGCGGGTTCTGCGCTGAGGTCTGCCCCTTTGACTCGATCAAGATGGATCATGTGTATGAACTGTCCACTGCGGATCGGGTCTCGCTGACGATGCGTAAGGCGCAGCTAAACCGCCCGATCTCGTACTACGCCAGCATCGCCCCCGACCTTTGGGCCGAGGTGCAGGCCGGGGCCATGAAGAAGCTTCAGGGCAGCATCAAGCGTCGCCCCGATGTGATCGGCCTTGCGGCGGTTCTGACCGAGAAGATTAAGGCCCGCCGTCTGGAACTGGCGGCTGCCGCTGCCGCCGCGCCCGCCGCTGCGGCACCTGCGCCCGCCGCGCCCGCCGCGCCCGCCGCCAAGCTAACGCCGGAGGAGAAGGCGGCCAAGCTGGCGGCGATGAAGGCGACCAACGCGAATAAGGGTGTCGCCGCCCCGCCCGCCAAGGCACCCGTCGAGCTGTCCCCAGCCGATGCGAAGGCGGCCAAGCTGGCAGCGATCAAGGCGGCCAACGCGGCCAAGCAGGCGGGTGCCGCCGCCCCGCCCGCCGAGGTGCCCGCCGAGCTGCCCCCGACCGATGCGAAGGCGGCCAAGCTGGCGGCGATCAAGGCGGCCAACGCGGCCAAGAAGGCTGCCGAGCAGGGCAACAGCGAATAGGTGGCGCTCGCCACACGCCGTTACGGCGAGAGAACAGCTCATGCAAGATGTCGTCAACCAGGTGATCAATACGACCTTCGGCTGGAACTGGCCGAGTTGGGCGATCGCGCTGATCGGCTACCTGATCGTTGCCGTGATCCTCTTCGCGATTGCGCCCTTCCAGATGCTCTTCCTGACCCTGTACGAGCGGCGGGCAATCGCCCGCATGCAGGACCGGGTCGGGCCGAACCGGGTTGGCCCCGAGGGTATCTTCCAGCCCCTGGCCGACGGCGTGAAGATCTTCACCAAGGAGGACATCGTCCCCGACGCCGCCGACCACTGGGTCCACTTCATCGCCCCTTGCGTGGTGGTGGCCCCGACGATGTTTATGTTCGTCGTGCTGCCCTGGGGGCCGGGCATGGTGCCGGTCGATCTGAACATCGGCCTGCTCTTCTTCTTCGCGATCTCCTCGGTGAGCGCCGTGGGCCTGCTGATGGCCGGCTGGGCGTCGAGCAATAAGTTCGCCCTGATTGGCGCAATGCGGGCCGTGGCCCAGATGGTGAGCTACGAGATCCCCGCCGTGATCAGCCTGCTGGCCCTCGTGCTGATCACGGGCAGCCTCTCAATCGTCGATATGATCAGCTACCAGGGCGGCCTGTTTATCAGCAGCCGAGATGTGGCCAGCGTGCCGGACTGGGGGCTGGGCTGGTTCATCTTCACGCCGGTGGGCTTTCTGGCCTTCGTGGCCTTCTTTATCGCCGCCCTGGCCGAGGGTGAGCGCACCCCCTTCGACATCCCCGAGGCCGACTCGGAGATCGTCGCCGGCTATATGACCGAGTACAGCGGCATGAAGTTCGGCCTGTTCTACCTGGCCCAGTATGTGCTCAACTTCCTGCTCTGCGCGATCACCTCGGTCATCTTCTTCGGCGGCTGGCAGGGGCCGGGCGTGGGCTGGCTCTACGCCCAGGCAATCACGCCTGTGAACCCGCAGGGTGGCTGGGTCTTCAATGTGCTGGCCGGCGTGCTAGGCGTGGTCTACTTTCTGTCTAAGACCTACTTCTTCTTCTTTGTGATGGTCTGGATTCGCGGGGCCTTCGCCCGCCTGCGCATCGACCAGTTGATGGACTTCGGCTGGAAGTTCCTGATCCCGCTGACCCTGGTGAATGTGATCAGCGCGGCGGTCTGGGTGGCGCTGACGAAGTGGGGCGCGGCCGATGGTCTCGCCTTTGTGGAGGGCTGGTCGCCCCTGGTACGCTGGGCGGTGGCCTTTGTGGTGACGCTGGCCATGAATCTGGGTGCCTACCTCTACCTGGCGCGGATCTTCGCGCATTCGCAGGCTGAGCGCGAACGCTTGGACGACGAGGTGCTGGAGAGTCTGATCAACGTGGTGTAAGGCCGAAGCGTTCGCGCTATCGTTACGCGACAGCACGAATACTTCGGCCCTACGGTGGGGAACGATGGACCTACTGATTCAAATCATCTTTGGGCTGCTGTCGGCCCTGATCATCGGCGCGGCGATGATGGTGGTGACGGTACGCAATGTCATTCACGCGGCGTTGTGGCTGATCGCGTCGTTCTTCGGGGTGGCCGCCCTCTACCTGACCCTCGAGGCCGAGTTCATCGCCGTGGTGCAGGTGCTGGTTTATGTCGGGGCAATCTCGATCCTGGTGCTGTTCGCGATCATGCTGACCCGGTCGAGCGAGGGCGAGCGGTTGCTCACGCAGCACTGGTGGGCGGCGGCGATCATTTCGTTGGGCCTGTTCGGCGCCGTGCTGCTGCCCACGCTGGTCGGCCACCACTGGAACCTCCCGCTGCCCACCGGCCCGGCCGGCACGCCCGAGTCGCTCGCGGGGGTGGAGGAGCTTGGGCGCGGCTTCGTCAACGAGTTCCTGATCCAGTTCGAGGTGGCCGGCATCCTGCTCACCGTGGCCCTGATCGGCGCGATTGTGATTGCCTTTGAGGAGCGCTCGCGCCGCCGCCGCGTACTCACCCTGTCCGAGGAACATATCCTGCGCCAACGCCAGCAGGCCACCGCTACTGCTGCGCAGGCGGCCCTTGTCACCGCCGATGCGGCCGATTAATTGCGCTACCGGAGGTAATGCCCGATGACCCGCGCTATCCCGCTTGAGGCGGTGCTGGTGGTGGCCGCCGCCCTGTTCTGCATCGGCCTGTTCGGCGCCCTCTCGCGCCGCAACCTCGTCGGTGTACTCATGGGCGTCGAGCTGATGCTCAACTCGGTGAATATTAACCTGGTGGCCTTCTGGCGCTATCTGGAGCCGCGCTTTATCACCGGGCCAACCTTCGCCATCTTCATCATCACCGTGGCCGCCGCCGAGGCCGCCGTTGGCCTGGCTATGATCATCGCCATCTACCGCAGCTGGCTCACGGTGAATATCGATAGTGTGGATAGTCTGAAGGGTTAGGGCGGTGATAATGTGACGGGGTGACAACGTGACACGGTGACACGGTGGCAGAGGAATACGGGAATCAGCAAAGCTGTTACCCCGTCACCGTGTCACCCGGTCACTGTGTCACCCCGTCACCGTGTCAGTGGACAGAGGAGCAGATGACGTTCTTCCTGCAATACGCTTGGCTGATCCCGGCGCTGCCGCTGCTCGGCTTCGCGCTGATCACCTTCACCCCGCTGCGCCAGAGCAAGCCGGCCAGCACGTGGACGGCCACCGGCCTGATGCTGGCCGCGACACTGGTGGCGATCGGCCTGCTCGCTGCGGTGGCCGGGGCATCCCATGCCGTCGTGGAAGGCGAGGGGTTCACCTTCCCGGCGCCCGCCGTCGTCCAGCGCTTCGCCTGGGCACCCGCTGGCTCCTCCACCTTCAGCATGGGGGTGTACATCGACTCGCCGGTGGCCGTGATGCTGGCGATGGTGACGATCACCGCGACCTGCATCCACCTGTTCTCGATCGGCTACATGGCCAGCAACCCGCGCCAGAGCCGCTTCTTCAGCTTCATCTCGCTGTTTACGTCGGCGATGCTGCTGATGACCATGGCCGATAACCTGCTGCTCTTCTTCATGGCCTGGGAGATCATGGGCCTCTGCTCGTACCTGCTGATCGGCTTTCTCTACGAGCGGCCCCAAGCCTACCGCGCCGCCGTCAAGGCGTTCATCACCACGCGCATCGGCGATGTGCTGATGATGGTCGGCCTCGTCTACCTGTGGACGCAGGCGGGCAGCCTGGCCCTGGGTACCGGCGAGGGCGAGATCTTCAACCCCGAATTCCTCAAGCGCATCGGCAGCGAGCCTGGCATGCTGGGCATGAGCCACGCCAGCGGGATCGCCCTGCTGCTCTTTTGCGGCACCATCGGCAAGTCGGCCCAATTCCCGCTGCACGTCTGGCTGCCCGACGCGATGGAGGGTCCGACCCCGGTGTCGGCGCTGATTCACGCCGCGACCATGGTGGCCGCCGGGGTGTTTCTGGTGGCCCGCACCTACCCGATCTTCCTGGCCGATAACGGCACCGCCCTGACGGTGGTGCGGTTCATCGGCGCGTTCACCGCGTTGTTTGCGGCCACTATCGCGGTGGCCCAGTACGACATCAAGCGCATTCTGGCCTACAGCACGCTCAGCCAACTCGGCTTTATGGTGGCCGCCCTCGGCATCGGCGGCTGGGTGGCCGGGATGTTCCACCTGCTCACCCACGCCTTCTTCAAGGCGCTGCTCTTCCTCGGCTCCGGCGCGGTCATCCACGCGATGGAAGGCACCGTCGCCATCGAGAAGCTGCATCACCGCGACGAGTACGCCGCCCAGCAGACCGCGCAGGACATCCGCAATATGGGCGGCCTGCGCACCAAGTTGCCCTGGACGTTCTGGACCTACTCGATCGGCTATCTGGCCCTGGCCGGGATCGTGCCCTTCGCCGGCTTCTGGAGCAAGGACGAGATCCTGGCCCACGCCATGGAGGACGGCAACTTCGTGGTCTATGGCGTGCTGACCCTGGCGGCCTTCCTGACCGCATTCTACATGACCCGCCAGTGGCTGCTGGTCTTCTTCGGCGCGTTCCGTGGCGAGAAGCCGGTGGTCTTTGTGAACACGGAGCCGCACCCCGTCGGGCATGATGATCATCTCGGCCACGATGATCACCCCGGCCACGCCAACCACGCCGACGCTCACGCCGCCCACAGCCCCTGGCACGAGTCGCCGACGATGACGGCGGCCCTGGTGGTGCTGGCCAGCTTCGCGCTGACGGCGGGACTCTTCAATCTGCCCTTCCACAACATCCCCGGCAGCTTCTGGCTGGCTCGCCTGTGGGGCCAAGAGGTGGCGGAGATCAACTGGCTGGTGGCGGGCATCTCCCTGCTGGTGGCGGGATCCGGCATCGCCGCCGGCTGGCTCGCCTACCGCAGCGCCTTCGCTGCGGCCCAGGACACCGACCCGCTGGATGCGCGGGTGCCGGGCATGTTCCGCCTGCTGAACGAGAAGTACCGCATCGACGAGCTATACGCGGCCAGCTTCGGTCGGCTCACCGCGATCCTGACCTTGGCCTGGGCCGTCCTCGATAGCCTCCTGCTCGACGGGATTGTGGACGGCGTGGGCAAGCTGACACTCTTCATCAGCCGGGTGAACTTTATTATCGACGACACGCTGCTCAACGATGGGCCGGACGCCCTGGCCAGCGGAACGAACGCCGTCGGTCGGCAGGCCCGCCGCCTGCAGACCGGCAAGGCCCAGGACTATGTGGCCTATGTATTCGCCGGTGCGCTGGCCCTGGCGATGCTCTACCTGTATGTGATTAAAAAATAATGTTGGGGTGCCGGGCGGAGCATTCGCCGTGCCCCAATTGGTAGTATCAGGGATGCCAGTGCGTTGTTTGGGGTGAGGGTGAAGTGTGCGCCGCCCCCCATTTATGGCGAATGCTTCGCCCCTACGAGGAATATATGCCTGCCTACCTTATGTCTTCGCCGGATGGCGTGCCCTGGCTGACGCTGCTGCTGCTGTCGCCCCTGCTGGGCATGGCCCTGGTCGGCCTGGCCGGTGCGCTGCGCTGGGATGATCGCCTGGTGAAGATCGGCGTCGCCGCCTGGATGGGCCTGCCGATCGCCATCGCCGCCGTGGTGGCGGCTGGCTTTAGCCCTGCGGCGACCGCCGACGGCCAGGGGGTGGTGCAGTTTGCCGAGAAGATCGCCTGGATCACGGCGATCCGCGTCGACTACTTCCTGGGTGTGGATGGCCTGAGCCTGCCCATGGTGCTGCTCACCGTGGTGATGGCCCCCCTGGCCGTGGCTGCATCCTGGGGCGTGACCGAGCGGGTTAAAACGCACTTCGCCCTGTTGCTGCTGCTTGAGGCGGCGATGATCGGCTACTTTGTGGCCCTGAACTTCTTCTTCTTCTTCATCTTCTGGGAGTTCAGCCTGGTGCCGGCCTTCTTCATCATCCAGCTCTGGGGCCGTGAGAATCGCCGCTACGCCGCCTTTAAGTTCTTTATCTACACCATGGCTGGCTCGGTCGGCCTGCTGCTGCTCTTCCAGGTACTCTATCTGGCCACCCGCAATGTCGGCGCGCCCACCTTCGACCTGATCAGCCTCGGGCGGCTCGGCCAGGGTCTGGCGGTGGAGGGCACCACCGGCACCCTGCGCGAGATCATCTATAGCTACATGACCAAGATCGGCGTGGTGCGTATGCTCGGGGCGAACGGCCCCTACCCGCTGCTCTACACCAGCATCGCCTTCTGGGCGATCTTCGTCGCCTTTGCGATCAAGCTGGCGGTCTGGCCTTTCCATACCTGGCTGCCCGACGCCTACAGCCAGGCTCCGGTTGGCGGATCGATCATGTTGTCCGCTGTGATGAGCAAGATGGGCGCGTACGGCATGCTGCGCATCTTGCTGCCCCTGGTGCCCGATGCGGCCCACGCCTTCGCCCCGGTGATGGGTGCCCTGGCCCTGGTGGGTATCGTGGCCGGATCCTTCGGTGCCCTGGCCAATGTCGGCGGCGATATCAAGCGCCTGATTGCCTACACCAGCATCAACCACATGGGCTATGTGATGCTGGCGATTGCGGCGGCCGCCGCCGGGCAGGTCGGGGTCTCGCAGGACTCGCGGGCGATTGCAATCAACGGTGCGCTGATGCAGATGGTGGCCCACGGCCTGAGTACCGGCGCGCTGTTCTACCTGGCCGGTGCCATGCACAAGCGCACTGGGAGCTGGGAACTGAGCGGCCTCGGCGGCCTGCGCACGGTGGCACCTACCTTCGCCGGGGTGATGGGCGTGGCCATGTTCGCCAACCTGGGCCTGCCCGGCCTCGCTGGCTTCGTCGGTGAGTTCTTCATTTTCCGTGGAGCCTGGGCCACCTTGCCGCTCTTCACCAACCTGGCGGTGATCGGCCTGATCATCACCGCCCTGGCCCTGCTGCTAATGTACCAGCGGATCTTCCTCGGGCCGACCGGCGAGGCCGCCCACGGGTTCGCCGACCTGCGCCCTGCCGAGTTGTGGGCGACTGTGCCCTTCCTGGCGATCTTGCTGGTACTCGGCGTCTACCCGTACCCGATCATGAACCTGTTTAACGCCGCCGCGCTCCAGATGGTGGCGGTATTCCAGCGTGTGCTGTAGGAAGATTGCAGATTGTGTCGTAGGGGCGCGTCGCGACGCGCCCCTACCGCGCCAACCCGGAGCTCTATGGGCCTGATCACCCTCCCAACAAGTATCCCCTGGTTGAGCCTGACCTGGCTCAGCCTGCTCGCACCGACGCTGCTGATCGCCGTCATCCCTGGTGGCCAGCGCCAGCTGATGCGCCTGGTCGGCACGGGGTTCGCCTTCCTGTCGCTGGTGCTGTCTGTGCTGGTCTTCCTGGGCTACAGCCCGGCCATCGGCGGCTTCCAGTTCGTCGAGCGGCTCGACTGGATCCCCCAGCTCGGCGTCTCCTACCTACTCGGCGTCGACGGGATCAGTCTGGCGATGCTGGTACTCAACGGGGTGGTGATCTTCACCGGCGCGCTGATGAGCTGGAATATCGAGAACCGCACCAAAGAGTACTGGGTGCTGCTGCTCCTGCTCACCACCGGCGTCTACGGGGTGTTCGTCTCGCTCGACATGTTCCTCTTTTTCGTCTTCTATGAACTGGCCGTGCTGCCGATGTACCTGCTGATTGGCATCTGGGGCAGCACGCGCAAAGAGTACGGGGCGATGAAGCTGACCATGTTCCTGATGGCCGGCAGCGCCCTGGCGATCATCGGGATGTTGGCGATCTACTTCGGCAGCGGCCTGCGCACCTTCGACATGATCGTACTGGCTCGCAATGTGACCATGTCGGGCGACCTGCAGCGGATCTTCTTCCCGCCGCTCTTCCTCGGCTTTGCCGTGCTGGCCGGCATGTTCCCCTTCCATACCTGGAGCCCCACCGGCCACGTGGCCGCGCCCACGGCGGTGAGCATGCTCCACGCCGGGGTGCTGATGAAGCTCGGGGCCTACGGCTGCCTGCGCGCCGCGATGTGGCTGATGCCCAGTGGTGCCCACGATTGGCTGCCGATCTTCGCGGTCATGACCATCCTGAACGTGGTCTACGGGGCGACCATCGCGATGGCCCAGCGCGACGCTAAGTACATCATCGGCTACTCGTCGGTGAGCCACATGGGCCTGGTGATGATGGCCCTGGCCACCGGCACACAGATCGCCCTGATGGGCGCGGTGCTCCAGATGTTTGCCCACGGTGTGATGACCGCCCTCTTCTTCTCCGTGGTCGGGCGCATGGTCTACGAGCGCACCCACACCCGCCAGTTACCCGAACTGGGCGGCCTGGGCAAGGTGATGCCCTTCGCCGCCGTGATGTTTATCCTTGGCGGCCTGTCGTCGATGGGCATGCCCGGATTCGCCGGGTTCTGGGCCGAGTTCAACATCTTCATCGGCGTCTGGGAGAAGTACCCGCTGATCGCGGTGATCGCTGCGGTCTCCATCCCGATCACCGGAGCCTACATCCTGCGCGCGGTCTACGCCGTCTTCTTCGACGAGGTGAAGAACCCGGAGTTTCTGCATCTGCCCAAGCTGACCTGGCAGGAGTACACCGGAGCCTCCATCCTGGCGGCCATCCTGATCGCGGTCGGACTCTACCCGTCGGTGCTGACCGAGGTGATCAGCCAGGGCGTCAGTCCAATCGCCCAGCAGCTGAATGATGTGATCGTGGCCGTCCGTCCCTAGGGCGGAGGTTTGGGCGTGGCGAAGCCACTCCCGCGAATCTTTTGTGTGGCAGGCTAACGGCTTCGCCTTTACCGGCCACACAAAGCTGGGTCTGGGGCGCAGCCCCGATGATAAAGCGCTGGGTCTGGGGCGCAGCCCCGATAATAGAGGTAGTGGAGATGTTTCAGATCACCGACGTCCCGCGCATCCTGCCGGAGATCTTGCTGCTGGTGCTGGCCCTGCTCGTGCTCGGCTCCGATATTTTTGAGCGCTGGGCGAACACCGACGCGGCCCGGCTGGAGCGCGTGCGCGCCTCGGCCCAGCTCACCGCCATCGGCCTGGGCATGATCTTTCTGATCGCCCTAGTGCAGAGCGGCTATGTCTACAAGTTGCCCGAGACGGCACCGACCAACTTCTTCACCAATATCCTGCACAACCTGCAGTCCGGCGGCCCCGGCCAGCGCCCGATCATCGGCGTCTTCGCCACCGATGACCTGACCATGATCTCCCGGCTGACCTTCATCGGTGCGGCGTTCCTCACCAGCCTGCTCTGCCTAGACTACCACCCCACCAGCAACCCGGCCGAGTTCTACGCCCTGATCATCTTCTCGACCATGGGCATGTGCCTGATGGCGGGGGCCACCGAGTTGGTGCTGATCTTCCTGGGCGTGGAGATGACCTCCATCCCGCTCTACATCCTGGCCGGCTACTTCCACGGCGAGGCCCGCGCGTCTGAGGCCGGCATGAAGTACTTCCTCTTCGGCGCGATGTCGTCGGGCATCCTGCTCTACGGCATGAGCCTGGCCTACGGCTTTGCGGCTAGCGCCATGGGTGGCAACGGCGTGGCCAACGATCTGACCCAGCTAAGCAAGATCGCCGAGCTCTCTCGACAGGGTGGCCCGCTGCTCACCCTGAGCATGGTGCTGATCATCGCTGGGGCTGGCTATAAGGTCGCGGTGGTGCCCTTCCACGGCTGGTCGCCTGATGTGTACCAAGGCGCGCCCACGCCGGTCACGGCATTTATCTCCACGGCCTCAAAGGCCGCCGGCTTCATCCTGCTCTTCCGCCTGCTCACCGTCGCCTACCCCAGCCTCGCAGGCTCGGCCATCCTCAACGCGAACCTGGGCGGCTGGACGAGCCTGCTGGCCTTCCTGGCCCTGCTCACGCTGATCGTCGGCAACCTCGCGGCGCTGCCGCAGACCAACGCCAAGCGTCTGCTGGCCTACTCCAGCATCGCCCAGGCCGGGTTCATCCTGCTCGGCCTAGTGGCCTGGGCGGCCCCCCAGGCGTTCGACCGCAGCCAGGGCACGGCGGCGCTGCTCTACTATCTGGTGGTCTACACGCTGACCAACATCGGCGGATTCGGGGCGCTGGCCGCGATCAGCATGGCCGTCGGCGGCGATGATATCAGCGACCTGAACGGGCTGGCCCGGCGCAATCTGCCCCTGGCCGTCCTCTTCGCCTTCTGCATCCTCTCGCTGGCCGGTGTGCCGCCCCTGGCCGGCTTCTTCGCCAAGTTCTACATCTTTATGGTGGCCTGGCAGACCGGGGCATGGTGGATCGTGATCATTGCCCTGTTCACGACGATTGTCAGCCTCTACTACTACCTGGGCATGCTCAAGGCCATGTTTATCACGGCACCGGCCAGCGAGGAACCTCTGGTCGCCCCCGTCGGGATCATGTCGGCTCTGAGCATCTCCGTACTCGGTCTGGTCATCCTCGGCATCTTCCCCAACCTCATCCTCGGCATCATTAGCCGCGTGCAGGCCGTGGCGGGGATCTAACCTGGAAATGGGAGGGTCAAGGGAGGGTTCTCCTCCCTTGAAAACCCTCTTTCCGCAGCTGCAATGACACTTCTCCCTCGCACCTCTGGTGGGCATGGATCGCCCAAACACCCTCGCGCGCGCGCTGTCCTCAGTATCAACACGGGCCTCCCGCTCGTCGCGCTCCTGCTGATCATCCTGCTGGCGTACGTCGCCTATCGCCCGCAGCGCGCCGATACGCTGCGGATGGATCGGCTTGGCTGGCTGGCCCCGCCCGTCGGGATGTATGCCGCCGAGCAATTCCCTGGACAGACGCCCTCCTACCGCTGGACATCCGGCGACGCCACGCTGCCGCTGCCGAATCCTGGCGGCGCTGTATGGCTTCAGTTTACGCTGGGCGGTCACCCCGGCGGCACGCCCGGTGCCGCGATCCGCGTGGGCGCGGAGCGCATCTCCCTCGATGTGCCGACGACGATCAGGCGCTACCGCCTGCTCCTGCCCCCCACAGCGCAGGAACGCCTGGGCCTGCAGCTTGTCGCGCCGCCGCTCGTGATCGAAGGCGATGGCCGCTCACTCGGCCTCGTACTCGGCCCGATCAAGGTGCTTGGTGGTGGTCGCGTGCCTGACATCGTGATGCTTGGGGCCGGCCTGCTGTTTGTGGGAGCCTACCTATTCGTCCGCCGATCAGGCTATGCGCCTTGGGCGATCACCGGCGTGCTGCTGCCGATCATCGCCCTGGCCCTGATCTGGAACGCGGCATCCGGCTGGCGCTACGCGGTGGTGGGGAGTACGATGCTACTCATAGGCGCGCTAAGCCTGGCGGCGCTGGCCTACGAGCAGCTTCTTTCGAAGCCGTTATTCCAGAAAGATGCGCACGGAGAGCTGGATACCATCTCCGCGCCGCCCCCGACGAGGCGGCGCAGCTTGAATGGACGACTCGCGGCGATCGCTGCGGCGGCCCTGATTGGTGTGGGTCTGCTATGGGGAGTCACCCGCGCTCCAGATATCGAACTGATCGGGGCGGCGCTCATCGCCCTTGTCGGCTACATCTGGCTGCGGGCGGTTGGCCTGCCAAGGCTGCGGGCGTATGCGGGGATGCTGCTCTTGGGGATCGCGGCGCTGCTCGTCCAGCACGCGAGTGGCATCGTGCCGATGGTTCCCGGCCTGCTGCTGATCCTGCTCAGCCTGAACTGGCTCGCGCTAGATCTCATCCCTCGGACAGGGCAGAGCCTCCGTGGGCGGCTCATCGCCGACACCGCGTGGATCATCCTGTCGGCGGCGGTGGTGATAACGGTTGGGATCGACCTCTATATCTGGAGCCAGCCGGTCGTTGGCAAGCCCGATATCCTCTACATCTGGCGTGACAGCGTCAGGCTCGCTACGGGACAGAATCCGTACGAGCGCGTACTCGCCGGCAATATGCGGACGAACGACAAGTACGCCACGTACTTTCCGCTCTTCTACCTGCTGGGGGCGCTGGTCCATACACTTGGCTTGCAGACCTTCGACTCCTGGATTATCTTCTGGCGTGTCGTTTTCCTGGCCTGCGCTATCGGCACCGCGCTGCTGATCTACATATTGCTGAACAAGAGTGGTCGGCCACTGCTGGCCGGCGTTGCGGCGGCCTTCTGGCTGCTACACCGCTGGACCCTTGCGAGTGCCACGTCGGCGAACATTGATTTCCTGTCGATCTTCTTCCTCACGCTCTCGCTGGCGCTTCTGTATTCCTACCGCTCGCCTGCCGCCCGCCCCGCAGGCGGAGGTGGATCCGCTGACCAGCGCACGCCTGTAGCGTGGCGGCTATGGGGGGCGCTGCTCAGCCTGAGCGTCTCGCTGGCGATCAAGCAGATCGCGATCTTCCTGGTGCCCCTCTACTGCATCTGGGTCTGGCACAGCGCGCATACGCCGATGGCCGTCTCTGGCCGGGCAGGCTGGCGGCAGACCCGGATTATGCGCGCCGCCGTCGCCCTGCTGACGATCCTGAGCCTCCCGCTGATCGTTGCGCTGCCGTTCCTGGCCTGGAACGCCCCCGGCTTCGTTTTATCGATCTTGTTCTCGGCGACGCGCACCGCGACGATGGGCAGTTCGGCGGCGTCAGCCAGTTGGATTTTGGGCGAGATCTTCCCGCCCTTCACCGGCATCGCCTCTCGGCTGATCATCGTGCTGGCGCTGCTCGGGGTCTATGCCGCAGCGGCCCGGCGCGAGGTTCAGATGTTTACCGCCGGGCTGCTCACCATGGCGGTCTTCGTCGGCTTTAACCCGGTCTTCTTCAATCAGTACCTGACCTGGCTGCTGCCGTTCATCGCACTGATCGCCTGCGATCACGCACCAGATCACGACACGGGCGTGTCGTGACGTATAGCAATCCTATGAGAGTTGTCGCATGGAGTCGAGGCTTTAGCCGGAGCGCGCCGCCTAAAGGCTCGACTCCTCTTCACAACCTATGTAGGATTGCTATATTGGTCAGGGAGCATTCCCCTGGCCGCACACAAAGAAGCCCCCGGCGCAGCACGCCGGGGGCTTTTCTGGGTTGGCCTCTCGCTACATCGGGCGCTCACCGCCATGCATCTCCTCGATCAGATGCGATCTTGTCTCCACATCTGCGAGCCTGGTTGAGGCGAACATCGATGCGGCGCACATCAGATCGTGATGCTGCGTAGCGGGCAGCGTCTTCAGATCCTCGAACTTGTAGCCAAGACCCTGCAGGTACTCGTTGATGTATGCCTGCTCAAGCTCCCTACTCGGAGGCGGAAGCACATCAACGCTGGATGCCTGCTCAAGTTCTCTGCTCGGGGCCGGAGGCACATCAATCTGTCGTTCGAACATACGTCACCTCTTGCCGTTACTTCGTCGGAACAGCTTTACGCGCAGCGCTCTCAGGGGAGCATAAGATAAGTGTAGGTGAGATACGTGCGACGATTATAGCACCATTGGGCGCACTCTGGTGTAGAGTTTCCATAACGGATCAGGGCAGTTGCAAGGTCTGGGGCGGCAAAGCCACCCCCAAACCCCCGCCGGAGGCGGCCTTGCTCCTGCGCTGGGCATATAGCAATCCTCTTGGGGTTGTTACGTGGAGTCGAGGCTTTAGCCGGATAGGGCCGCCTAAAGGCTCGACTCCTTTTCATAACCAGTTTAGGATTGCTATATTCCGCATCGTGATGAAGCGCGTTAGGGGTGCCTATTACTGGCCGAGGGTCGGCAAGCCAACCGCCTCAGCCTTCTTCTTGGCGGCGTGTTCCTGCTCGGCCAGAAACCAGGTGGCCTCCATGGCGGCCTGGCAGCCCTCGCCGGCCGCCGTGATCGCCTGGCGGTAGATGTGATCCACCACGTCGCCGGCGGCGAAGATGCCCGGCACCTTCGTGCGGGTGCGGCCATCGGTGACGACGTATCCATTCTCGTCAAGCTCCAGGATGCCCTGGAACAGCCAGGAATTCGGGATGTGGCCGATATAAGGGAAGACCCCGTCCACCGCCAGATCCTGGATTGCGCCGCTCTTCAGGTTGCGCACGATCACGCCGGTCACCTTCTCGTCGCCAGTGATCGCGTCCACGGTGCTGTCCCAGATAAAGCGCACCTTCGGGTTGGTCATGGCCCGCTCCTGGAGTACCGGGTCGGCGCGCAGGCTGTCGCGGCGGTGGACGATGATCAACTCATCGACGAAGCGGGTAAGGAACAGGCCCTCGTCGAGGGCGCTGTTGCCGCCACCGACCACGACGACCTTCTTGTTGCGGAAGAAGAACCCGTCGCAGGTGGCGCAGTAGCTCACGCCACGGTTCGCTAGTTGCTCTTCGCCGGGCACGCCCAGGTGGCGCGGCGAGGCTCCGGTGGAGACAATTAGCGTGTCGGCGGTGATCGTCTCGCCGTTGTCGGTGGTGAGTACAAAGGGGCGCTGATTGGCGTCCACCTTGGTAATCAGGGCGTCCTTGTATTGGGCACCGAAACGGGCGGCCTGCTTCTCGATATTCTCAGCCAGTTCGAATCCGCCGATCCCATCGACGAAGCCGGGGTAGTTTTCCACCTCGCTGGTGGTGGCGATCAGGCCGCCGGGCTGGAGGCCGCGTACCACCAGGGGCTCAAGGCTGGCCCGTGCGGCGTAGAGGGCGGCGGTGAGGCCCGCAGGCCCCGAACCGATAATCACAACGTGGCTGTGCATATATTCCTTCTTCTCAATCGTCGTGGGAGTGTTCCAGCTAGGAGTATAGCACGCCCCGAAATGATCATATGGAGCTAGACTATGCGGCAGAAACTTTCTGAACCGCCGTCACAATAAGCGCCGCTCGCGTGGCGGCCCGTAGCGCCTCGCCGGATGTGGCGCAGCGCCCAGAGAATTTTCGCCCGTCTGCCAGGGTGAGGTGCCAGATGCCACGGTCGACGCGGATAGCGATCATGGGGATGCTCCTCAGTGTGCTGCCGCGACACGCGGCGTGTATCTATCATTCATTCCATTCACTGCCACTGGAGAAGCAAACGCTCAGACGATGGCGTTTTAGTCCGTGAGCTGGCGGCGGGCGAGCGGCAGGGTGAAGATGAACCGCGCACCACGACCAAGCTGGCTCTCGACCCAGATCTTGCCGCTGTGGGCCTCGATCACGGCGCGGGCCAGGTAGAGGCCCAGCCCGCTGCCCTGGGTCTCGCGGCGCAGGCGGTTATCAACCCGGTAGAAGCGTTGGAAGATCTGCTCCTGCTCCTCGGGGGCGATGCCGATGCCCTGGTCGGACACGTAGGCGACGGCCATGTCGCCCTCGGCGCGGGCACCGATGCGGACGGTGCCGCCATCGGGGCTGTACTTCACGGCGTTGGACACAAGGTTGTTGAGTACCTGGCGCAGGCGCTCGTAGTCGCCGTGAACGGGCAGCATCTCATCGGGGAAGCGCAGCTCGAACTCGAAGCGGCCTGCGGTTTGAGCGGCGAACCCGCGCACCACATCGGCGGCCAGGCTGGCGAGCAGAAAATCCGAGCGGTCGAGCCGGACGCCGCCAGCGGCCACCCGCGAGACATCGAGCAGATCCTGGATCTGGCGGGCCAGGCGGTCGGCCTCCTCTTCGATCACGGTTAGACCCTCGCGCAAGGTCTCCTGCGAGAAGGTGGCGTCCTGGCGGGCGAGGGTACTAGCGTAGCCCTTGATGATGCTCACGGGCGTCTTGAGTTCGTGGGAGATCACCGAGATGAAGGTATTCTGCAGCTCCACCTCGCGGCGCTGCGCGGTGATGTCGCGCACATTGGCAATCGCACCGAGGAAGCCACCGCCGGGGCCGCGCTGGGCGGCGTAGCGGCTCTGCACATAGATCTCGCGGCCATCACGGCTCGTGACCTTCCCGTCGGCCACCGGGTTCTCGGCGCCGGGGCGGCGCTGGAGCGGGCAGTCGGTCAGGCAAATATTGACGCCCTGGGCGCTGTGGATGCCCAAGACCTCGGCGCAGGGCCGGCCAATCGCCTCCTCGCGGCTCCAGCCGGTGAGTTGCTCCATGGCCTTATTAAACGTAGTGATCCGCCAGCGGCTATCGATGATCATGGCCCCGTCGGCGCTCTGCTCGATCATCGCGTCGAGGCGCTGCTTCTCGCGCAGGACGCCCTGGTAGAGCCGGGCGTTCGAGACAGCAATGGCAGCCTGGTCGGCGAAGTCTTGGAGGAGCTGGCGGTCGTTGGCCGAGAAATCGACGTTGAGCGCGGCGCGGAAGACATAGATCACGCCCACAGCCGACTGGCGCACGGTCAGGGGCAGGGCGATCATCTGGCGCAGGCTGAGCCCAGTGTCGGCGGCGACATCGCGCAGCACGGCGACACCACGGCGGGTGAGGTCGCCCACGGGCAGATCGAGGAGCGGGGCGAAGGCCGGCCAGATCTCGCGGGGGAGCTGGGAGGAGGCGCGGATGCGCAGGATATCGCCGCTCTCCTCGTCGTAGATCGCGATCAGGCCGGAGGTGCCGGCCAGCATCTCAACAGCGTAGGTGATTACTAGGTTCAGCACGCTAGACAGGTCGAGCTGCGCGGTGATGGCGCGGCTAATCTGGAGCAGATATTCACGCTGGCGCAGGCGGTTATCTGGCTGTTCGAGCATGGGCGTCCTCCGAGGCTTCATTGTAGCATGCCGGGGGCGGGCCAAGGTATCCGACAATGCTTTACACTTTGTCCGCGCAGGATCACGATAATCTGTTAAGCTTTACGTACGCCATATTTGCGCATTGGAGTCAGTCTTGGGCGGCACTCGGGCGCATGCTTACTCGCCATGGGACGCAGAAGGATAGGCTTTTGTAACAGGTGCGCTATGGGCGATCTACGTACTGCAATACTATTTACAGCTCATACTAGACAGGCGACACGGCGCATGCTATGATGATAAACACTTACATCTTTGAGGAGACATCTACACCTATGGAAACGAACGGTACCAGCGAACAGCCAGACAGTAAGGAGAAACCTATGGATCTGGATATGTCGAGCAAGCGGGCCAAGAAACTCATGCGCGAGCATGGACTTTCCGACGAAGAGATTCAGCAGATCATTGCCTCCGCACGGATCAACCTCGCCACCTTCGACCCAGAGTACCGCACAAACGTCACCCAGATCGCGGACGATCTTCAGAAGAGCCGGCCAACGATCTACGGGTGGGCCGACCGGGCGATTGCCGCGACGATCCACTCGCTGCGCAATATTCGCACCGGCCGACCGCCCAAAGAGCGCGAGCGGAACAATGGGGTTGAGCAGTAGGCCGCTGCCAGTTGCGAGGCGAACGCATACCGTCGATCCTCCCCCCTCCCCAGCATCTTGCCGATCATACCCTCGTGTATAATAGACATGCTTGGCGCCGCTGTGGTCTGGCGCCCGCCGAAGGAACCTTCCACGTATGAGCAACAAGCTACGGGATCTGCTGGGCCGCTTTCGTGCGGTCGAGAGCGTTGATCTGGCGGCGGTGGTGGCGACGGACGGGCTGCTGATCGAGAGCATGGCGCGCTCTGGCGTCGATGTGGATGCGATCTGCGCAGTCGCCTCAAACGGGCTGGCGATGGCCGACGCCCTCGGTCGCGAGATTGCGAAGGGCGGCGCGCTCCAGACCATGCTGGAGTATGAACACGGCCTCGTGGTGATCGAGCCGATTAACTCGGAAGCCATGCTGCTGCTGCTGGCCGGCTCCCGCGATGACCTTGGCTATGTGCGATTTCTGGTGGCCAAGCATCGTAGCGATATGGGCGACGCCTTACGAGATATCTGATTCTCCTATATGCTATAATTTAGGAGACGTGCGGTCGCAGACTCTCTGAGTTGATCACGTGTAAGGCAGGTATCGATGGATCCACAGCTGACAAGCATCATTGTTCCTACCGAAGAGATCAATCAGATCGAGGAGTGTCTCGGTCGTCTTGTGGAAGACACCGGGAGCGACTACGCCCTTCTGCTCGATAAAAGTGGCCAGGTTATCTCCTCGAAGGGCGATGGTGATCGGCAGGACATCACCGCCCTTGGCGCGTTGATCGCGGGCGTCTTCGCGTCCTCACGCGAGGTTGCCAAACTTCTGCGCGAGCGCGATTTCCGCGCCTCATTCCAGCAGGGCGTGCGCGAGAATATCTTTATCGCCATGATCGAGGAGCAGTGGATCCTGTGCATTATCTTCAATAAGGGCACCCACATCGGCCTGGTGAAAGTACTCACGAAGAAGGCGACCGATGAGCTCGCCTCAGTACTCGACCGGGTGCGCCAGCAGCACAAGGCCCGCGATGAGGTACTCGGCTCGTCGTTCCGCACCTCGATGGAAGATACGATCGATCTGCTCTTCCGCGACTAGGATGTCAGGTGTCAGCCGTCTCGCTGTGCGCCAGCGGCGCTTCCTTCGCTCCGAAGTCCGCCGCGCTGAACGCTGGCCGCTGACCGCTTTTGTATAGGCAGGCATGCGAGAGGACCTATGGCACTGATCAATGTTGCGGCGCGCGAGATCCACTGCAAGATCGTCTACTATGGCCCCGGCATGTGTGGCAAAACGACGAACCTACAGTACATCCACAGCCAAGTGCCCAAAGACGTCAAAGGGGATCTGCTTTCGATCGCGACAGAGACGGAGCGCACACTGTTCTTCGACTTTCTGCCCCTTGACCTTGGTAAGGTTCGCGGCTTCCAGACCCGCTTCCACCTCTACACGGTGCCCGGCCAGGTACTCTACGAGCGCACGCGCGTGGCGGTACTCAACGGGGCCGACGGTGTGGTCTTCGTCGCGGACTCAAATAAGAATAAGATGCAGGAGAATGTGAATAGCTTACGTGAGTTGGCGCAGAATATCACCCGGCAAAATAAAAAGTTCGCTGAGTTCCCGATCGTACTCCAGTACAATAAGCGCGATCTGCCCAAGGATGTGGTCGCCTCGGTGCAGACGATGGATCACTTCCTCGGCGTCACGAAGATGAACTGGCCGCGAATCGAGGCGGTGGCCACCAAAGGCCCCGGCGTCTTTGAGACGCTGCGCGCGATCAGCCGTGTGGTGATCAGTAAGCTTTAGGCGGTAACAGACACTAGGAGACGGGCAGCATCGCCCCAGGGTGAGGCTTCTGCCCGTTACGCGCTGCCTGTTGCCTACGGTGAAGCCATGGCCCTTGAAGGTGATCTGGGCGAGTTCCCGCTGACCGATATCATCCAGCTCCTCGACCTCAGCAAGAAGACGGGCGGGGTTGAGATCCACGGCCAGCGCAGCGGCCAGTCGTTCTGTGGCTGGCTCTACTTTCGTGACGGCAAGATCGTCGGCGCTGAGTTGCCTGGCCACACGCCCCTGGATGCAGTCTATACCTTTTTCACGTTCTCCTCCGGCCCCTTCCGCTTCCACGACGACCGCATTATCTCCCCGCCGACGATCACGGTCAGCAATGAGGTGATCATCATGGAGGGGATCATGCGCCAGGACGAATGGGCCAAGATCCACCAGTACGTCCCCTCCCTTGGCCTCGTACCTCGGCTTGTGCCGAACCCATCCACGGGCAACATCGAGATCAATCTGGAGGCTGAGGAGTGGCGGATCCTGACGATGGTTGATGGCCGCAATACGATCAGCCAGATCGCCCAGCGCAGCAGCCTCGGCGAGTTTCGCACATGCGAGATCATCGCCCAGCTTTTGCAGAGCGGCCTGATCGAGAACCGTTCGCTCTCTCCCGGCGAAATCCTCGCCCCTGAGTTTGAGCGGATCGCCGCCAGCATGCTTGGCACCAGCGCCGCCGCCGCGCTCCAGGATGCCTATAAGCAGGCCAGCGTCCTTGACCCGAGCCGCGCCACTAGCGAGCAGATGTCCGCCGTGGTCGACTATTTCGAGATGCGGGCCACCCCCATCGTTGGCCCCGTCCGGGCTAGGCAGGTCGCCCGCGAGCTGCGCACGCGCATGCAAGAGGTCCTCGGCTCGTGACCTCGCCACGGTGACGACAGGATCGTCACCGTATACTCGTCGGCTTGTAGGGTGGCCCTATGTCACAGCGCAGCCTTTTTTGGCCAATAGCCCTCATCCTTGTCGTCGCCACCACAATGGTGATGGCGTTCACCCATGCCACGGTGGATCTGCACGCCGCCCGTCTCGCCGCTGAGGAGACGTGCCTCAACCCCACCACCGAGGTGGCGGCCTACATCGTCTGCTACACAACGGCAACGGCTCGCGCCGCGACGGCGACCGCCGCCGCCGCCACGAAGGCGACGATCAACCCTGAGAAGATCATTGCGAACTGCCCCACCGATGGGCCCGCCCACTCCTTGCACTACCCGCCTTACCCGGATTGCCTGAGGACGCGCACCGCCATACTCGCGCAAACTGAGCAGGCCGGGAAGGTGCCGACGATCCCCGCAGAACCTCTTGTAACAAATAATACCTCCGCTCAACCGGCGTCAGCCGCGACGCCCACGCCCACCTTTACATCCACGCCCACCGCCACGCGCACTGCGGTGGCGGCGGTGTCGGCCACGCCGCTGGCGACGGCGACCTTGCGGATCGTCACCCACGCGACCCCCACGGCGACCTTGCCCGCCGCCGTCCCTACGCCGGATATCGCCGCGACCGCATGCATCCCCGGCGATGTTATTACGGTCGAGGGCAGCGCGGATCCGGAACTGGCGCTGATCGTGACCTTTGGTGACCGGCCAGTCGGCGGCGGATTCACCCGCAATGACGGCAGCTACCGCATCCGCCTGCGCATCGGCGACGAGCGACCGGGGATCTACGTTATTCAAGTACAGGAACGGGCCACCCGCAGCCTGGTGCAGCAGTTTAGCTGTCAGGTACCCGCCTTCACCCCTACGCCCACCCTCCCCCTTATGCCCTAACTCCTAATACTACAGTTGTAGTCTTCCCGGCGGGGAGGCTCGGAGGGGCTTCGCCCCTCCGAAAGAAAAGAAAAGGATTTTTTTCGGGGGCCTGCGGCCCCCAAACCCCCGCTAGGAATGGCGATGTTGGCAACTACAACTGTAGTACTAAGAAGCTGTCTGAAAAGTCACTGCCCCCCTCCCAACCTCCCCTTCAAAGGGGGGGATTAGCAAGCAAACTGTCAACCATTGTTCGGTGACCTGCCTCCGTCGCCACGGCGGTGGAGTGGCACCGCCCAGCACGTGATCAGCCTGTTTCAGCGCGGCTGCCAACAGGTGCGATGGTTGTTGGCCCAGGGACGGCGCTGGGTCTGTCTGTGGTTGCGCCCCGAACCCTTGCCCACAATTGGCTACCGTGTCTTGATGCCTATCCATTGCCCGTCACAATGGCCAATATCGCCATTTCGCCCCCCCCTTTGAACCCCTTTGAAGGTGGGAGAGGGGCAGGGGGTGAGGGGGAAAGGTCGGTATGAGATCTGCTTATTCGAAACGTATTGGCCCTAAACCCCACCGGGAGGTGTGATGAGCGAGACGTTTCTGACCAAAATCCTGGATCATAAGGCCGAGGAGATATCCCGCCAGCGGGCGAAGGTGTCCGTGGTGGCCCTCGATCAGCGGATCGGGCGGGCACCAGCGGTGCGCGATTTCGCCGCCGCCCTACGCCGCCCCGGCACCACCGCGCTGATTGCCGAGGTGAAGAAGGCATCGCCCAGCCGAGGCGTGCTGCGTGAGTCGTTTGACCATCTGGCCCTGGCCCGCGCCTACATCGACGGCGGTGCCGCCGCTATCTCGGTACTCACCGATGGGCGATTCTTCCAAGGTAGCCTGAAGTATCTTGAGGCCATCCGCCAGTTGCCCGGCGTGCCGCCGCTGCTGCGCAAGGATTTTATCATCGACCCGTATCAGGTCTACGAGGCGCGGGCCTACGGCGCCGACGCCCTGCTGCTGATCGTGGCCGCCCTGGAGGACGCCGCCCTGCGCGATCTGCTGGCCCTGACGGCGAGCCTGGGGATGCAGGCACTGGTGGAGGTTCACGACGCGGCTGAGCTAGAGCGGGCGCTGGCCGTCGGCGCGCAGGTGGTGGGCGTGAACAACCGCGACCTGCACAGCTTCCAGATCAGCCTGGACACCACCGCCGATCTGGCCCGGCTGCTCCCCGCCGGGCCCAGACGCCCGGCCCTGGTAAGCGAAAGCGGGATCTTCACCCCCGCCCACGTGGCCCAGGTGCGCGCCCTCGGCGTCGATGCGGTGCTGGTTGGCGAGGCGCTGGTGACGGCACCCGACACCCTCGTCTTGGTGCGGGCGCTCGCCACGGCGTAGAAATAGGCATGCGAAAGGGTGCCGGCAAAGCCGACACCCTTCCGCATGCCTGTCGAACCCCCCGAGACCCTTATGCATCGGGCACAATCAGGCCGTAGTTCCCGTCGCGGCGACGGTAGAGCACGCTGAAGCGCAGGTTCTCGGCGTCCTGGAAGACAAAGAAGCTATGGCCGAGCAGCTCCATCTGCTCGATCGCGTCATCGGTGAACATCGGGCGCATGGTGAACTGCTTGGTGCGGATCACCTCCACCTCGCGGCCCGCAGACTCCTCCTCCTTCGCAACCGCATCGACGACGGCGACCTCCTCAGTCACGGCAATCTTATCGGTCTGTCGGCGCTGCCGCTCGCGGCGCCAGTATTTCTCCTTGTAGCGCTGGATCTGCCGCTGGAGCACGCTCTGCACCTCATCAATCGCACCATAGAGGTCAGACGACTGCTCCTCGGCCCGCAGGATGACCCCACGGTCGCCGGTGAGGGTGACCTGGACGCGGTGGACCTCGCCGGCCTGTCGATGCTGCTCGATATGCACCTCGACGATGGCGCTGGTGATCTGGTCCATGTAGCGCCCAAGCTTCCCGAGCTTCTCTTCGATGTGCTGCCGCTGACGCTCGGTGACCTTTCCGTTACGACTCTTGACTGTGAGATCCATCACGGCCCTCCATCCCTATAACGAGGCGGCCAGACAGGTACGCCGCCCCCGCGCGGTCAATCAGTACAGCAAAGCCCCCGGACGCGCACGGCGACTGGGGGCCCTGCCGACTATCACAAAGCTCCGCGATCCGAAGTGTGGTAGCGATCCAATGCGATCATCGCTTCTCACTTCCTCTCGCGCAGCGCCACTGCGTCGTGGCGCGAGAGAGTTCATAATCCTGCCTTCACAAATTGTACTATGTCGCCCTATCGCATGCAATGGAGAAAGCATAACCGCCCGTGCTCTCTCAATACCCTTTGGGGTAGAGCGGGCGTGCGCGCTTGTACACGGCATCCCAGGTCATACTGCGGAGAACCTGGGCCGCGCCGGCGGCCCCCATTGCGCGGGCCAGCTCGCGGTCGCCCAGCAGCCGGGTGATCGCCCCGGTCAGGGCGGGCACGTCGCCGAAGGGCACCAGCAGCCCGTCTACGCCGTGGCGGATCACGGCGGGCACGCCGCCAGCGAGGGCGCCCACCACCGGCACGCCGTAGCACCACGCCTCCAGGTAGGTGATGCCGAAGCTGTCGGTGCGCGAGGGCTGGGCGTAGACATCGGCGGCGGCCAGAGCGTCGTGGCGCAGGGCGTCGCTCACGTAGCCGAGGACGCGGGTGCGCGCCCGCTCGGCCTCGGGCAGCCCGGCGTAGAGTTGCGCGAAGTGGCCCATGAGCGGGCCGCATTGCACCCAGGTCGCCTCTGACCCGCTCGCCCAAAGTCGGCGCATGGCCTCCAGCACATGCACGGTGCCCTTGTCGTAGGCCGCCGTGCCCAGGCTGAGTACAATCGGCCCGGCAATACCCTGGCCCTGCCGAAAGCGTGCGCCGTCGCCGCCAGCCAGGTCGGCGGGGGTGACGCCCGCGCCCACGACGTGGACGCGCTCGGTCGGCACGCCCCGCGCGATCAGGAAGTCGCGCTCCAGCGAAGTCATGGTCGCCACAGCATCGCAGCCGCGCAGCAGCGCGATCTGGTGCGGCATGCCGTAGTAGCGCACGATCTGCGGATTGTCCGGCTCGCCCAAATGGACGAAGGGGGTGCAGATGTGCCGCAGCCCGCGCCGCCGCGCCCAGCGCGCCGCCGGCAGGATGGCGAAGTCTAGGGTGATGTTGGTGGTGTGGACAAGATCGACATCGGCCAGTTCGGGCGCATGCGCCAGGAACGCCTCCAACTCGGGCATGCGCGGGGTCAGCGCGGCCAGCCGCCGCAGCAGCGCGGCGCTCGGTCGGCCCGCGCGGCCCAACTCCACCATGAGCCGCCGGATGAGCGGGTAGATGATCGGCGGGCCGGGGGCGCGGCGCACCGGGAAGCGCAGCACACGCACCCCGTTGTGCCAGGACTCACGCTCGGCCACGCGCTGCTTGCGCCCATCCCAGAGGTACTCCAGGTCGCGCGCATCGGTGGCCAGCACCGTGACCGTGTGGCCCTCGCGGGCCAGGCGTTCGCCGATCTCGATAAAGTAGCGTGCGGCGCCGCTGGGCACCGGCCAGTAGAGCTGGACGATATGGAGCAGATGCACGGTGGCCCTCACCCGCTTTTTGGTGAGGTTGAACGGCGAAGCCGCCCAACCTCACCAGAAGAGAACGCCTACACCACCGCGAGCGCGCGGCCCAGATCGTAGCTGTAGGCGATCACCTCATCGATAAAGCCACGCTTGGCCCCATCGCAGTTGATCTTGCGGCTGGCGCGCACGGTCTCGGTGCTCAGGCCGGAGATAGCCTTGGGACTGTAGAGCTCGCGGGTTAGCTCGGTGTAGGAGTTGCTGAGCATCACATAGCAGCCGCGCTCGGCGAGTTCGCGGAAGACCTCGGCCAGGCGGCGCTGCTGATCTTCGCCGAAGCCGTGACCGGTGTAGTGGGTGAACGAGGCGGTGGGGCTGAGCGGGGCGTAGGGCGGATCGAAGTAGACGAAGTCGCCGGGTTCGGCGTAGTTGAGGACATCGGCAAAGTCACCGACCTTCAGCTCAACATCCTGGAGCGCCCGGCTGACATCGTGCATGTTTTCCGCATCGACAATCAGGGGCTTCTTGTAGTCGCCGAAGGGTGCGTTGAACTTGCCCTTATTATTCAGCCGGTAGAGCCCGTTGTAGCAGGTGCGGTTGAGGAAGATCATGCGCGCGGCAAGCGCGACCTGACTGCGCTGCTCGAAGCCGGGCTGGCGATCCCAGGCCCGAACATCATAGAAATAGGCGCGGTCGTTGGCGTGGGCCTTATGCTCAAGCAGGGCGGCGATCAGCTCGTGGGCGTGGTCGCGCACAGTGCGGTAGCATGCGATCAAGTCGCGGTTGTAGTCGCTGAGGACGCCGCCGTGGGCCAGCCGACCGCTACTCCAGAGGCTAAAGAAGAAGGCCCCGCCGCCCACAAACGGCTCGTGGTAGCGTGCGAACTGGGGAGGCGTGCGGCGTGTCAGCTCGGTCAGCAGCTGCCCCTTACCGCCGGCCCACTTAAGAAATGGTCGTGCAGGCACCAGTGGCTCCGGTATGGGTCGGGGCCGCTGACGCGTCGCCCACCGCCCCGCAAGGTACTGAACCCGGATTATAGCACAGATGTTAGCCTGCAACCGGGGACAACGCAGCTATTGAAACTCACCGCATCTCATATTACACTTAGTGTCACCAACTCCATGATGACATGCATATGCGGGCGCTTCAAGAAGGTGAGACGCGATTGAATCACTCCGACTCCTCTCCGCACGATCTGGACTCAGCCCTGATGAAGGTCGATGCTACCGCCTGTGAGTCATACCGGAGTCATGTACCGCTCATGATCGCCTACGCCAATCAGCAGATCGCCAAGCGCACCACGCTCACGGATCTCCTCGGAGCATGCCCGATCAACTTGATCTATAATCTGCATGCCGATCATGCACATCTCATAGCCGCACAGCTCCAGATCAAGAGCGGCAGCACGTTGATCGCAACCATCATCCGGGAGTACGAGTTATTCTTGCCGTACGGCATCTCGCTCGATTTCTTCCTCTCTGATTTTGCCGTCTGGATGGAGGCGACCAACCAATACTTGGAAGCGCGTAGCGCCGCTCAGATCAATGCGGTCTACCAGCAACTCTGCGATCTGCACCCCCAGCTTATGCTCCAGGCGCGCAGCCCGCAGACGCAGCCAAACATTGCGGACGATCTGCGGCCCTACTTTACCCAGTACCTCCAGGCGCTGCTCAAGCCTGATATGGCCGCAGCCATCCGGGTGACGGGCGAGTACGTCAAGAACCCACAGCAACTGGCGATATGGTGGGAGGGCATCATCTACCCCGCGATGCATGAGATTGGTCGCCTGTGGGCCGATGGCGAGATCAGCGTCGGACAGGAACACCTAGCCACCGCCATCACCCAGCGCGTGATGGCCATTTACTACCCGCTGATCCTCGATCTGCCGCGCCAGAAGGGCAGCATCGTCGTTGCCTCATCGCCCGGCGAACTTCACGAGATCGGGTCGCGCATGCTCTCCGACATGCTAGAGTTGAACGGCTGGGACGCCTACTGCACCGGGGCGAACACGCCCAAAGAGAGTATTATTGAGCTGCTGCGGCAGACCGGCTCCCGCTTCCTCTGTATCTCCACGACCCTCGCCCATAGCCTGCCGGGAGTGAAATTGCTCATTACCGCCGTACGCAACGCCAACATTAGCCCAACCCCAAAGATTATTGTCGGCGGTCAGGCGTACATCTCCGATCCGACGACGTGGCGACAGGTTGGGGCCGACCACTACGCCCTCAATGCTCACGATGGCGTCCTCCAGATCGATTCGTTGTCGTAGCGTATGGTTCAAACACACGTGACCGTTATGCGATGAGGCGATGAGGCGATAAGGCGATAAGGCGATGAGGCGATGAGGCGATGAGGCGATGAGGCGATACGAGCGCGGCCTCGCCTCATCGCCTCATCGCATAACGGTAAAGCTGGATTGAAACATGCCTAAGCCCTCGGATGCCTCCATGATGAGCCAGTTTAGCCCGTATCTCATCGCCCACGCTGGCAAGCTGCTGATCGAGCGCAGCGAAAGCTTGATCGCACTAATCACCAAACACGGGGAACTGATCGAATGGAGCGAGAGCCTGGGCCAAGTTCTCGCGCGCCGACCCGGCATCGATAGCCTGCTCCCATTGCTTGATCCTAGCAGCCGCACGCGCTTTCTGACGCTTATCCAGCAGGCGATCACCGCGCAGCGCGCCGGCCCGATCACGCTCAACTTTATCGATAGCCCGATCGCCATCCCGCAGTCCTACCGCTGCTACGCAGATTGCACCCTCGACGCGCAGATTGTCCTTCTGGCCGAGCCAATCCCCCCGCTTGACCAGCGTGCGGTTGAAGAGTATATGCAGGTCACCAGCGAGCTATCGACCACCACCCGCACCTTGCAGAAGGTGCGCCACCATCTGGAGCAGAAGCAGCAACTCCTCGAAGATGCGCTCGCCCAGATCGAGAAGATCGCCCACATCGACGATCTGACCCAGATCCCCAACCGCCGCAACGTCATGATCAAGCTCGACGAGGAGGTCAAGCGCGCGCAACGCTATGGCTCGCCCGTCTCGATTCTGCTGATCGACATCGACCTCTTTAAGCATATTAATGACTGCTACGGGCACCAGATGGGCGACCAGGTGCTGCGCTCCTGCGCCACCCTGCTCCAGCGATCCATCCGCACCAGCGACCACCTGGGCCGCTACGGCGGGGAGGAATTCCTGGCTGTCTTGCCAATGTGTACCAAAGAAGCTGCGGCAGATATGGCCGAGCGGCTGCGCCGTCGCGTCGCGGAGGGCCACTTCGCCGTCAGCGAGACGACCGGGTTCTCGATCACGATCAGCATCGGCGTATCCGATCTCGACCCGCAGCATGACACGCTGGAGCTGCTGATCGCCCACGCCGACCACGCGCTCTATATGGCGAAGGAAGCCGGGCGAAATCAGGTTCAGATCTGGCGTACGTAGGGCGAAGCATCGGCCCCGAAAGGGTGCCGATACCCACGCGCAACCCATCCGGCAGGGCGGTTGCCACGTCCCTGGGGCTGCGCCCCAGATCGTGCTTTTTGTGAATTTTTGGCGGCGAAGCTGCCAAAAACCAACAAGTAAAGATGCACTACCGCAGAAGTCACGCGGTCATCCCAGCCGCCCGGCCCGTAAACGGGCGGGCTACGTGGATGACGGCCGCTGAAGCGGCATGTCTGAGGCCGCTTCAGCGGCCGTCGTAGACCTAGCCGGGGGCTTCAGCCCCCCGACGAACCTTGCCGCGACAGGGTGCCTGATGTGAAAATAGCCGATAGCCGATAGCCGATAGCCGGGCATCAGCGACCATGTTCATCGCGGCGGTGTGCGCCCCGCGCATGAACGTCTTTTGCGGTAGTGCGAAGGATCGTTCGGGGTGGCTTCACCACCCCCAAACCTCCGCCGGAGGCGAGGCTGCACCAGCCCTGAAAGTATCCATGGGCCGATGCTTCGCCCCTGCGGTTCTCGCATATAATGGCCAGGAGTGCGTCTTGATGACGGGAGATATGGATTTATGGTAGAGATCACCGGCCCCGTGCGGGTGCGCTTCGCGCCTAGCCCCACCGGCTTCCTGCATATCGGCGGGGTACGCACGGCCCTGTTCAACTGGCTCTTCGCCCGCCACTACGGCGGGCAGTTCATCCTGCGCCTAGAGGACACCGACGAGAAGCGCTTCGTCCAGGACGCCGCCGACGATATTATGGCCTCGATGCGCTGGGTCGGCATGAACTGGGACGAGGGTCCCGATGTGGGTGGCCCCCACGCGCCCTACGTCCAGTCCGAGCGCAAGGCCCTGGGCATCTACCAGGGTCCCGCCGACGCGCTGGTGGCCTCCGGCCACGCCTACAAGTGCTTCGTGACCCCCGAGGGCGAGGAGGCCATGCGCGCCGCATGGGCCGCCAAGGGCGAGCGCCCCGAGCGCTTCCGCTTTCGCGGCCCCGAGCGTGACTGGACTCCCGCGCAGACCGCCGAGGCCGAGGCTAACGGCAGGCCCTTCACCATCCGCCTGAAGGTACCCCTCGATGGTGCCACCAGCTTCAGTGACCTGGTGCGCGGCGGCGACCAGATCACCATCGCGAACGCTGACCTCTACGACCTCGTGCTGCTGAAGACGAGCGGCATGCCCACCTACCACCTGGCGCACCTGGTGGACGACCACCTGATGGGCGTGACCCACGTGATCCGTGGCGAGGAGTGGGTGCCCAGCGCGCCCTACCACATCATGCTCTATCAGGCATTTGGCTGGCACATGCCCACCTTCGCCCACGTGCCCAACATCCTGCGCCAGGACGGCAAGGGCAAGCTCTCGAAGCGCAAGGACGATGTCTCGACCAACCGCTTCTGGGAGCGCGGCTACCTATCGCAGGCCATGTTCAACTACCTGGCCCTCCAGGGCTGGAGCTACGACGACAAGACCGAGATCATGAGCCGCGACGAGATCGTCGCGCGCTTCACCATCGACCGCGTGCAGGCGTCGCCCGCCCGCTGGAACCCCGACAAGCTGAAGGATATGAACGGCATCTACATCCGCAGCCTGCCGACCGCCGAGGTGGCCAAGCTGCTGATGCCCTATATGGTCAAAGCGGGCATGGTCGCCGACCCGCCGCGCGCGGAGGATCTCAGCTACCTTACCCAGTTGACCCCGCTGGTCCACGAGCGGCTGGAGGAGTTGCAGCAGGCCGCCGAGATGCTGGCCTTCTTCTTCGCGGATCTGCCCGCCTACGAGCCGAAGTTGCTCATCCAGAAGCAGATGGACGCCGCGCGCACCGCCGATGTCTTGCGGGCCGCCCACGCCGCCCTGAACAGTATCGAGGTGTGGGCGACCGACACGCTTGAGGCACAACTGCGCGACCTCGTTGGGCGCATGGCCGTCAAGCCAGGGCAGATCTTCGGCAGCATCCGCGTGGCCGTCAGCGGGCGCACGGTCGCCCCGCCGCTCTTCGAGACTCTGGCCGCGCTCGGGCGCGAGCGCTCCATGGCCCGGATCGCCGCCGCCGCCATCGCGCTGGAGTAGCCAAATGCGCGGTCTGAGGCGCAACTCCCAGGCCGTGGCAAACCGCCCTGGATCGCCTGCCAGGGCTGATGTAACGTCGCCTCCGGCGGGGGTTTGGGGGTGGCAAAGCCACCCCCGAAAGATCTTTTTTTGGTTGGTGTTTGGCGGCGAAGCCGCCAAACACCAACCAAACGCGCGGTCTGGGGCGCAGCCCCAGCGACGTGGCACCAGCCCTGATCGCCTTCGTACCTACATTGACGGGGTGGCACGGCCTGTGGTAATATAGCGTCTGCTGTCTTGAAGGCCATACCATGAACCTGAGGAGTGGGTCTGTGAGCGCGAAGATGAAAGTCCTGCTCACCAGCGATGTCGAGCACCTCGGCAAGGCGGGCGAGCTTAAAGATGTATCCGGTGGGTTTGGGCGCAACTATCTGATCCCGAAGCGCTTCGCGGTGCTGGCCACCCGAGGCCAGATCCGCCAGGCCGAGGAGCGCATGTCGGCCCAGCGCCGACGCACCGATGCGGGCCGCAAGGACGCCGAGGCGCTGGCTGCGCGGATCAACGGTGTCTCCCTGCGTTTCGTCGTCAAGGTCGGCGAACACGACCGGCTGTATGGCTCGGTGACGAACGTGGATATCGCCGAGAAGCTCAAGGCCCAGATCGGCCTCGACATCGACCGACGCAAGATCGACCTCGAAGACCCGATCAAGCGCACTGGGGTCTACACGGTGAAGGTGCGCCTGTTGGGCGACCTTGAGCCGGCGCTGAACATTATCGTCGAGTCCGAGGGCGTCCCCGCCGACGATGGCCCCTCCGATAGCGACGTGCCCCAGATCTAGGCGGGCCGCGCCCCCGGTCGGTGCCCTATCTGAACACGCATCACCCGGTGTGCCGTGGCATATGCCACGGCACATCGGCGTTTCGCGACCACATGGGGAGAGAATCGGGATAAGCCGGGGACGGAGTGTGTGCATAGTGGGGAAAGCGAGAGGCCGCCGTGGAACGCTCCGTACCATTTGATCTTCAGGCCGAGCGGGCCACCCTCGGGTCGATATTGCTTGAGCGCGAGGCAATCGTGGCCGTGGCCGGCTGGCTGGCCTCCGAGTATTTCTACCTTGAAAAGCACGCCATGGTCTACGAGGCCATGCTGGCATGCTACGGACGCCGTGAACCCCCCGACCTCACCACGGTGGCTACCGAGCTGCGTCGCCAGGAGCGCATCGACCTGGTCGGCGGCCTCTCCTTCCTCGGCGAGTTGCTCGCCGAGGTGCCCACCGCCGTCCACGTCGAGTACTACGCCCGCAGCGTCGAGCGCACCGCTGTCCTGCGCAAGCTGATCGAGGTTGGCGGCAAGATCTCCGCCCTCGGCTACGATGAGAGCGAGACCCTGGAGGCTACCCTCGATAAGGCCGAGGCCCAGCTCTTCACCGTCTCGCAGCGCCGTGGCACCCAGGATTTCGTCCACATCGGGAAGATCGTCAACGCCCTCTTCACCCAGATCGAGACGCTCCAGGAGCGCCGTGGCGACGTGGTCGGCGTTTCCACCGGCTATACCGACCTTGACGAGATCACTGGCGGCCTCCAGCCCAGCGACCTGATCATCCTGGCGGCCCGGCCGAGCGTGGGCAAAACCTCGATGGCCCTCTCCCTGGCCTACAACGTGGCCTACCACTCCCATAGCACCGTCGGCGTGTTCAGCCTGGAGATGAGCCGCGACCAGCTCGTGCAGCGCATGCTCTCCATGCACACCGGCATTGACATGCAGCGCCTGCGCACCGGCAACCTGCGTGGCGATGAGCTTAATCTGGCCCTGGAGGGCATGGGCGTGCTCTCCGAGATCCCGTTCTATATCGAGGACTCGCCCGGCCTGAGCATTAACGAGGTGCGCAGCAAGGCCCGCCGCCTCCACGCCGAGGCCGGCGTCGACCTGCTGATGATCGACTATCTCCAGCTTATGTCCGGTCGCCGTAGCGACAACCGCGTCCAGGAGGTCTCCGAGATCAGCCGGGGACTCAAGGCTCTGGCCCGCGAGCTTAACGTCCCGGTGATCGCCCTCTCCCAGCTCTCCCGCGCCGTCGAGGGCCGCCAGAGCCACGTGCCAATGCTGTCAGATCTGAGAGAAAGCGGAAGCATCGAGCAGGATGCGGATATAGTCATGTTCATTTATCGAGAAGAACTCTACGACAAAGAGACGGAAAAAAAGGGCATCGCCGAGATCCACATCGCGAAGCACCGCAACGGCCCGCTGGGCATCGTCCCGCTGCGCTTCGAGGCCCGCACAACGCGCTTCCAGAACCTGGAACGCTACCGGGCTCCCGAGGGGTATTGATATGCTTCCGCATTGGCGCTTCGTGTGGCGCTGCCGGACACCAGGGCATCGCGGCTGTACCTGGTGGGTGCAGATGTGACGGCCCGGCGTCGGGCCATCGCTGCGCGTCAGGTGAGCGCGTCCAGATACCAGTCTCTGTTCGAGACCTTGGCCATGGGCGTGGTCTATCAATCCGCTGACGGCCAGATTATTGCGTGCAACCCGGCGGCGGAACACATCCTGGGCATGACCTTGGCGCAGATGCGTGGCTGGCCTGGTGCGCTTCGCCATTCGCACGGGGTTGATTGACCATAACGACTAAGGGTCTCGGAAATTTTTAAGTATCCCAGCGTCATGTCACGCTGAGCGAAGCGAAGCGTCCCGGCGGGCGATACGGATTCCGGGACGCTTCGCTTCGCTCAGCGTGACAGATCACCCGCAATAGAACAATTAAAAAAATCCGCGTCCCTAACATGAACTCGCATCTTGCATTTTGCATTCCGCATTCCTACATCCGCTCAGGTGCCCGGATGCCCAGCAGGCCCAGGCCGACCTTGAGGGCGTGGGCGGTGGCGGCGACCAGGGAGAGTCGGGCAGCACGCAACTCCGAGCTCTCGGCCTTGAGCACCTGGCACTGCTCGAAGAAGACGCCGAACTCACGGGCCGTGGTGTAGCACCAGTCGGCGATCACAAAGGGCGCGTAGCGCGTTCCGGCCTCGCGCAGAGCCTCGGGCAGCCGGGCCAGGTGCTTGATCAGGCTCGTCTCCGCCGGGTGAGTCAGCAGCGAAGCGTCGGAGGGGGCTGAGCCATCCGCCTCGGCCCGCCGCAGGATCGAGCGGCAGCGTGCGTGCGAGTATTGCAAGTAGGTGGCGCTGTTGCCATCCGTAGCCAGCATGCGCTCCCAGTCCAGCGTGATGTTGCGCTTGGTATCCTGGTATAAATCGTTATAAACCACCGCGCCCACACCGACCGCTTCAGCGACGGCGGCCTTCTCGTCCTCGGGCAGATCGGGGCTCTTCTTCTCCACCACCGCCCGCGCCCGCGCCACCGCCTCGTCAAGCAGGCTTTCTAGGTAGACCATGTTACCACGCCGGGTCGAGAGGGGCTGACCACTGGCGTCGAACACCGTGCCGAAGGCCACATGCGTGAGATCGACGCCCTGAGCATTGCCCATCGCCCGCGTCAGGGCGAAGAGTTGGCGCAAGTGCAGAGCCTGCGGCTCACCGACCACATAGATTAGCCGGGACGGGTGGAACTCCGTGAGGCGGAATAGCACCGTCGCCACATCGCGGGTCATATACAGGGTGCCGCCGTCGCTACGTTGAAGCAGGAAAGTGGACAGGTTATCGAGGTTCTCAATCACCACCGCGCCGCCATCCTCACGGAAGGCTACACCCTTTTCCAGAGCCGCACTAATCACACCGGGCAGCATATCCTCATAAAAACTCTCGCCATAGGCGTGGTCGATATGCACGCCCAGGCGGTCGTAGTTGCGCTGGGCGGCGTGCATGGTCAGATCGACACACCACTGCCAGAGCGCGCGGGCGTGCGGGTCGCCCTGCTCAAGCCGCAGTGACCAGATCCGGGCCTCCTCGTCCAACTCGGGCTGCTCCTTGGCGGCGGCGGCATAGCGCGAGTACTGCGCCTCCAGTTCCTCAAGGGCCGTCTCGCCCTCGGCATCAGGCGTGCCGTAGAGTGCAATCGAGGCCAGCACCACACCGAACTGCTTACCCCAGTCGCCCAGGTGGTTATCGCCAACCACCGTATAGCCGAGGGCGCGAAAAATATTCACCAGGCTCTGGCCGATGATCGTGCTGCGGATATGGCCGACGTGCATGCGCTTGGCGATGTTGGGGGCCGAATAATCGACCACAACCGTCTTGCCGACGCCATCGGGCTGCCGACCGTAGCCATCGCCGCGAGTGGCGATCTCGGCCAGCACCGCCGTGGCGAGGCGCTGCGGGTGCATGCTGAAGTTGAGAAATGGGCCGACGGCCTCAACCTTGCCGATCAGCGAGCCGTCGGGAATGGTTATCGCGACAGCCAACTCGGCAGCCAGTTGTGCCGGCGGTACACGCAACTCCTTCGCGGCGCGGAATGCCGGGAAGGCCACATCAGCCGGAATCGTTGACTTCGGCGTGGCCGTCTCAATCAGGGCCGGGGCCACTCGCCCCGTCGCCGCGATCACCGCCTTCACCTGCGCGGTGAAGCGTTCGAGGGCGTACTCCATGGTCTCTCCCAAGATCGCGCAGGGGCGCGATTACGGATCTGGCAGTCTTTGAGCCTCCAGTATAAGGCCCTTCACAGAGCGGCGCAAATCACCCTGTCATCCGACATTAACCTTCTCCAATTGTTGTGAAGACGCATCCCTGTTACGATAGGGTTAGACACCTCCTGCCGATACGAAAGGCCCATCAGGCTCAGGCCATGCTCCGTTTCCGTTCACGCATCCAGCAGAAAATTCTACTGCTCCTGCTCAGCATGTCGCTCCCGCCCCTGGTTCTTGTGGGCTGGCTGGGGCTGACGGAACTTTCGCGTGCCCGCGATACGGCGGTCGAAGAGGGCACCAGTGCCCTCCGAACCCAGGCCGAGTCGACCCTGGCCCTGCGCGTCCGTGAGAAGGCCCATCTCTACGATGTTTCGCTTGCGGGGGTTCAGCAGCAGGTTGAGAGCATCGCCGCCTATGCCACTGGCCTCTACGGTGGCCCGCAGCCCACGCCCGACGCCACACGGGTCTGGATCGCCCCCGCGCCAAGCGCCGAACTCCTGGCAAGGTACACGAGTCAGGTGGCCTATAGCCAACGCCTCATCCCGCTGCTCCATGCCGCCGTTAGCCATAACCCCCTGATGAGTATCGGCTACATCGGCTTGGAGCAGGGCGGCGTGATCGCCTTCAGTAACGACGCGATGATCGACACGCTCATGACGGCCACGCCCTTCGATCCACGCGAGCGGCCCTGGTATACCAAGGCCCGTGCGGCCAAAGCAACCGTCTGGACCGATGCCTATATTGATGCGAACAGCGGTGTTCTTATCACCACCTGCGCCACGCCGCTGTATGATCGCCAGGGCAACTTGATCGGTGTGGTTGCCTTCGATCTGCTGCTGAAGACGATCCAGCAGGATTTACTTACCGTTGACATCGGTGAGAGCGGCTACGCCTTTATGCTCAATACGGTGGGCAACGTGATTGTGCAGCCCGACATGGCGGCAGCGGAGGCGCACGCGGACGAACCCTTCCGCACCGGGAACCTGCTCACGTCGCCCAGCGAGAATCTGCGTGGATTGGTGCAGCACATGCTCAACCGCCAGAGCGGCGTGGAGACGATAGGTGCCGCCGACCAGCCCACCTACATCGCCTACGCGCCGATTACCACCGTCGGCTGGAGCGTGGGCATGGTCATTCCAGCCAACGAAATTATCGAGCCAGCCCTGGCCACGGGACAGCGCATCGCCGAGAGCCAGGATCATCTACGCAGCCAGGTAGTCATCTTGCTCGTGCTGATCGCCGCGATCATCGGCGTCGGCAGCCTGCTCCTCTCGCTCTCCTTCACTCGCCAGATCCGCATTATCCAGCGAGGTGTGCAGGCGGTAGCCGACGGCCATCTCGACCAACGGCTGCCCCGCACGGGGAAAGACGAGATCGGCCAGCTCGTTGATGCGTTCAACCGCATGACCGATGTGTTCCAAGAGAAGGTAGATGAGCTTGAGCAGAATGCTCGTCGCTTGGCGATGCTCAACAGCGTCTCCAACGAACTGAAAGGCATCCTCGATCTGCCGCATCTGCTCAGAGCCATCCCTAACGTTGTCTGCGAGCGATTCGGCTTCGACCGTGCGGCTCTC
>CAISPW010000083.1 GCA_903887465.1 uncultured Oscillochloris sp. | reverse complement strand
TCGCCTCGTCGCCTCATCGCAGGACGGTCACGTGTGTTTGAAGCATACCTTAATTATGGTGGAGGATGGATCGGGACTGCGCTGATGCGGACAATGGCGGGGTGCGCGACGCGCAGCAAAGCTTCCTTCCAGTTCCCTGCACGACCCTTTGTGGCGCTCAGGGTGATATGCGCCCCTGATTCCTGCCGTGCCCGAAGCGTCGCCAGATCCACCAGGCCAGCAGCAGGAACGGCAGGAGGAACGGCGTCCAGATGGCGATGATGATGAGCAGATTGAGCAGCCCCTGGCCTGCGGCGATCACATTGTGCAGCGCGCCACGGGCCACCGCAACCGGCTGCCAGCCCTCCACGCTGTTCAGCGCCACCACAGGCACGGGCTGGATGCGTAGCTCGATCGTGGAGAAGGCCGCGCTCTGGCTGAGGTATTGCATCCGGCCCTGGATCTGCTCGATCTGGCCCTGGATCTCGCTGAGGGAAGTGTTGATCTTGATCATGTCGTCGATCAGTGTGGCCTTACTCAGCAGGCTCTCCACGCGGTCGCGGGTGATCTCTAGGGTGTGCAGGCGCGCCGTGATGTCGACGAACTCCTCGGTGACATCTTCGCCGGTGACGCTGCGGCTGCGTACCTTGGAGGCCATGGCTTGAAATGCGTTCAGGGTCGCATCGAACTGACTGGCGGGTACCTTCGTACTCAGGTTGATGCTGAGTTCGTTGCCTTCGCCGGAGGTCGATGAACTGAGGAGGTACCCGCCGACCTGGCTGACCAGGGTGCGAACTTGCTCATCGCTCTGCGTTACGTCCGTGACCTCGATGCTGAGCTCGGCGTTGCGGATGACGATGCGATTCTGTATGGCGGTCGGCTGGAGGTTGGGGTCGGTTGTGTTCCCCGCAGCGGCGGCGGCGGTTGGAACGAACGGGAAGGCAGTTGGCCGGGAGTTGCTGGGCATGTGACTACCAGAGCCAGTGAGCCCAGCGTTGATGTTTGAGAAAACCTGCGAGATCCGCCTACCGCTCAGGATGGAGGATCCCACGATCATGATCACGATGACGGTGACGATGCCAAAGAACATGTACGCTCGCAGGTGAGATTTGGTGGGCTGGTTCATAAGAGATTCCTTTGTCTGAGGCGTGACCGTGCTATTGATTACGGATCACGTGATCGCGGTTGTCGGGGTGCCGCCGCCCGCCGCTGCCGTACCCTTACTATAGGAGGTCTGCGTACCAAGGCTATACAGACCCCAAGCCCGCCAGTGTCATCAACAAACCCGGCTCGTGATGTCCGCGTCATGTGCTGTGATCCACCTGCGGGTTCTGCTGCGTGCGGAAGACCGCGCTGAGTGAGGGTGCCCGAGCCGCTAGGTACACCAGCCCCACATAGAGCAGATCATAGACGCCGGTTGCCATGCCCAGAAACCGCAGTAGCACCGAGCCATGGAAGGCGGGGACGTACCAGACGAAGGCCAGCGTGGCGCAAGCCGTACCTGCCAGCTTGCTCACCGCGATACCAAGTCCCTGTCCGCGTAGCGAATCGCGGCGGAACAGCATGGCCACGAAGAGGATCGACATCATCAGGTTTTGGCTGAAGGCCGCATAGGCACCCGTCCAGTCGTGGAACTCCAGAGAGATCAGCATCACAGCGGCAAAGGCCGTCGCCAAGCCGAGGGCCATGCCGGCGAAGAAGGCCCAGGGTGGCAGGCCCCGCTCGCGCGGCCCATACCGCAGCACCTGGAAGAGGATGACCAGATCGAGCAACAGCCAGACCATGTTGATGCCCGCCTGAAGCAGCGAGACCGATAGGTAGACCACCGAGAAGATCAGTTCCCACGCGAGATTGGCGCAGAGCGCGGCAAGTGGCATGCCATAGGTGCGATCACGGAAGCTCTGTCGGATGATCATGACATACGTGAGCGTCCACAGTACGCCCGAACTAACCATCAGCGTGGTATACAATATCGACCTCGCTTTCAGCAGGGAACCCGGAGAACGCACCTGATTGTACCATCGTGTTCCGGAAGGTGTAGGGGCGCAGCAACCCCGAATAAGTAGGGGCGCAGCAGCCCCGGAAGAGTCCGAGGTAGGGATGCATCGGTGCTGCTGCGGCCTTACGCGACCCCGGTGAAGGATTACGCGACCCCGGTGAAGGATTACGCGACCCCGGTGAAGGATTACGCGACCCCGGTGAAGGATTACGCGACCCCGGTGAAGGATTACGCGACCCCGGTGAAGGATTACGCGACC
>CAISPW010000082.1 GCA_903887465.1 uncultured Oscillochloris sp. | reverse complement strand
GCCCAACCCGAATGCTTCGGCCTTACCGTATCCTGGTGTCACCGTATCCCGGTGCCCTGCTGTCACCGTATCCTGGTGCCCCGCTGTCACCGTATCCTGGTGCCACCGTATCCTGGTGCCACCGTATCCTGGTGCCCCGCTGTCACCGTATCCTGGTGCCCCGCTGTCACCGTATCCTGGTGCCCCGCTGTCACCGTATCCTGGTGCCCCGCTGTCCCGGTGCCCCGGTGCCCCGCTGTCACCGTCATGCCTTACGCCGCGTAATCATCGCCGTCGTCGTCGGGTCGGCGGGCCGGCTCGGATGGGCGGACGCGGTTCGGGCCGCTCTCGCGGACATACTCGTGGATGGTGGCCGTCTGACCGAGGACGATCACGCGGTGCCGATCCAGGGGCCGCAGCACGCGGGCCGCGCCGTAGCGGGCCGACTCGAGCGTGCTGGTGTTGCCGGCTAATACCACCAGGCGCCCGCCGGGCCGCATCACACGGGCGATCTCGGCCAGCACCTCGCGGTACAGCCCAGGGATCAGCGTCTCGTCGGCGATCTGCTTGCCGAAGGGCAGGTTCACCGCCACCTTGTCCACCTCGCCGTCGTCGAGGGGCAGCTTGCGGGCGTCCCAGCGGCTCAGGCTGATCTCGCCGCGCACGCCGCGCAGGTTCGCCTGCATGGCCGCCAGGGCGTCGCCGTTAATGTCGCCACCGTGGATCTCGGCGAATGGCCCGGCGGCGGCCCGCTCCAGCAGGAGGGTGCCCGCGCCCGCCATCGGGTCGAGGAAGACATCGTTGGCCGAGGGGTTGGTGAGCAGCACCATGGCCCCCGCCAGGGCCGGGCGCAGCGAGGCTGGCAGGTGCTTGACTTTGCCGCGCTGGCGCATCTCAGAGTCGGAGAGCCGCACCGCACAGATTAGCTCGCTCTCGATCAGGGTGGCCCAAATCTCGATGTCGGAGTTATCCTCCACCATCTGCCAGCGACCGGGCCAGCCGTCGCGCACGGCGTCGGCCACGGCCCGGCCCACATCGCGGCGCATAAAGCGATGCGTGCCCACGGTGCGGGCGATCACGCGGAAGGTGCCGTTCTGCTTGTGGCTGTTGGTGGCCTTGCGCCAGGTATTCAGCACATCCTGCACCGCATCAGCGTTCCGCACGGCGGCGTGGATCTGGCGCAGGCCGCGCTCGTCGTAAGCGATCTTAAAGCCACGGGCGGCCACGGCGAAGACATCCTCGCTGGCCCGCAGCTTCAGCAGGGCGCGCGGGCCGCCCCGGTGGTCGATCATGAGAAGGTCGTCGCGACCGGGCACCGCCTTTAGGCCCATGAGGCGCGGCCCCGGACGCTCGCTGTCGCCGGGGATGAAAGTTTCGACCTCGCGCCAAGCAAGCTGGCCGAGGCCGGGGATGGTCTGGAGTACGTAAAGCATATGTCTATGAGGGCGCACGCGATTGCGGCGCCCTTACCCTCATCCTATAAAGTCTGTGATAACCTGATACAACGTGGCAAGGCTTTCGATATCGACCCACTCCACATCCGAGTGCAGCCCGGCCCCAATCGGGCCGAGGCAGACGGCGGGGATGTCGATCTGCGTGTAGAAGCGAGCGTCGGTGGAGAAGTGCTCGCGGTAGAAGCGGGCTGGTGCGCCGGTGCGGGCGGCCACGACACCCGCGAGGCGCTGCACCGTGGGGTGTTCCGGGTCGGTGCGCAGCGCAACCCCCGAGCGGCTCACCAGCACCTCGGCGCCGGGGAAGCAGTCCTGGATCGCCGCACTGATTGCCTCGGCGCTATCCTCGGCGACAAAGCGACAGTCGAAGGTGAGGGTGGCCGAACTCGGGATCTGGTTTGATGATCCGCCGCCGACCTGGATGACCGTGGGCGAGACGGTGGAGCGCCACTCATCGGGGCTGGGCACCGGGAAGCGCCGCGCGATCTCGGCGAGGCCGACCGTCATCGGGTAGACCGGGTTGACCCCAGCCCAGGGACGTGATCCGTGGGCGGTTACGCCGGGGAGGCGCAGATCGATCCACATGCCGCCCTTGTGCTCGTAGAGTACGCCCAGGTCAGTCGGTTCCAGGCAGAGCATGAAGCCGCAGCGCCAGCCCTCCTCCAGCAGCCGCCTGGTGCCCAGGGCACCGCCGATCTCCTCGTCGGCGACGAACTGGAAGCCCACGTCGGGGCGCTCGGGGCGGGCGGCCAGATCGCTAAGCAGGCGCAGCATCACCGCCACGCTGCCCTTCATATCCTGCGATCCGCGCCCGTAGATCCGCCCGTCGCGCAGCTCTGGCACAAACTGCGCAGGTCGAGCAACCACCACGTCTACGTGGCCGTTGATCATCAGGGCGGGCGAGCGGGTCGGGTGCAGGGTGGCCACAATTGCTGGCTTGCCGTCGCACTCTGAGCGCTCGACAAAGATGCCGGGAATGTCGGCCAGGTAACTGGCGACATAGTCGATCACCTCAGCCAGGAGTTCTGGCCGGTCGGCGATCGACTCGATACGTACAAGGTCGCAGGTGAGCCGAGTCAGCTCCCCGCACAAATCCTCGCTCATTGAGGTGGCTCCTGAAGTGTGTTTGCTGTCTGTAGTCTACCACACTGAGCAGGAGGGGCATTCGGGGGGGCGAAGCGTCAATTCCCCGATGGCTGGCGTGTACCTATACCTATTTTCTGGCCGATTGCTTCCGCACTCTCCTTCAGCACGGCCAGCGTCTCGCGGGCGCAGCGATCCCAGGTGAAGCTGGCGGCGCGGGCCAGGCCACGGGCGTAGAGCCTGCCGCGCAGGCCGCCGTCGCTGGCTATGCGGGTGATCCCGGCGGCGATCTCCTCGGTGTTCGACGGGTCAACCAACAGAGCGGCGTCACCGGCAACCTCGGGCAGGGACGAGGTGTTGCTGGTGAGTACCGGGGCACCGCAGGCCATGGCTTCAAGCACGGGCATGCCGAAGCCCTCGTAGAGCGAGGGGAAGACGAAGGCTAGGGCACCGCTGAGCAGGGCGGGCAGATCCGCGTCGGGCAGGTAGCCGCAGAGGCGCACGCGCTTGGCCAGGCCGAGGTCGGCGGCGCGGCGCTCGATGTTCTCGCTGAGCCAGCCGCGCCCGCCGGCAATCACCAGCTGGACGCCGGTTAGCTCGGGGCGGTTGGCTACCAGGGCGAAGGCGTCGATCAGGCGCTCCAGGTTCTTGCGCGGCTGCACGGTGCCCACGTAGAGCAGGTAGCGCTGGGCGATGTCGTGGTGCTCGCGGGCCGCCGCAATCGCCAGCGGGCTCTCGACGGGCTGGAAGGACTCGCCCAGGCCGTGATGCACCACCCGCACCCGCGCCGGGTCGGCCCCGTAGTGGCGCACCAGGTCGTCCTTGGTGGCCTGCGAAATGGCGATGGTCAGGCGGGCGGCGCGCAGGCTCCAGCGGGTGGTCAGCTCCAGCTCTAGGCGGCGACGGGCGGTGTGGGCCTGCGGGAACGCCAGGTAGCCCAGGTCGTGGATGGTAACGACGGAGGCGGGCGGGTGGGCCAGCGGCACCACGTGGGCGGGCACAAAGAGTACATCGGGCGAGCGACAGGCCAGCTCCAGCCCGAGGCGAGCGTGGGTCCACAGGCGCGGCAGGGGGATGCTGCGCAGGGCCACGTTCGGCCCGAGGGGCGGCAGGGCCGGGGGGATGCCGTTGGTGTAGAGCCGGTACGCCGAGCGGCGGTCGATGCGGGCCAGTCCGGCGACCACCTCGTAGGTGTAGCGCTCGGTGCCGGTGCGCCGGGCGGCGGCAATCCGGCTGGCGTCGATGCCGATGGTGAGCGGGGTGGCGTTCATAGAGGGCTATTGTACCATCGGCGGGAAAAGCGGTAGGCCATGTACAAGGTGGGCACCGGAATATTCTTAATCCCTCGTCCCGGTGCGGCGCACCGTCACCCGAAAGCGGTCATCGCCGACACTCGGGGGGCGCGTCTCCAGGCGCACGCGCAGGTCGGCGGCGACATGGGTCGGGCTGGGCACGGGGGTGCGGGGTGGCCCAGGCGTGACGGTGGGCATGCGGATGGTGGTTGGGGCGGCGCGGGAGTCACTGGGGGCGGCACGGGAGTCTCTGGGTGGGGCGAGGCTTGTGAGCGCACCGGCGGCAAGGATTGCGATCAGTCCCAGGGCGGCATCTAGGCGCAGAGTGCGGCCAAGGAGACGCGGCCAGGGTCTGGCCTGGGCCGCATGTGTGGCCCAGGCGTTCAGCCCTGGCCGGGCCACGAGCATGTGGTAGAGACCGAAGAGCAGCATCGCGCCGAAGGCGATCAGCTTCGCCAGCAGGGCCAGCCCGTAATGTGTTGTCCAGAGGTCGGACAAGGCGCTCATGCGGCGCAGTGCGGCGTAGGTGCCGGTGACGGTAAGCAGGGCCACGCTGGCTACGGCCAGGGCCGTGAACTGGGCGAACAGGGCACGCAGCAGATCGGGACGGCGATCCTCGGGCACAGATCGCATGGCGCTCGGCAGCAGTGTGGCGAAGGCCAGCAGCCCACCCACCCAGAGCGCCGTGGCCCCCAGGTGAATCGCGTCGGCGAGGATGGACAGCGTCGGCGCAGAGTCCGTCGCCGCATGACCACCCAGCGCGAAGTTGAGCAGCAACCACGCGCTGAGCGTCAGGCACACGCCGTGGCGTAAATACTGCTCGCGCCTCAGCGACACCGCCGCAACCGCCAGCGCCAGGGCCAGCCCGGCGCGCACCAGCAGCACCTGCCCGTAGCGCATGGTCGCCACGTGAGTCAGCACCACTAGGTCAAGCGTGCCGAGGGCGGTGTAGGTTTGACTCACGAGCATCAGCGGCGCGGCGGCGGCACAGATCAGCAGCGGAGCCGCCAGCCACACCTGCCCGCGCCGCAGGGTGGCGGGGTCGCCGCCGGCCTGGGCCAGGGCCGGGCCGAGGATCCAGATCAGGAAGGCCAGGCCGCCGGTGCCGGTCGCTGCGCCGATCAGCATGATCCCGCGCAGCAAGATCGCCGCCAGGGGCAGCGGATCTGGCGCAGCTGCGGGTTCCGCCGGGGGCACTTCGCGCCCGTGCGAGTCGTGCAGGGCCAGGCCGCTGATCGCCTCCAGCGGCGCATTAAACGTGATCCGCAGCTGGGACGGCGGCGTTACCAGCTGCGCGCCGGGCGGCGGATCTATGCTGAGGATCTCCGGGTGCGCCCAGGCCATCCCCGTGCCGAGCAGCACCGATAAGGCGACCACAATCGCCCAGAGGAAATGAGTTCTCGCGATGCGCCTCATGGTGTGATTCTCGCGGGGAGGGCAGCGGGGAAAGCTGCGCCCTCCCAGCGGCCCTTTCTGGGTGGGCGGCTCACAATCTTGCTAAAGCGAGGCTCCTGATCGCTGCGCCGAGGCGGGCGACCCCCTCGCCGATCTGCGCCGCTGGGATGTAGCTGAAGGCCAGACGGACATACTCGTCGCCGCTGCCGTCGGCAAAGCAGCGCGGGCCGGCCAGCACATCCACGCCGTGCTGTGCGGCCACTGGCACCAGGGCCGTGGCCGAGATCCCCGGCGGCAGGCGCAGCCAGACAAAGAACCCGCCGTCGGGGCGGACCGTCGTGGCTGTGGGGATCTCGCGGGTGATCGCGGCCAGCATCAGGTCGCACTTCTCGCCGTAGTGTGTCCGCAGATCGGCGATGTGCGTGTCGAGTCGGCCATCTTGGGCAAACTGGGCCACCACGCGAGTCATCAGCGGCCCGCTGCCACCCTCTACCTTACACATCGCCAGGCGGTCGATCAGAGCCTGGGGGCCGCTGGCCCATCCCAGGCGCACCCCCGGCGCAAAAATCTTCGAGAAGGTGCGCAAGTGGATCACCCAGCCTGCGGTGTCGAGGGCGGCGATCGGCGCTACTGCATCCCCGCGAAAGCGCAGGTCGCTGTAGGCGTCGTCCTCCACCACCAGCACCCCATAGGTGATCGCCAGATCTAGCAGCCGTCGCCGTCGCTCCAGCGACATCGTCACCCCGGTGGGATTCTGGAAGGTCGGGATCGTGTAGATGATCTTCGGGCGCACACCGGCGGCCCGCAGTTCAGCCAGCGTCGTTTCCAGGGCGTCCACATCCATGCCCTCGGCGTCCACCGGCACGCCCACCAGCCGCGCGCCCGAGCGACGAAACTGCATCACCGCGCCCAGGAACGTCGGAGCCTCAACGATAATCGTGTCGCCGGGGTCGATCAGCACCTGCGGCAGCAGGCCGATGATCTGGCTCGACCCGTAGCAGATCAGGGTATTCTGCTCGGTGGCGCTGATCCCCCGCTGGCGCAGTCGCTCGGCCGCCACGCGCACCAGGCCGGGGTAGGTTGGCCCGTAGTTCAGGGCACCGTCGATGTCGGTGGCCAGTACCTCCGCGACCGCATCGATCAGATCTTTGTGCGGGAACATGGTCGGGTCGGCGTCACCAAAAGCCAGGGCGATCCGGTCGGGGCCGTTGGCGTCCCCAGGCCCCCATAGCGGCGGGGCGGCCTCGCGCATCCGCGCGGTGAACAGGTCGGAGAGTTGCATCGGAATTCTCCTCCCTACACCACCCTCGCCGGCGTGCGGTGCAGGGGGCGCATGCCAGCGGCGGCCTGCGCGGAGTTCGGCAGGGCCGACTCGGTCGGTTTGTCGGAGGTGGCTACGCAGAGGGCACCCGCCGCGATCAGCCGCTCGGTGAGGGTGAACAACTCGCCGCAGAGGGTGAGCCGCCCGTCGCCCATGCGCGCCACGGTGGACACAAACTCGGCCCGGCGGAAGAGCTTGAACGGCGTCGGATCGCCCGCCGCCACCCGCTCGCGCAGTTCGGCGTGGAGCGCGGCCAGGGGCGGGGGCACGCGGGGCGTCACCGCATCCAGCAGGGCCGCGAAGCTGGGCAGTTCGCCCGAGTCGACGCCCGCTTCCAGATCCTGGTAGCTGATCGCGCCGCACGTGATCAGCAGCGCGGTTGAGACGACATAGTCCTGATTGTCCAAGGTGAAGCCGTGCCATTCTTTGCGGCATAGCTCGGCGTACGTTCGGCGGAACATGCGGATGTCCAGATCCGCGCCGAGCAGATCGCCTGCCACGGCGAGGGCACCCTCGGCCCGCGCATCATCGATGGCACCATCACCGCGCCCGCGCGGGCCGAGCAGCGTCTTGTCGATATCGATCAGCAGGGCTGCGCGATCCCAGCGCACGCCCCGGCGCTCAAGCTCGGCTGCCCACGGGTGCAGCAGCGCCCAGCGCGTGGCAGCGGCAATCGGGCCATCCCATGTTAGGCTCGCTGACACCACCGGGCGATCCTCGCCGATGATTCCGTAGGTCTGCGGCGCGCCCGGCAGTTGGTTCAGGTAGCGGGCCATGAGCCGGTCGTTCTCAGTGTCGCCGATCACCAGCAGGGTGCTGAGGGGCGGCCCGCCGCGCTGGGCCTGGGCCGCCTCGGCAATCGCCAGGGCCACCCGCGCATAGGACGGCTCGCGCTTGCGCGGCAGCAGCCCGGCGGGCAGCCCTAGCGGCTCGCGCAGCGTCCCCAGCCCAGGCAGCGTAGGGTCGCACGACTCTAAGTCGCGGTAGTAGACCCGGTCGGAGGTTAGGTCGGCAATGGTTTTCATAGGCAATCGGGAATAGCTTCGGACGCGAGTCACGGCGTATCATACGGGCATCTTTTGGCCCAGGGAATAGGCGTGAAGCGGTTGCCCATTCCCTGTTTCCTGTTTCTTACGCGATCATCCCCTGGGCGTACATCAACTCGGCGTTGAGCAGCGAGCCACCGGCCGCGCCACGGATCGTGTTATGCCCGAGGGCCACCAGTTTATAGTCGAGCAGCGGACACACGCGCACCCGGCCGACCACCGTGGCCATCCCGCCGCCGAGCATGCGGTCGCGGCGGGGCTGCGGTCGGTCGGGCTCATCGCGCAGCACGATCGGCTGGGCCGGCGCACTGGGCAGTTTCAGCTCCTGGGGCAGTGCCTGAAAGCCAGACAGGGCGGCGTTCAGCTCATCGAGGCTTGGCCGTCGGACGAGGCTGAACGATAGGCAGAGCAAGTGGCCCTCAAGCACGGGCACGCGGTTGCAGTGGGCCGAGGTGGTGAAGCCTGCGGGCTCGACCCGCCCATCGCGCAGGGTGCCGAGCATCTTCTGCGGCTCCAACTCGACCTTGGACTCCTCGCCGCCGATGTAGGGCACCACATTCTCGGTCGAGTCATAGGAGGGCACGCCAGGGTAGCCGGCCCCCGACAACGCCTGCATGCTCACCAGCAGCAGCTTGCTCACCCCGAAGGCGTCGATCAGCGGGCGCAGCACCATCGTTGCCGGTGTCGAGGTGCAGTTCGGGTTGGTCACAATCGCCCCGCTCCAGCCGCGATTCTTGCGCTGGATCGCGATCAGGTCGAGGTGATCCGGGTTCACCTCGGGGATGAGCAGGGGCACGTCGTCGGCCATGCGGTGGTCGGCGGCGTTTGAGCAGACCACGTGACCGGCGGCGGCCAGGCGCGCCTCAATCTCGCCGGCCGTCTTACTCGGTAGCGCCGAGAAGACCAAGGGGGTGTCCAGGCTGGCATCCTCGGGCAGGATGGGCATATCGCGCACGGCGGCGGGGATGGGCGTGTCGAGTACCCAGCGGCTGGCCTCGGCGTAGGTGCGCCCGGCGCTGCGCGCGCTGCCGGTGAGGGCGCCCACCTCGAACCATGGGTGTCCTTCGAGAAGTTGGATAAAGCGCTGGCCGACTGTGCCGGTGGCTCCCAATATTGCAACCTTCAGTTTTGCCATAGCGACGCTCCTAATGTGATGAGATAGAATGCCGGACTTTGATCCCTGACGCCCAACCCGCGACCAAGCTATGGATCACGCATCACGCATCACGTGTCACGACCGGCCCCTATTATACCCGCTTCAGGGAAAGTAAACATCTCTTAACCTGGCTCACAACAAATGCAGAAGATCCCCCTAGCGCCGTGCGTAGATCTCGTGTATAATCCGGATACTTGTGACAAAGTGTTCATGCATCAAACGTGCCAGTGCCCTTCGTATCTACTCCTCCCATGTCGTAGGAGTCACTGCTCCACATCCCGATCCACATCCCGCCCTTTCCGCATGTGGCACCCACGCTCGCGCGTGTGATCAACGAGGATCCCTCGTGGAAGGAGGAAGGTCAATGATTGACCCCATGATTCAGCGGCTCCTTGAAAAGGCGATCGATACGCCGGTGAAGCTTCACCTGCTGTTGATCTTCCACGAAAACCCGCGCATGGAAGCAACTTCGAGCGCGATCGCTAACCGGGTCTGCCGTGATATCTGGAGCGTCGTGCAGGCGCTCGATGATCTGGTTGATGATGGTGTGATGGGGCGCACGGTAAGCCCGAGTGGCGATCTCCAGTATCGCTATGCCCCACTGTCTGAGTACCACGAGCCCATCCGCCGCCTGCTGGCGGGCTATGATGATCCGATCGAGCGCGATCTGCTCCAGCGAATCATCCGTGATCTCTCCACCTACGCCGCCTACCGTCGCTCTAGCGCCTGGGAGCATCAGATCGCCTGACGCTCCCACGCCCACCCACACTACCCTGGCCGATGCAATGCTGCGTCGGCCTTTTGTATGCCCTGCTTCATCGCTTGTGCAACTGGGGCTGCGTCCTCAGATCTGTTTGTTGTTGGGTTTTGGACGGCTTCGCTGCCCCCGCACCCCCATCAGAAGCTGACGCTGCACCAGCCCTCGCGACCCTTCGTACGCAACCTTGACAGCATCGCTATCAAGTCTTTACAATGCAAGCCAGCAGGCTGACACGCCAGGGCGGTTGCAACGTCGCCTCCGGCGGGGGTTTGGGGATGGCAAAGCCACCCCCGAAAGATCTTTTTTTATTGGTTTTTGGCAGCGAAGCCGCCAAAAACCAATAAAAAGCGAGGTCTGGGGCGCAGCCCCAGCAACGTTGCATCAGCCCTGGCTGATGCGCCCATCTATGAAAGATTACTGCCACATCCTATGAAAGATTACTACCACATCCTCGGCGTGAGCCGCAGCGCCAGCGATCAGGAGATCAAGCAGTCGTACCGCAAGCTCGCCCGCAAATACCACCCCGACATTAACCCCGGCGATACGCAGGCCGAGGCCCATTTCAAAGAGATCAATGAGGCATACGAGACCCTCTCCGACAAGGAGAAGCGCGAGAAGTACGACCGCTTCGGCAGCGATTGGAAACGCTACGAGCAGGCCGCCCCCGGTGCCGATTACGGCGGTGCCGACTTCTCTGATATCTTTGATTCGTTCTTCGGCGGGCGCGGCGGACGTGGCGGCGGCCCCGGCGGCCCCGGCGGCCCCGGCGGCGGCTTTCACATGCGTATGGATGGGCAAGATGTCGAGCAACCGGTAGATATCACCCTGGAGGAGGCGTTTGCCGGCACCCAGCGCGGCTTCCAGTTCGCCAACCCCAACGGCACGCCGCGCACGATTACCGTCAAGATCCCGGCTGGCTCCGATACCGGCGGGCGGGTGCGCGTGGCCGGTGAGGGCGCGCCTGGGCTCAACGGCGGCGCGCGCGGCGACCTCGTCCTCGTGGTGCGGGTGCTGCCCCACGCCCGCTTTGAGCGCAAGGGTAGCGACCTGCACGTGACCGTGGACACAAGCCTCTACACGCTGCTCCTCGGCGGCCAGGCCCAGGTGCCGACCCTGAGCGGGAAGACGATTACCCTCACTATCCCGCCGCACACCCAGAACGGTCGCACTTTTCGCCTGTCGGGCCAGGGCATGCCGGTGCTGCGCTCAGATCGCCACGGCGACCTGTACGCCAAGTTGAGCGCCGTCCTACCTACGAAGTTGAGCGAGCGCGAGCGCGATCTATTCGAGGAGTTGCGCCGGGTCGCCGAGGGCCAGTCGCTATGATCGAGGTCATCAGCGCGGAGCGCCGCTACACCATCCGGGTCGCAGCGCAGCTCGCCGGGATGCACGAGCAGAGCCTGCGCATGTACGAGCGCCGTGGCCTCATCCAGCCACAGCGCAGTAAGGGGAACATCCGCCTGTTTAGCGATGATGATATTGACCAGATCCGCTTCATCCGGCGTCTGGTCGACGACCTCGGCGTGAACCTCGCCGGCGTCGAGGTGATCATCCAGATGCGCCGCCAGCTTATCCAGGCCCAGACCGCCCTCGCCACCCTTCGCCAGGAGTAGAGCGGCGGCAACCTCCCTGGTGCTGCGCCCCAGAACCTGCTTTTTGTTGGCCTGTGGCGGATTCGCTACCGCAAAAGGCATGTATGCGCGGGGCGCACACCGCCGCGCACAACGGTAACGCTGACCCGTTTTGAACCATGTTTTAGCCGGGGGCAACATGCAAATATTCACAGTTACCCGCGCGCAACTCCGGGCCGCGTGTGAGCAGCAGCAGTGGGATCTTCTAGACAAGCTTCTGGAGATCGACCCCGCGCAGATCGACGATGCGGCGATGTTCACCGACACGTGGGGAACCTGGTGGGGGATGCTCTTTCACGCTGCCGCCCATGGTTCGGCGGATGGGGTGCGGGTGCTGCTCAAGCACGGCGCTCGCCGCGACGCCGCAACTTGGGGCGACGGTGAGCCGGAGACGGCACGCGAGGTGGCGCGCGATATGCCCGAGATCCTCGCGCTTCTCCAGTCTGATGCGACCCCCGCCTATGTGCGCAGGTCTGATCCGTCCCTGCCTGCGGGCGAGTCGGCGGGTGACCGGGCGGTGAGGCAACAGGGGGCGATCCGTGATGCCACGGGCCTAGCCTTTCAGTTGCCGACGGTCACGCCGGACTGAGATCGCTGGCGCTACGAGAATCAGCACCGCGCCCCCCATCGTTTTGGCGATGGGGGGCGCTTTGTTGCTTTATTTGATGGTGCCAAGGACCAGACTTGAACTGGTGACCCCCGCATTTTCAGTGCGATGCTCTACCAACTGAGCTACCTTGGCCAGCCTTGAATGTCTGGGGGCGGCGCAGGGGCTGCGGCCGCCTCGGTGCATCCTCGTGCTGGTGGGCGATGACGGGCTCGAACCGCCGACACCCTCGGTGTAAGCGAGGTGCTCTACCAACTGAGCTAATCGCCCCCAGAAGAAACAATGGTGCCCAGGAAGGGACTTGAACCCTTACGAGCGTGGTTAGCTCACTAGGCCCTCAACCTAGCGCGTCTGCCAATTCCGCCACCTGGGCTCACACGCGCAGCATTATAGCTGTGCGGCGGAGGTTTGTCAAACGCCAAGCTCGTGGCGCAGAGCGGCGATCCCGGCATCGACTTGGGCGCAGAGGGCGGCGCGCTCGACAGGCGGCAGAAATGCCGAGCGGGCGGCGTTGCGCGCCATGGCCGAAAGCTCATCGGCACCGAATCCGAAGTGAGTTACGGAGCGCCGATACTCTTCGGTGATCGTCGTGTTGAAGAAGGTCGGGTCGTCCGAATTGATCGTCACCAGCACCCCGGCGTCGTAGAGCTTGCGCAGGGGGTGTGCCTCCCAAGATGCCACCGCGCCGGTGCGCAGGTTGCTGCTGGGGCAAACATCGAGGACCACGCCGCGCTGGGCCAGAACCACGAGCAGTCGGGGGTCATCGACGCTGCGGATGCCGTGGCCAAGGCGGGAGACCCCGAGGCTCTCGATGGCACCCCAGACGCTCTCGGGGCCGACTACCTCACCGGCGTGGGCCATCAGGCCCAGGCCGGCCGCGCGGGCGGCGTTGAAGACCTCGGCGAAGGGCTCCGGGGGGAAGCCAATCTCATTGCCGCCGATCGACCAGCCGACCACGCCGAGCGGGCGGGCCTTGCGGGCCACGTCGAGGACTTGCCATGCCATGTCGGGGCCGTACTGGCGACCGTGGTCGAGGGCGATGCGGATCTGCGTCCCGGTTTCGCGCTGCACCTGGGCAAAGCCCTCGGCCGCACCGGAGATCGCCTCGTAGAGATCCATGCCGCGTCGCATGTGTTGCATCGGCGAGATCATCACCTCGGCGTAGCGCACCTGCTGGGTGGCCAGGTCTATGCCGAGTTCGTAGGCCAGGCGCGCAAAGTCCTCGCCGCGCACGATCACCCGCGCCATCGTCATGAACACGGTGATAAACTCGTTGAAGTTACGGTAGCGTAAGAGTTGCTCAACCCCCGCCACATCGCGGGCGGGGATCTCGACGCCATTCTGATGCGCGAGCTCTAGCAGAGTCCGTGGCGCAATGGCACCCTCCAGATGGATGTGCAGCTCCACCTTCGGCATCCGAACTATAAACTCGTCGAGCTCGGTGGTTAGCACAGCGATACTCCTTCGCTACGCTCAGGGTGATAGAGGGGCGGGCGTGTTCATTGCAAAATGGGAGATTAGGCAATGCCCGACGCCTGCAGGCGCTCGGCGTTATCGTAGACGATCAGCGCGTTGATGATCTTATCGAGCGAGCCGGAGAGGACGCCGGGCAGGTTTGAGAAGCTCTGGCCGATCCGGTGGTCGGTGATGCGATCCTGCGGGAAGTTGTAGGTGCGAATCTTCTCGGCGCGCTCGCCGGTGCCGACCTGGGCCAGGCGTGAGGCACCCTGCTCGCGCTGCTGCTTCTCCTGCTCGCGGGCGTAGAGCTTGGCCCGTAGCACCGACATGGCCTTCTCGCGGTTCTTGATCTGCGAGCGCCCGTCCTGACAGGTGACGACGATCTCGTCGGGGGTACCGCCCTTATAGACTAGGCGCACCGCTGAGTCGGTGGTATTCACGCCCTGGCCACCGTGGCCGCCGCTGCGGAACACATCGGTGCGTACGTCCTCGTCCTTAATGTCGATCACTGTCGGCTCGACCTCGGGCATGACGGCGACGGTGGCGGTAGAGGTGTGGATGCGCCCGCGCGCCTCGGTGGCGGGCACGCGCTGCACGCGGTGGACGCCGCCCTCGTACTTGAGTTGGCTGTAGGCGTTCTCGCCGCGAATCTCGAACACGGCCTCTTTGAATCCGCCGATGCCGTTATCCGCCACGCTGTTGAGTTCCACCTTCCAGCCGCGCAGTTCGGCGTAGCGCACATACATGCGATAGAGGTCGGAGGCGAAGAGGGCCGCCTCGTCGCCGCCCTCGCCCTGGCGGATCTCGATAATCACATCCTTGGCATCGTTTGGGTCGCGCGGGAGGAGCAACAGCTTGATCTCCCCCTCAAGTCGGGTGAGGATCGCCCGCTGGCTCTCCAGTTCATCCTGGGCCATCTCGCGCAACTCGGCGTCGCCGCTGTTCTCATTGAACATCGTCTGGGCCTCATCGGCGGCCTGTCGGGCCTGCATATAGGCCCGGAAGGCGCTGACAATAGGCTCAAGATCGCTCTGCTCGCGGGCGTACTGCTGGAGCAGGGCCAGGTTGTTCACCACCTCAATTTGGGCCATCAGCTCGCCCAGTTCGTCGTAGCGGGCGGCAACACTTTTAAGTTTATCAAACATAAGATCAGATCACCCTTATCATTAATGGAAAGATATTATAGCATGCGGATCAAGGGCGGTTGCAAAGTCGCCTCTGGCGGGGGGCTGGGAGTGGATTCGCCACCCCCGAAGGATCTTTTTTTGTGGATTTTTAGCGGCGAAGCTGCCAAAAATCAACCAAAAGCGCGGTCTGGGGGCGCAACTTCAAGGATGTTGCATCAGCCTTGATCACGGGCCGGGCGCATAGCAAAACGGCACGGGAGTGAGCGTCGCCCACCTGCCCATGCCGTCTTGCGGTGCCGTCCTAGAATCCCTTCGAGATCTTCTTACGCCGGTTGCGCTCCGCGCGGCGGCGCTTCTCTTTGCGCTGCTCGCTCTTCGACACAAAGTGCATCTTCTCGCGGAAGGTCTTCGTGATACGCTCGGAGACAACGCCCTTATTGAACCGGCGGATCAGTTGCTCAACTGTCTCGCCGTCACGACGCTCAACTTTCATCGCTCTGCACGATCGGTAATCGGCGAACCGTTGCGGCGTTGCCGCTCGGCTCGGGCCTGGAACTGGCGCGGGGCAACGCCCCGGCCCGACGACGCTCTTCACCGTTCGCTCTGCTCACCCCCTTTGCGGTAAATTTGGTGTGGCCCCGGCAGCAGATGGGCAGAGACGCCCGCGACACCGCTGAATAGTATATCTGATAGGGCAGAATGTTGCAACTCTGTTTAGATAACTAGCAGGGCGGTTGCAACGTCGCCTCCGGCGGGGGTTTGGGGGTGGCAAAGCCACCCCCGAAAGATCTTTTTTTGGTTGGTTTTTGACGGCTTCGCCGCCAAAAATCCACAAAAAGCGAGGTCTGGGGCGCAGCCCCAGCAACGTTGCATCAGCCCTGAGATAACCGAGTGTACAGTCTTGCACTCAGGCGGCACCGGACAGTTCGCGCTGGCGGCGTACGCTTCAAGCGTGCTTCCATGGATGGGGTGGCTTTGCCTCTGGCGCAACCGACGACGGTGACGATGTGACCGGCGGGGCCAACGGCACCGGCGCTGCGGGCGACATTGCGGGTGCATGCGCATCTGGTTGATGCGTTGCTTGGTGTGCTGCTCGGCGCCGCGCTGGCGAGTTACCACCATTGGCCGTGGACGAGCGGGATCATCGCCCCATCCACGCGGTGATTGCCGCATTGGCTTCGACACGCTCAGCCAACGGACGCGGGTTGAGCGTGCCGAAGCCAGCACTTATACCAGAAGACTTAGTTTATGGGGTAATGAAGCTTATCCGCCACCCCCCGAAGCTTATCCGCCACCCCCCGAAGCTTATCCGCCACCCCCCGAAGCTTATCCGCACCCTCACGAAGCTTATCCGCACCCTCACGAAGCTTATCCGCACCCCCCCGAAGCTTATCCGCACCCTCACGAAGCTTATCCACACCCTCACGAAGCTTATCCACACCCTCACGAAGCTTATCCGCACCCTCACGAAGCTTATCCGCCGCACCCGGATCGATGATCTCTTCGGGCGCTACGATAGGAGCGGAACCCGCCAGGGGACTGAAGCCTCCGGTGAGGGCTACGACGGCTGCATGTTTACGGGCCGGGCGCTCAACTTGATAGCGTGACTTCTGCGGTATTGCGCTTTTCTGGTTCTTTGCGTCTTCGCCTCTTCACGTCTTTGCGTTACAACGCGATCTTGTTGTAACGCCAAGGCGCAAAGGTGCAGAGGCGCAAAGATCTGAATGTTCTTTGCGTCTTCGCCGCTTTGCGCCTTTGCGTTAAAATCGCGTCACTCCGCATCTCCTCCATCCCCCACATCTCGCCCCATACGGTATTTGATGTCGTAGTTGAGGATAAAGTCCAACTCCTCGTCCGTGAACCCGTAGTGCGCCGCTAGCGCCCGATCAATGTCGTCAAGTATGGGCTTGGCTTTCCCCACATCAAAATTCACTTCATCTGTACTAATAATCTCTCCGCGCCGGGAACGTGTCGTCTGATGACTATGATAGGAGTCCAGTAATTGGTGTTCAAGCTCTGCGAACCTTCTGAGATCAGCCTTTGCAATATCGAAAATGGGAAGTTCGAAAACTTCACGTGATACGACGTCCATACAGTTTGAGTTTGTAATCCAGTACCAATAAAAGAGTTGACTGTTCAGCAAGGCAAGTACGACCGGTCGCACCCGCTCAGGGATCGTGACCGGCTTGTAGTGCGACGAGAGCTTTTGCAGGAGCGCTTTACGCCAATAACGACCACCTGAATGATAGTAGATCTGGCAGCCTTGATTGGAAACAACGTCTTTAACTTTTCTGCCATGGCTATGCATTTTCTGGAGAATGGTTAGCTCAAGCATTGAGCCAATCTTTGGTAGCGGATTCGCGTGGTTTGCGACCTTCACGTACGTGGTGTACACAAGTTTTTCAAAGAGGAACGCTCGGTCACTCTGTTCGCCACTGAACCAGCGATAGTATGTCGTAGAGAAAACCTGGGGCTGATCAGCAATGTGCTGAAGCAGCGTGATGGTGAGGTTCATATCGACGCCAACAAAGAGTTTACCGGGTCTGACGGCGTAGTGACTGTGGTATTGTGTATATCGCCCATACAAGTGCTGCAATGGTTCCATTCCTTCCGTGGAAACTGAAGCAATAGGAACAATGACACCAAATCGCCCATGTCGCGCTAATAGCGTAAGCGAGCGCTCGATGGCAAATGAATACAGGTTGCCGCTCGCTTCGGTTCGATAGCCGAAGACCTGGTATTCTTTTCTCACCTTGCGGTACCCTACATACGGCGGGTTGCCCACAATCACATCAAAGCCACCCTCGCGGATAATCTCGTAGAAGGCCATGAACCAGTGGAAGGGCTGGGTATTGAAGGAGCCATCGGCCTCCCTGCGGATCTGACCGATCTTGATCAGATCGTTGTCGAGGCTCGCGTTCACCGCATCGAGTTGCTCATGGATCGTATTACGGGCGGCGTGACCCTCGGTAGCGGAGGGGTTGAACTGAAACTGGGCGTTGCGGTAGTCGGTCAGTTCGCGCTGCACGGTCTTGATGTCATTGAGCAACTTCTGCTGTCGCGGGTTTATTCCTACCTCGCTTCCGCTATCGACTAACCCGATCTCCTCGGGGCGGGCGTAGCCGACCAGGGCGTTACCAGCGCGAATGTTGAAGTCAATATCGGGCAATGGCTCAATCTGCGTGGCCTCGTCCAGATCCGCCACCATACGCAGGAACAGCCGCAGCTTACAGATCTCGGTCGCCTCGGCCATCAGGTCTACACCGTAGAGGTTGCGCACCACGATACTCTTTGTGATGAAGTAGTCACGGTTCGCGTGGGCCTCGGCGGCTGCCAGTACCTCGACCATCGGCATGCTCACGGCCTGCTTCTGCTCAACCAACGCTTCCATGCGGTCAAGTACCGCTGCGTAGATCGGCGTAAGGATGCGCAGCGCGGCGAACAAAAAGGCACCCGAACCGGCAGTCGGATCAAGGATGCTCAGAGGCAATTTATGCGCCTGGGGGTCGCCCGCCAGCGTCGTGTAGAGCCGATAGACCGTTGGCGCATCAAGCTGCGGGATAAGATCGCCGATCAGCGATTCCAGATCGAGGTTGGCCGTTACCGCATCGTTGATCGTGGCGATCTTCCCGGCCTGAGCATCAGCCAGCAGCGCGGCGACACGGGAATGGCGAGCCACCTGCTCACGCTCGGTCTCGGTGGGCAGCAACTCCTGCTGACGCATCGCCGGGTAGAGATAATCAGCGATGGTGTGCGGTAGATCGAGCGGAGCCAGGGAGAGTTCGGCCTTCTCAACGAGCGCCGGGATAATCGTACTGCGGCAGATGTAGCCCGTAATGTCGTCGCGAGTGTAATACGCGCCCATCTGCTTCTGGTTGATATACTTCTCAAAGATATAGCCCAGCACATCGGGGTCAATCTCGCGGTCGCTGATACCGGGCCGCTCACTGAGATGCCAGCGCCAGAGTCCGAAGAACGTGAGTAGTTTGTCGAAGGCGCTATCAGGGATGTCCATCGCGTCGCCGTACTGCTCCTCAATCGGGTGCGGCAGGAACAGCCCGCCGTTGAGGTAGGGAATGGTGCCGAGCATCTGGTTGACGTCCGCGCCGCGCTGCCCCGGCTCTAGGGCAAAGCCCTGGAAAAACAGGACGCGCAAGAAGCCCCGGTAGTAACGATCCGGGCCGAGGGTGGCCTTACTCCAGGCCAACCGCTCGCGCAGATAATCGGGGTTATGGTTGAGGAAACCCTTGGCCTGGATAAACGAGATAAACATCAGCCGGTTGAGCATCACCGAAACATACCAACGCTGGTCGCTATCGAGCGGAATACCGGCGAGAAACGTCTGGAACGCCTCACGCTGACGCTTGAACTCTTCGTAGAACTTCTTGGTCACACCTTCGACATCGAGGTTGCGAAAAACCTTATCGCAGGCGAAATCTTGGATAGCGGCGCGGAGGTTCTTGAGATTGACCGGCATATGAGATTCCTTGGGGATTCCGGTTTAACGCAAACGTCGCCCGGTCAGGCTGAGCGCCCGGCCGGTAAACGGGCGGGCTAGGTTCTACGACGGCCGCTGAAGCGGCCTCAGACAGGCCGCTTCAGTGGTCGTCGTAGACCTCGCCCCCGGCGAACGTTGTTGCGACAGGGTAACGTTTGCGGTATCGCGTAGAATCATATGGGGTGCCGAGAAGATTCAGGGGAAGCGCACAGAGTGACATTCGATCAACCTACACGCTCGTTGCGGGCGGCCACTGCCGCCGACAGCGCCGCCGTCGCGGCGCTGCACACCGCAAGTTGGCGCAGCACCTACCGTGGCATACTGCCCGATGCCTACCTCGATAGGGCGATTGCCGCCGAGCGCGCCCAGTTCTGGCATGAGCGGCTTGCGCCGCCCATCAATGGACGCCAGCACGTCCTGCTCGCCGAGGATGACTCTGCCCTGCGTGGCTTCGTCTGCGTACGTCTGGACGATGATCCGGCCTGGGGAGCCTGCCTCGAAAATCTTCACGTGCAGCCTGATCTGCGCGGTCAGGGGCTTGGACGTCAGCTTTTCGCGGCGGCGGCGGGTTGGGTTACGCTGACGGAACCGGGGTGGCCGCTGCATCTGTGGGTGTTCACGGCCAACGCGGCGACGTGCGGCTTCTATGATCGCTACGGCGGCGTGGTGATCGAATCGCACGCCAGAACCATGCCCGGCGGCGTCACGCAGCCCCTGCTGCGCTACCTTTGGCGTGACCTCGACCAGTTGCAAGCGCAACTCAGGGCGGGGTAGCGCAAGCGCCCAGAACTATTAGGATTCTTCTTGAACTCACGCTCAACCGCCGCCGATCTCACACAGCCCGGCCAGCATAAAGAACCGCAGCGCACGGACAATCGCCATTGCGGGCGCTCCCTTCAGCCTCTCAGCGTCTCAGCGATAAACTCCGCCACCACCTCGTTGATCAGTTCCAGAGTACGCGTAAAGGCGGCGTCGCGCCCGTACCTAGCCAGCAGCGACACCACACGCACATGCCCCGCCGACAGCGCGCTGGCCCGTGCGGCCAGCCCCTCTGCGGCGTCACCCACCAGCACGAGCGCCAGCGTGCCGGGGGTGAGCCGCCGCAGCACCCCGCCGACAACCTTACCCTCCAGGGAGGTCGCGTCCAGGCGGCCCTCGCCAGTCACCACCACATCGGCGGCGGCGAGGTGCGCGTCCAGCCCGAGCGTCTCAGCGACCAAGTCAAAGCCGGGGTGGATGCTGGCACCCAGGGCGACGAGTCCGCCGGCCAGCCCACCTGCGGCGCCGCCCCCCGCGACGCCGCGCACATCGACCCCGAACTCGCGCAGGTAACCCTCGGCCAGCCGCTCCAGCCGGTTGGTCAGGGTGAACACCGTCTGAGCATCGGCACCCTTCTGCGGCCCAAAGATCGCGGCAGCGTCCACAAAGCGCGTGCGAACATCGGTGGCCGCGCGCAGCCGCGCACCAGGCAACCCGCCGCACGATTTGACCACCTCCAGTGCGCCCGCGCCGCCGTCGGTGGTGGCCGAGCCCCCGCAGCCGACGATAATATCGCGCGCGCCGGCCTGCCAGGCCGCCACGAGCAACTCGCCCACACCCGCCGTCGTCGCGCGCAGCGGGTCGTTGGCGAGCGCCCCGCCGGCCAGGGCCAGCCCGGCGGCGGTCGCCATCTCAATGATCGCCACCGGGGCCAGCGGCCCGTCGCGCAGCCGCCACTCGGCCCGCACCGGCGCGCCCAGCGGCCCGGTCACCCACGAGTGCATCACCGCGCCGCCCAGCGCTTCCAGGAAGCCCTCGCCGCCGTCGCTCAACGGCAGGACACTGGCCACCATGCCGAATTGGTGCGCCGTCGCCGCCGCCGCCGCGCAGACCTCAGCGGCGCTCGCGGTGCCACGGAACTTATCGGATGCGGCCAGCAGCCGCCGGGGCTGGGCGCTCATCACCGCTCCCTTCGCATTGTCGCCCCAGGGCGGCGTGCTATAATCCCCGCCATGATCCCGCAGAACCTGACCACCATCACCATCGAGCGGCGCGATTACGGCAGACGCTACAGCGAACTTCCCGTAGACCTCATCGACCGCGACGGCTTCGAGATCGACTGCGTCGGAGCCTATGCCCGGCCCACGCACTACGACCTGCGCCCCGGCGACATTGTCCGCTGGCGTGACGGTGAGCTTGTCATCGAGGCCAGCATCGCCTCTGTCGAGCGCAGTTCCGACCGCATCCGCGTCAACCTCGCCGGGGCCCACCCCCTGCCCCCCGACTACTTCTACTACTGATTATGACCCAGGCCGAAGCGTTCACTCCTGATAACTCCAGTGACGGTGAAAATCTGGGGCGAATGCTTCGGCCTTACAGCCCCCGTCCTACGCCCGGCCCTCCCGCACCAGCCACAGGCATAGCAGCGCCCCCGCCAGGGCCGCGCCCCCGGCCAGCAGCCCGTTTCCCCAGAACCCCACCGCCGCAAATACCCGTGGCCCGGCCAGCGAACCAATCACCCGCCCCAGCCCCGAGGCGGCCACGCTCAGCGCCAGCACCGTGCCGCGTCCCTCCTCGGTCAGCCCGCTCACCAACGAGAACGTCGAGACAATCGCAAACTCAAAGCACAAGTCGAACAGCAGGAACAGTGCCAGGAACAGCGGCCAGATCCCCGCGCTCAGCGGCAGCATGGTCTGGAGCGCGGCCACCGCCAGGAAGCCCAGCACCACCGCTCGCCGCTTACCGATCCGGTCAGTGAGCAGGGTGGCCCCCACCGACCCGCCCAGTTCCACAAAGCCCAGCAGCCCGAAGATCAGCCCCACCTGCTCGGTACTCGCCCCGAAGTCGCGCTGGAGCCAGCCCGCGTAGACCACAAAGATCAGCTCGGCCGCCAGCATCTGGCAGCCAACCAGCCCCAGCGCCCCGAGGATGTCGCCCCGGCCCAGCGCGCCCCCGCGCCGCCCTGCGCCCTGCGGTCGCCGCCGCGCCGCGCCCCCGGCATCCGGCAACGTCAGAGTCAGGGCCAGCATCACCAACCCCAGCGCCAGCAGCCCCCAGAAGGCCGGTGCCCAGCCGCCGCGCAGCGCGATCAGCTGGGTCAGCCCCGTCACCCCCACCAGGGCCGCCAGTGCCCAACTCAACTCCAGGATACCCAGCACCCGTCCGCGCTGGCCATAGTCACTGCGCGTACTCGCATACGCCTGCGCCGCCGGCATATACAAGGCCGTAGCCAGCCCGATCATACCGTAGCCCACCAGAAACAGCCCGAAGCCCGTCGTCAGCGCGCAGATCAGCGCACCCGCGCAGAATACCGCCAGCCCCACCACCATGCTAAACCGCTCGCCCCGTGCGTCTGAAAGTGCGCCGCCCAGCGGACTCAGCAGCGCCGCAGCCACCTGCACCGTCACCAACAAGCTCGCCGTCCCCAAGCTCACCCCCAGCCCGATGGCCAGCACCGGCAGCAGCGGGTAGACGACCCGGAAGGCCGTATTCAGCGCGAACCGCCCCATGAGCAAGGTCAGCAACTGCGCTACGTTCAAGTCCGTGGGCCGGTCAAAAACCCGCGTGGTCATAGGTCGCTCACCAACTGACATCCTGGCCTATCGGCCATTCCAGCTTGACCGTCCTGCGATGCGGCGAGGATGCGATGACGCGCTCCTATCGCCTCATCGCGTCATCGTCTCGTCGCTGAACGGTCACGTGCGTTTGAACCATGCCTAACGCCTAGTCTCATGCGACGAGCGCACCACGGCCCGCGATTCACCAATTGAATCGCGGGCCGTAGCGCGCCCAATCTGCAACCCACAATCGACAAGCTACAGACCATCGATCTGCTTGAGCAAGAACTCCGCCGGCGGCGGCGTGAACACCACCGAAAACGGGGCGGCCCACGCATAGCGGATGATCCCCTCCGCATCGATCACAAAACAGCCCGGCAGCGGCACCCCAAGCCCCGAGCCCATCCCATAGCGGGAGAAGACCTCCCAGTTCGCATCGCTCACAATCGGGTAGGGCGCACGGAGTACCTCAGCCACATAGCTCGTCATCTCAAGATCCGTGCTGCTCACCACAATCAGGTGGACACCTCGCCGCTCGAACTCACCATAGGCTTCCCGCAAACCATCCAGGTGCGGCGCGCAGTGCGGTCAGAAGAATCGGTCGCTTACAATCCGCGTCAGGTTCAGCACCACCGGTCGCCCGCGTAGCTCGCCTAGGCGCAGGATGCGCCCATACTCCACCTGATCCTGCCCGACCTCATCGCGGAAGAAACGCGCATAGGGCAGCGCGAAGTCCGGTGCCACCTCGCCAACCTGCGGCACATTCGCCGGCCCGCGCGGGCGCACAAACTCCGCCCCGAACTTCCCCGTGATTGGGATCAACGGTCGCACCATACAAACCTCACTGCATCTGTGGACGCTCGCTCATCCTGAATCTAGTATAATTCAGATAACCGAGTCCTGTCCATCAATGCCTAATCAGTTGCTCATGAATCCGGAGCTATGGTGCTTAGCTTGATGCGTATAAGGTCTCGCGGCCCTGTCCCGCGACTTGGGACTCGACGTATTGCTGGTGGACACGGCGGCCGAGTTGAGCGAGGAGACCTTGTTGACGATCTCCGCGCTGAAGGCACTCGTTTTGAACGTTGCCTAGATCGTTCTGGCTTTCCTCTACGTATGCTCGCCTAGTGCCGCGAGTACCCCGGCCCGGCCCACAATACCCACCAGATGCCCGTCGCCATCAACCACCGGCAGGGCTTTTATTTTATGCGCCATCATCAGGCGGATGGCCTCGGACACTGGTGCATCGACGCGCACGGTGATCACCGGGCCGGTCATCGCATCTGCCGCGCTGCGCCCGCGTCCCTCAACCTGAAGCTCAGACGGTCGCTCGCCGCCACTCAGCCACGCCGCCAGTCGGCTGAGCGCGCCGCCCGGTAGGCGTCGCGCCGACCGGCGCAGCACATCCCCGTCGGTGATAATTCCCACCACGGTGCGATCCGCATCCACCACCACCGCCCGGCGCAGCGGGCTATCGAGCAGCGCCTCAATCGCCTCAGAGATCGGCGCAGCGGCAGACACCGCCGGCGGGTCGGCCAACATCATCTCCCCCACCGTGGCCGGTGCGCCTGCCGGTAGATCGAGCGGCTCGTCCGGGCGCTGGCGCATGCCCTCCGCCACCGTCGTCAGCAGGTCGTAGCGGCTCACCATGCCCACCAGAACGCCGTCGATATCCACCACCGGCATGCGCTTACGGTTATGGGCGGCCATCACCGCCGCCGCCCGCGCCAAGGGCAGGGTGTCAGGCAACGTCTCTGGGTTAGGGGTCATCAGGTCGGCGGCGCGCTGAGGATGCCTCGCGAGGCCGTCAATCTGGGCGGCGCGCGCGCTGATCGGCATGCTGCGCTGGAGCCGCACCGCCAGATCCGTCGTCCCCCGGCTCAACATATCGCCGTCGGTGATGATCCCGATCACTCGCCTGCTCGCATCCACCACCGGCAGCGCGCGCAGCCCCCGGTCGATCAGCAGGGTCACGATCTGGCCAAGCGGCACCTCAGGGCGCACGCTGGCGACGTTACGGCTCATCACATCGGACACCATCAGGTGGCGCGGGAACGGCCCGCCTACGCGGTGGCTAGACAGCACCACCTCCACCGGGGAGACGGCGATTACCCCCTCGCGCACCAACTCGCGCAGGGTGGGGAGTATCCGGGTCACCCGGTCGGCTCGGTCGATGAAGGTGATCACCAGCGGCAGATGGCTGGCGATCTCGATTGCCAAGTCGCTGTGCAGGACATTGTGGACGCCGTAGCCACCCACGCCGCGCAGCACCGTCGCGCCGGGGCAGCCCGCCTCGCGCAGCGCGTAGAGGATCTGCTGCGCCACCGATTGCCCGTTGTTGCTGTCGCCCTCGCCGATGTAGATCCAGACCTGCCGTGCCCCGCCGGTGTCGCTCATACGCAGCTCCTCGCGTCAATGCGAGCTATGTGTCTATCCAGACAGGGGAAGCGGGTACTACGCCTGATCAGTCTACCACGCCGCGCTCACTCTCGCCCAGGGCTGATGCAACGTCGCTGGGGCTGTGCCAGACCGCGCTTTTTGTTGGTTTTTTGGCGGCGAAGCCACCAAAAACCAACAAAAAAAAGATCTTTCGGGGGTGGCAACGCCACCCCCAAATCCCCGCCGCTGTTTCTGCTCGTCAATCTGCCCCTGCTGCGTGCGTGGCTCACTCTCAGCGCCCTGGTCTGGCCGCGCTGGGGCCAGCACCCGCGCGGCCGCTGGTTCCTCCAGACCGGCACCGACCTCCAGTTCGCCCAGTTGCTCGTCCTCCGCGTCGGCCTGCTGCGGAACCACCTCCTGACCCGCAGTGTGCTGGCCGTCGATGTCTTCCGCTCCTACTGCCAGAACTCGGCCTGCCCGCACGGCAGCTTCACCAACCTGCCGCCCGATCTGCTGCCGTATTCGCCCTGGCGCACCGAGGTACACCTCCAGGCGCTGCAGGCCGACGAACTCGGACACCGCAGCTACCGCCGGGTCGCGGCCGGGCTGGGGGTCTCGGCAGCTCCTGCCGGTCGCCGCCTTATTCGGGGTCGTGCGCAGCAGCGGGGTGGTGGGCGTGGACGAGAAGTGGGTCACGGTGCTGACCAACGACAAGCCGGCGGGCAAGCAGCGCCACGGGATGTACGTCTACGTGGCGGTAGACTGCTACAGCTACGACCTGCTGCACGTGGCGATCTCTCCGGTGCGCGGCACGGACACGCGGTCTTCGCGAGCCTGGAGCGCCACTGGCCGAAGCTGGTCAACGCCATCGAGAGCGAGCGCATCCCCAAGACGAACAACACGGCCGAGTTGGTGAACCGGCGCTTCGACCAGCACGACCAGACCTTCTGCGGATTCGACACGATCACGACGGCGCAGACATCCCTGGCGGTGTTCGCGTGGTGCGACCGCTTCACGCCATTCACGCCGGACGCGCAGAAGCGGATCCGAGGCAAGTGTCCGCTGGAACTGGCCGACTACGACGTGGCCAGCCTACCCATGGCCCAAATCTGCCGCAGCCAGATGCTCCATTGGCCCCCTGAAGCCCTCGGCGCGGTAGTCCCCAGGACGTAACGGTCTCCGACTCACGCGCCGTCTCTACGTTGTCCCCTGGTATAATCTGGGCTATGGACATCCCGCGCTTCGCCGACCTGCTTGCTGGCCGGATCGGCACCATCACCATCGACCCCGACGGGGCGCAGCAGATCGACGCCCCGCCGACCGGGGCGATCCTCTCCGGCTCGTTCAACCCGCTGCACGCGGGGCATCTGGGCATGGCCACCGCCGCCGCGACCCTCGGCGGCGTGCCGGTGGCCTTCGAACTCACGGTGCGCAACGTCGATAAGGGTGCCCTCGCCGCCGCAGATGCCGCCCGCCGGGCCGCGCAGTTCGCAGGGTTGGCACCCCTGGTCCTTTCGGCGGCGTCGCTCTTCGTCCAGAAGGCCAGCCTCTACCCCAGTCGGGTCTTCGTAATTGGCTACGACACCGCCGTGCGGCTGCTCGACCCGCGCTACTACGGCGGCGAGCCGGATCTGCGCGCCGCGCTCGACCAGCTACGCGCCGCCAACTGCCGCTTCCTGGTGGCCGGACGCCTCGCCCACGGTCGCTTTCAGACCCTCGCCGACCTGCGCATTCCCGTCGGCTACGCCGATATGGCCGAGTCTATCCCCGAGCAGATGTTTCGCGCCGACATCTCCTCTACACAGCTGAGATGTGGCCATTAAGGCTAGGGCTATCGCCCTAAAAATACATAAGAGGCTGAGTTGACGTGGCCAACTTCGCTGGCAACTTCAGCTCAACCTCTATCTTTCGGTGCCTGCGGCCCCCAAAACCTCGCGGGAGATCCGCTCTACAAGACATAGCCCTTCTTGCGGGCCACGTCCTCCTTGTGCTTCCGAAAAAGGATGTCGCGCTCCGTACCCTTAATATCGCGGCTATACGAGGCGAGGATCTGCTCGACCTCCGCGTCGATCTCTTCCTCACGCCGCAGATCTTCGATAATGTATGTGTAGATGTGCTTCACCCGCAAGGCCCGGCCCTCGCCACGCTTGGCAGCGGCTCGCTCTTTATAGGCTAGCATGCCGCGCTTCTCCAGCTCGTCGTGCAGCCGCTCGGCGATCCGCCGCACCTTGTCTTCGCTCAACCGCATCGCACCCTCCCCTGGTGGCCAACCGCGCTGCTCGCAGTATACACCATGGCACGCGCGCTAGAGCTGGCTCAGTTGCTGGCTGAGCCAACTGAGCCGCTCGGCATTCACCCGGTAGCAGACGGCCGCGCCCTCGCAGTAGGTCTCCAGCAGGCCGACCTCACGCAGCACCCGCAGGTGCTGCGAGATCGTACTCTGGGCGTGGGGGCCGTCGTCGGGCATGTGCAGCAGGATCTCGTTGCCGATGCAGTCGGGGTGGCGCTGGATATAGCGCAGGATCTGGACGCGGGCGGGGTTGCCCAGCGCCTTGCAGACCATCGCCACATACTGGTTGTCGGGGTCGGAGTGTGCCGTCAACATTGTCGGCCTCCTTAACGCTAGTTCGCCTACTGTACGACGTTGGGGGGCCGGATGTCAAGCCCAACGTCGGCGTATGGGGCCGAGGACGACGTTGGGCCTGGCCCTGGAGGCCAAACCCTCTCGGGTCATCTCTATGGATGGTATAATCGGGGGATATGGGTTTGGAATACAAACGAAATTCATAGTATGCTAACTCAAAATGAAATCCAGCAGCTTCCAACAAGCTACACCATTGACCATATCCTGGTCGCGCCGAACATTGTGTTGGCCCCGATGGCCGGGGTGACCGATAGCGTCTTCCGGCGTATCATCCTGGGCCTGGGCGGCTGCGGCCTGGTCTGCACCGAGATGACGAACGCCGCCAGCGTGAGCCCCAAGGCGCTCAAGCGCCACCATCTGCTCGACTTCTACCCCGAGGAGCGGCCGCTGACGATGCAACTCAGCGGGAACGAGCCCGACCTCGTGGCCTTCGCGGCGGCCAGCGTCGAGCAGTTGGGTGCCGACATTATCGACATCAACTGCGGCTGTCCCTCGCCCAAGGTGACCGGCGGCGGCCACGGCTCGGCCCTGCTCAAGGATCTGCCTAAGCTCGGCCAGGTGCTGCGCGCCGTGAAGGCCGCCGTGCGCGTCCCGGTGACGCTGAAGTTCCGCGCCGGGTGGGACGACGCGCGCCTGAACTATCTGGAGACGGCCAAGATCGCCGAGGACGCCGGGATTGCCGCCCTGACTCTGCACCCGCGCACCAAGGAGCAGGCATATAAGGGCCAGGCCGACTGGGGCCGCGTGGCTGCGGTCAAGCGCCACGTGGGCATCCCGATCATCGGCAGCGGGGATGTGGCGGACGCGGCGGACGCGCTGGCCCGCATGCGCGACAGCGGCGCCGACGGGGTGATGATCGGGCGCGCGGCGATGGAGAACCCCTGGATCTTCCTACAGATTGCCCAACTGCGCAGCGGTGCGCCGATGTTCGCGCCCACGCCGGCCGATAAGCTGGCCTTCCTGCACCGCTACGTCGATCTCTGTCTCACCGAGATGCCCGAGCGCTTGGCGCTAAACAAGCTCAAGCAGCTGATCGGCCAATTCGGCGTCGGCCTGCCCGGCAGCGCCACCATGCGCGCCGGCGTCCACCGCAGCAGCGGCGTGGCCGCCGCCCGCGTCGAGCTTGATCGCTTCTTCACGCCCTACCTGGCGGCTGTGGTTTAGCTGAGAATTATAGTTGCCTTTTACCTTCATATGCATGACGGCTACCTCTTCACGATCGGCATCTGCGGGAGCGCCAGCGACAGCGGGCTGGCCCTGGCGTGCCTCGATGCGCTGCTGGCGGCCCTGCCCCCGGTGAAGCGGGCGGCCCTGCTTGGCGAGGTGCTGATCTTCGATGGCCCGCCCGCCCTCGACGACCCGCTGACCGGCCCGATCCGCGCCGACATCGCCGATGCCGAGCTGCTGCTGATCGTCACGCCGGTGATCAGCGGCGGCGGCATCCCCGCCCGCCTGCGCGCCCTCGCCCGCGCCGTGGTCGCCGCACCGCCGCCCGCCCGCCCGCGCTTCGCCGCCCTGGTGGCCCTCGGCCCGCGCCACGATCCCGCCCTTGCGCCCCTGCGCCGCCTCTGCGCCGCCGCCGAGGCCACCGTGATCGGCGAGCTCTGGCTGAGCGCCGGGGGCGACGAGCTGGATGATCCCGCCCGTCGCCAGCTCGAAGCTCTGGCCCGCGCCGCCTACGCGCAGGCCCGCAGCCTTGCGCCCGAGGCGCTGCCCCGATGAGCAACATGAATCCGCTGCCCGCCATCCCAGCCGCCAAGAGCGCCCTCGGCGACGAGTTGCTCTATCTGATCTTCGCCCGCCGATCCTTCCGGCGCTCCTTCGCCCACGTCTGGATGCAGAGCGTCGGCCCGCTACCGGCTAAGGGCCAGGGGCCGCTGATCTTCTACCTCACCCATACGGCCTGGTGGGACGGCTACATGATGATGCTGATCCACCGGCTGGCCCTGGGGCGGCCCTTCGACAGCTATCTGATGCAGGAGGAGCAGCAGCTGCGGGCCTACCGCTTCTTCACCTGGTGCGGAGCCTTCTCGGTGAATCGGCATAACCCGCGCAGCGCGGCGCGATCCCTCCAGTACGCGGCGGGCCTGCTGCGCGGGCGCAAGGATCGGGCGCTCTATATCTTCCCGCAAGGCAAGATCGTCCACCCCGACCAGCGGCCCCTGGTCGCCTACCCCGGCGTGGCCCGTATCGTGGCCATGACCGGCGAGGTGACGCTGTGCCCGGTGGCGCTGCGCTATGAGTTTCTCGGGCAGCAGTGGCCGCACGCCTTTATGCGGATCGGCCCGGCCCACCGGCCCGCCGACCCCGCCGACCTTGTGGGCACCATGGCCGAGATCACCGCCGGGCTCACGACGGCCTCCGACGCCCTGCGCGACGATGTGGTGGGAGGCCGGATCGACCGCTTTAAGCCCCTGCTACGCGGGCGCCTGGGCATCGACACGGCCTTCGACGCCTTCCGGCAGATGATCCGGCGCTAGGGGCACCGCGACAGGGGCGATGTGCGCGGCTCGCTGCGGCTGCGCCTTGCGCAGGCGGCGCACCATACGTGGCAGTAGGCGCAGACGCCACCCCAGAAAGAGCAGGATCAGCGCACCGATCTCGGCTGCCAGATCCTGGCCACGGGCCAAGTTCACCAGCACAAACATGATCAGGTTGGTCAGGTAGAGGGTCATTGGCAGCCAGGGCCAGAAGGTGCGCGCCACGGATCGTGCCGGGTAGCGCCTGCGGGCCAGGGCGGCGGCGCGACGGTGGCTCAACAGCACCAGCACCAGGATGACGCTGGTGAACCACCATGCAGTAAAGTTCGTGGTGGGGATGCCGTAGTAACTGCTGTGGCCGCTGTCGCTCCAAACCCAATAGTGGTTGATGTTGACGGCGAACGGCTCGATCGTCACGTCGAGCAGCAGGGCCAGGGACGCCGCCGTAAGTACCTTCGTCACACTCACCTGCATATCGTCCAGCACTGAGCGACCGGTCGGCTCCAGCACATGCTCGCTCGTGCCCACCGCCGCACCGACGGTCAGCAGCCATGCGAAGGGAATGGCCATCGGCACGACCCCCAGGATCTTGGGCTGGAGGACATCCGTGTAGGTGTAGATGCCAAAAGGGAAGCCTGTTGTCGCCCCAATATGCTCTACCAGCCAGGCCAGAAACAGGATTATTGCCGAGGACACCGCCCCCCAGCGTGAGAAGTTGATGCTCAGCCAGAGGCCCATCAGGGTGCCCTGGACGATCAAGAACCCGCCACCCATCCAGATGCCCCATGCCGGAACGCGATCTAACGCCACGAGGATGACTGAGGCGGGGTAGAGGAAGACATAGATCGCGAACAACACCACGGTGATCAGGCTCAGTCGAGGCGAGAGTTGCTGCATGATCAAGCTATTCCTAAACTATATGGCAGGTTCGTAGTATCATATTTCATTATAGAATTGGCGCTATAGCCTGTCAAAGCCCTGGCGGTTTGCTTCGAACAAATAGGGTGATTGCAACGTCGCCTCCGGCAGGGGTTTGGGGAGTGGCAAATCTACCCCCGAACGATCTTTTTTGGTTGATTTTTGGCGGTTTTGCCGCCAAAATCCAACCAAAAGCAGGGTCTGGGGCGTAGCCCCAGCGACGTGGCAACCGCCCTGCTCTAACAAAAGATTTACTTGCCCCGACGTGCGATAGTATGATATGATTGAGATCCGTCTCTTAAATGGAGAGAAAGGGCGAATCAAGGGCTACTGCCTCCCTGCGCGGCGATAATTGCGCGCGTCTAGCGGCAGGCGATCCATAATAATGTCCTGGGGAGATATAGTATGGAAGCGTACGCCGCCCGCGATAAACCAATACGTATCCTACTTGTTGAGGACGATAGCCATATCGGTCGGATCATCGAGCTTGCCCTGCCAGAGCTTGGTATCCCCTACGAGTTTGTCTCCGCAATCAGCGCCGAGGAGGGGATCGAGCAGTGGGAGCAGCGGCCCTTCGATATGCTGCTGACTGACTATAACTTGCGGGGGATGAACGGCATCCAGCTCATCGAGCAGCTGCGTCGGCAAGGGTTTCGCGTCCCCGCGCTGCTTGTCACCGCGTATGACTCGCCTGAGATCCGCCGGGAAGTGCGTAACCTCAGCATTGACGCCTATCTCACCAAGCCCTTCTTTATCGACGAGTTGGTGGATACCGTCCGGCGTCTTTTGCCAACCTCAACCTCCCGTGAAGTAAACAAGGGGTAGGGTGCCTGTATGCGGAGGACAACCCAACGCGCGACGCCAAGGTTTGGCGTCGCGCGTTGGGTTGTCCAGTGACTAGCTGAGTCGTTGGGTGGACGGGCTACGGCGCTCGGGCGCGGCGCTCGAATCTGGCTCGCCACGGCTGACCGCATTGATGAAGGGCATGATCGTATCGATCGGCAGCGGGAAGATGATCGTGCTGTTCTTCTCGACCGCGATCTCGGTGAGCGTCTGCAGGTAGCGTAGCTGGAGCGTCACCGGCTCCTTGGCGATGATATCGGCGGCCTGGGCCAGAATGCCCGATGCCTGAAGCTCGCCCTCGGCGTGGATGAGCTTGGCCCGCTTCTCGCGCTCGGCCTCGGCCTGCTTGGCCATGGCCCGCTGCATGTTCTGCGGCAACTCCACATCCTTCACCTCAACAATCGTCACCTTGATGCCCCAGGGCTCGGTCTGCTCGTCGATGATCTTCTGCAGCTTCTGGTTGATCGACTCGCGCTGGGCCAGCAGTTCATCGAGTTCGACCTGGCCGACCACGCTGCGCAGGGTGGTCTGCGAGATCTGCATTGTCGCCCGGATGTAGTCCATCACCTTCGTCACCGCCCAGTTGGGGTTGATCACCTGAAAGTAGAGAACCGCGTTGACCTTGATGGTCACATTGTCGAGGGTGATCACCTCCTGAACCGGCACATCCATAGTGATCACGCGGGTGTCGATACGCACCATGCGCTCGAACACCGGGAGGACGAGGAAGAGCCCCGGCCCACGGGCACCCATCAGGCGACCGAGGCGGAAGATCACGCCGCGCTCGTACTCGGGCACGATCTTGATCGCGGAGAGCAGGACCATCAACACGACGAACGCGAGTAGGGCAACGCATGCGAGGACTACGGCTCCACTCATTTTGGCCTCCTTCTTCTGACATCGCTCTATAAACGGGTCAGGCGCGGCTCATGATGGCCGCGCCTGATCAGCTATACCTCGTGCGGGTCGTCTGACCGGCGCACGCTGAGGCGCAGTTCGTGGATGCCGGTGATGCGTACATACTCGCCGACCTCGGCCTCGCCGCGCTCACAGATGGCACGCCAGAGGGCACCCTCTACGAAGACCATACCATCGGGGGCGAGGCGCTGGCGCACCTCGGCGAGCTGGCCGATCATGCCCTCCCGGCCAGTAGTGACGGGCTGGCCGCGCATCCGCACCATTAGGTAAATCCCGACCGTGGCGAACCCGGCGATCAGCAGGGCGACCAGGATGATCGCCCAGAGGGCCACGGCCACGCCAGGAGCCTGGGCGGCGTCAAACAGATTGAGGGCGCTCAACACGAGCATAATTAGACCAACCACGGTCAGTCCTCCGTGGGAGGGCACGAACAGATCGGCGGCTACCAGCCCGAAGGCGCACACGAGGCCGAGGAAGCTCAGCCAGATCACCGGCAGGGCCAGGAACCCGACCATGCTGCTGACCAGCAGCACCGCGCCGATGCCGGCCAGGACGCCAACGGTCGGCGTGGCGAACTCGGCGTAGATCGCCATGCCAGCCATCACCAGCAGCAGAAACGCCACGGTCGGATCGGCCAGCAGCAGCAGGATCTGCTCCCCGCTGCTGGGACTCAGGGGCGCGGCGGTGCGGCCAAGGGTGTGGAGTACGAACTGGCTGCCGTCGGCTAAGGTGACCGTGCGGCCCTCCAGCGAAGTCAGCAGATCCTGGTCATCGCGGGCGACAATGTTGATGGCCGGCGGGGCGAGGGCGATGGCCTGCGCATTGGTGAGGATGGCGCCCGTGCGGGCGGCCCGATCCACCCAGGCATCGCTGCGGCCACGGTCGCGGTTCCAGCTGCCGAGTTGGCGGATCACCTCGGCGAGAAAGAGGTCGCGCACCTGGGAAGAGGTGTCGTCGGTGGGATCCGCCAGCGGCGCGGCGGTGCCGAAGCTGGTGTCTGGGGCCATGGCGGCCAGGTGCGCGGCACTGAGCAGCCAGGCTCCGGCGGCACCCGCGCTGGTCCCGCCGGGGGCAACATAAACAACGACCGGCACCTTCGCTGCGGCGAGGTCGGCAGCGAGGCCACGCACATCGCGCAACACGGCCCCCTGGCCACCGAGGCGGATGATCAGGGCCGTGGCCTGGGCAGCCTCGGCCTCATGCAGGGCGCGGCGCAGGTAGGCCACGGCGTAGCGGCTGATCACGCCATCGACCGCAACCGTGTAGATCGGCCCGCCCGCCTGGGCCTGCGCCAACGGGGCGGCGCACAGCGGCACGAGCGCGATGATCAGGCAAAACATGGCGCGGACAACACGCCATGCAGGCCGCAGCTGTACGAAGATAGCCATACATCCTGGGAGTACACGGCGGAAGGCGATACGGTAGCGACATCATACCATACCGCTTCGCCGCATGTGGGCCGGGCAGGTGCAACGTCAGGGCTGATGCAACCTCGCCTCTCGCGGGGGTTTGGGGGTGGCTTCGCCAAAAAGCGCGGTCTGGGGCACAGCCCCAGCGACGTGGCCACCGCCCTGGCAGTTCCAGGAATGTTGCACCAGCCCTGCGCCCGTGGGTGGTACAATGGCTGCCGATAGCGCGGATATGACCATCCTAAGTGAGAGAGCAACCATGATTATGACCGAGTCTGAGGTACTAGAGACCCTCGCCCACGTCGGCGCGCTCATCACCGGCGACCATATTGTCTATGCGTCAGGTCGTCACGGCAGCAGCTATGTGAATAAGGACGCGCTCTACCCGCACACTGCGGCCACAAGCGAGGTCTGCGCCCAGATCGCGCAGCACTTTGCGGGGGCGAACATCGAGACGGTGGCTGGGCCGACGGTGGGCGGGGTAATTATGGCCCAGTGGACGGCGCACCACCTTGGGGCGATCCTGGGCCGGGAGATCATGGCCGTCTACGCCGAGGAGGAGCAGACCGAGGCGGGCAAGGGGCGCAGCTTCCGCCGGGGCTACGACGCGCTGGTGTCCGGGCGGCGCGTACTGGTGGTGGAGGACATCCTGACCACCGGCGGATCGGCGCGCACGGTGGTCGAGGCGGTGGAGCGGGCTGGGGGCATCGTGATGGGGGTGGCCGCCCTCTGCAATCGCGGCGGCGTCACCGCCGAGGTGCTGGGTGCCCCCGAACTCTACAGTTTGGCCAGCGTGCCTCTGGAGTCCTGGGCGGCGGCGGAGTGCCCGCTCTGCGCTGCGGACGTCCCGGTCAACACGCGCCTGGGCAAAGGCGCGGCCTTCGTCGCGGCACATCGAAAATAAGTCGCGTTTGGCCCAGCGTTCACCAACCAGCTGTACGCGCAGTGCTTCAGGTTACGCGAGGGGCGGCTCAGGTGGCAGATCGTAGATGCGGCCTAAGCCTTGCGCCGTCTTGCGGAAGAGCGCCACGAGCTCGGGCGGATCGTGGACGATGCATGCGTCGCCATAGCGGAGCAATAGCTGTCGGGCATGCCCGAGGTTCGTCACCATCGCCGTGATCTCGGCACTGCCGTTCGCCTGGTAGGTGATCTGAGCGTGCGGAAAGTAGGTAGCCAGGTCGCGGCGGTAGGCCACCTGCGGCACGAGGGTATAACGCAGTTGGTAGCTCGGCGGGGCCACGCGCTGCGGCGGGAGCATGGTCGGCAGAATCGTGGCGCTTCCGGGCACGATCCGGTCGAGCCGATAGTACTACCGTTGTAGCGGATCTGGCAGCCGTACTCGCCCTTGAGCGCGTCAAAATCGTGCTTGAGGGCGGCGGCGGCGGCCTCGGGGTAACCCTGGTTGCCGAGTTCGGCCCCAACAGCAGACACAAGCGCGGCCCCGCTCGCCGGCCCGCGCAGCAGGATCCGCACCAGCAAGATCCGCAGCCGGAAGGTGAGCCAGGAACTGCGCTTCGTGCCGCCGGTCCGGTGAGTCATAGCATTTGCGTATCGCGGGTGCGCGGCTCAGCCGTCGTCACCGTCGCCCCCGGTGCTACGCGCGGGATTGTCGCCCAGATGCGCCAGGTTCGACTGCGCGGCGGCCATGCACTCGACCCGTCCCAGCTGCTCGTAGATGCGAATCGCCTCGCCGATCCACGTATGTGCGGCGGACAGATCGCCCTGGCGGGCGGCGACCAGCCCGAGGTTGTGGAACGACGATGCGACCCCAACGGGAAAATCGAGAGCCAAGCAGCGATCCAACACATCGGCGTGGATCTGATGCGCGGCGGCAAAGTTGCCCTGGTCGTAGGCGAGATTACCGAGCAGGTGGCGCGCAGCCAGTTGGCCGGTCGTGTGTCCGGCAGCCTCAGCACGCCCCAGCGCCTCGTCGAGCTGAGACTGGGCGGCCCCCAGGGCACCATCGCGCCAGAGGCGGTAGGCGCTCTCTAGAGGCACAGCGAACTCTCGCGGCCAGGCAAGAATCTCCTCATGCTTCATCATACGCCCCTCTTTGGTCTAGGCCCGATTGAGCCGCCTGCGGTGGCGGCATAACGGTGTCGTGTATAAAGCCATAGGATATGCCGGGGCCTGGGCACAAATGCGCCCGCTTCCCCCACACCGCATCGGCACAAGGCTGCGTATGCCTCTTGCCTTAGCCTATCATGCGCAGATACAGCAGGGCGGTTGCAAAGACACCTCCCGCTGGGGGTGGTGTGTTTCCCGCTGAAGGTGTCAGCATAGCCGATACCTTCAACTACTACAGTTGTCGTTGCCAACATCGCCATTCCTGGCGGGGGTTTGGGGGCCGCAGGCTCCCGAAAAAAATCCTTTTCTTTCGGAGGGGCGAATCCCCCCCGAGCCTCCCCGCCGGGGGGACTACAACTGTAGTACAACCCGATAGATCTTGGAAGACAAGGTTCAAACGCACGTGACCGTTCAGCGATGAGGCGACGAGGCGATAGGAGCGCGTCATCGCCTCGTCGCCTCATCGCAGGACGGTCAAGCAGAAATGCCCGATTCTGAACCATGCCTAAAGAGCTGGATCACACCCCAGCGCCCGCCGGTGATCCACTGCGGGTCGCGGGCGGCGGCCTCGGCCATGCGCGCCGGGTCAAGGCCGACGGCTACGTCGGATTTGCATGTGCGCAGCAGCAGCATGGGCGCGGGCAGGTAGGCCAGGACGTGATCTAGGCGGGTGGCGTAGGGCCAGTGGCGGTCGCCGAGCCAGCGGCGGTAGTTCGCGTCGCCCTTGCTGATCAGCAGGCCGGAGGTGGCGAGATCGGCGCGCAGATCGGCGGGCAGTTCCCAGCCCGCCAGGGACGAGGTCCAATACCAGCCGTCGCGCAACTCCAGACGGCCTGCATCTAAAGCCGCGCCCAATCGCGCGCCGATGGCCGCCGCAGGACTGGGCAGTTCGGCGAGCCAGCCCATTGTTAGGCGCACGTCCGTGATCAGCGCGTCGGACACGAAGGTCGGGTGGGGTTTGGCGTGCATGATCACGCGCAGGCCGACCGCGAGCAGGGCGTCGGCCAGGGCGAGATCATGGACGAGTTCGGCCCCGACGTTATCAAGAATCATGTCAACTCGTGCGCGCACCGCAGCCAGGTGGACGATCAGATCCGTCGCCGCCGCCGTATCATCGGCCAGCAGATACGCGCCGCCGGGGCCGTCGCCCTCGCCAACGGGCCAGAGGCTCAGATCAGCCTGGTTGCCCCACAGGGCACCGAGAATCGCCGCCGCCATGTCACCCGGCTCGTGGTCGAGCCGCGTGTGCGCCAGGCCCAGCCGCTTCTGGAGCGCGAAGGGGTCAACGCCGCAGCCAGGGCCAGGGCGGAAGTAGCCGGTGGCCTCCAGCACCCGCCGATAGAAGTAGGTCTCAGCGACAAACCAGGGCACCTGAAGCCAACTCTGGCCCGCGTAGGGCGCGAGGTAGGCGTCCCACAGGGCCAGATCGGGCGCGCCAGGGTCGCGCAGCGGGCGCACGGGGGCATCGGGCATCTCGTCGGCCAGGGCCGCCACAGCGCGGGCGGCCTCAGGCGCGAGGTCGTTCTCATCCCGCACCCGCCGCCCAATCATCGGCAGACGCCGGGAGATGGTGTCGTGGGCGAACGAGCCGATCTCCGCGCCGCGCAGGGGCAGCGGGATGGACGCAGCGGGCAAATTCGTGTCTGTCATGGCGGGGGAGTGTAGCATAGAAGGCCGGGGGCGTCTAATTCTGGTGGGAGCGCGCTGTGCCGTAATTCACAACTGGCGCAATCGGCGGTACAATAGGCGCATCGACACGGATGCGCAATCTGAACGAGGAGCTACCTATGCCCGAGATAACCGATGAGGCCCGCCGCGTCATGCTGCTGATCTCCATGACCTTGGGGATCTCCTTCCTGCTCATGGTCTGGGTCTTTGCCTTCTACATGTAGGGCGTGTTTCAGAATCGGCAGGTTGGGCTTGACCGTCCTACGGGGATGCGCTGAGGTGAGGACGTGCGCGTCCTCGCCTCAGCGCTAACGGGTCAAGCGGATCTGAACGATGTTTCTTGTGGGGCACAGGGCTGATGCAACGTCGCTGGGGTTGCGCCCCAGATCTCGCTTTTGGTTGGTTTTTGGCGGCTTCGCCACCAAAAACCAACCAAAAAAGATCGTTCGGGGGTGGCGTTGCCACCCTCAAACCCCCGCCGGAGGCGACGTTGCAACCGCCCTGTTGTGGGGCACATTTCTCTGGTATCCTGCGCCTAAAACCTGAATCTGTCGGGTGAAGAAGTTATCTCGTACGGGAATCTTTTTACTACGCCGAGGGGATAGCCGCGCGATATAATGGAGGATGTCAAAGGGCAGGCAACGCACATCGTGCATCTGCTGTCCAGCTACCATCGTTCCCATCCTGCACGTGATTGTCTGCCTGGGTTATGGCAGCGCAATACCTCAATGCCGAAATGGGCAAGCCGTCCCGCTTCCCAACCGGCTTAGGGGATGAGCAGAGATGGAGGATAACGATGAGTAGTCAAAACATTGCGCCTCGCCCCACTACACACTGGCCCTATGCGAAAATGATGCCCCTCGTGGTTGAGGTCGTCCTGCTGATCCTCGCCGCGATGCTGCTGACGCTGCTGTTCCAGCGCCAGCTCACGTCGAACCAGCCGGGGACGACGGGGGCACCGGCTCCGGCGCAGATCGAGCAGGTTCGCGACACCTGGTATCTGGAAAAGTAACCTCACCTCCCGACAGGGGCGCGGGGGCGGCAAAGCCGCCCCCGCGCTGTTGTTAGCGGGCGCGGACAAGCTGCCCCCGCGCCCATGGCGAGCGCCCCCTATGCTGCGACCGATCACCGTGCTGATGTTGAGCGGGCTGAGTTTCCTGGTGGCCCAGGGCACTGGCCTGCGGCTCTTCTTCCACCTGAGCTACCTGCTGCTCGGCTTGCTGATCCTGTCGGCGCTGTGGGCCTGGCTAAACCTGCGCGGCCTCGTCGTTGAGCGCGAGACGCTGACCTTGCGGGCCAATGTGGGCGAGTTCGCCCGCGAGCGGATCAGTATCCGCAACCGTTGGCACATCCCCAAGCTCTGGATCGAGCTGCGCGATGAGTCGGAACTGCCGCAGCACGGGGCGGGCTTCGTCACCTACCTGGGCGGCCAGCAGCGCGGGCGATGGCTGGCCCGCACCCTCTGCACCATGCGCGGGCGCTTCCGCCTCGGCCCGGCCACCTTGGTCAGCGGCGACCCCTTCGGGATCGTGCGCCTCAGCCGCAGGGTGCCCTCCACCAACGAGATCATCGTCTACCCGCAGATGGTTGACCTGCCCGCCTTCCGCATGCCCAGCGCCGAACTGCCGGGCGGGCAGTCCACCCGCGCCCGCACCTTCCAGGTGACGCCGAACGTGGCCACGGTGCGCGAGTATGTGCCGGGCGATAGCTTCAACCGCATCCACTGGCGCAGCACGGCGCGCACCGGCCAACTGATGGTTAAGGAGTTTGACCTCGACCCCTCGGCTGATATCTACCTAGTACTCGACATGCAGGAGCGCGCGGTGGTGCGCGACACGCGGACCGCCCGGCACCGTCGCAGCCGCGAGGAGGAGCGCAGCCGAGTACCATGGTGGCGACGCCAGCCCAGCCCGCGCCCCGGCTCCGGCCAGATCCTGGAGAGTACCGAGGAGTACGCGGTGATGGCGGCGGCATCCCTGGCCCGCGCGCTGCTCGCGCAGAACCGTATCGTCGGCCTGGTGGCCTGGGGCCAGCACCGCGAGGTTATCCCCGCCGAGCGCGAGGCCCGCCAGCTTTTCAAGATCCTGGAAGCCCTGGCCGTCCTGCGCGCCCACAGCGCCCAGTCCCTCGCCGAGGTGCTGCTCGCCGAGAGCCAGCGCTTCGGGCGCAACTGCACCTTGATGATCATCACCTCGTCAATCGACGCGCGCTGGGTCAGCGCCCTCCAGCAGCACCGCTACCGGGGCGTGCGCGCGGCCGTGCTGTTCATCGACCCGCAGAGCTTCGGCGGCTGGCACGACCCCGAGCCAACCCTGCGTCGGGTGGCCGAGCTGCGCGTGCCGGTCTACCGCCTGCGCCAGGGCGAGTCGCTCGCCACCGCGCTGGTTTCACCCCTATCCTTCGCCGGTAGCGCGTAGTACTACTGTTGGAGTCTTCCCGGCGGGGAGGCTCGGAGGGGCTTCGCCCCTCCGAAAGAAAAGAAAAGCACTACCGCAAAAGGCACGCTGCCCGGCTGAGCGCCCGGCCCGTAAACGGGCGGGCTAGGTACGACGGCCGCTGAAGCGGCCTGTCT
>CAISPW010000081.1 GCA_903887465.1 uncultured Oscillochloris sp. | reverse complement strand
CGAGTCCGCCCGAGCCACAGAAATTGCCTTGAAGCAGGTGCGCGAGGCTGAGCTCATCCGCGAGGAACTGAATCTTGCGCTGGAGGAAATGTCCACGCCCGTGATGCCGATCTGGGACGGAATTCTGCTTCTGCCACTGATCGGCGTGGTGGACTCGGCCCGCACGGATCAAGTGGTGAACAAGACGTTGGAGCGCATCAACGAAACACGATCGAAGGTTTTCCTGCTGGACATCAGTGGTGTGCCAGCCATGGACACCGCGGTGGCGAACCAGTTGCTGAAGATCAGCAAGGCAACTCAGTTGATGGGTTGCGAAACCGTGATCTCCGGTCTGTCGCCCGCCATCGCGCGCACCATGGTCGAACTGGGCGTGGAAGTGGGCGAGGTGCGCACCACCGCCACGCTGCAACAAGCTTTTGCAATCGCTTTGCGCAAAAGGAATGGGCAGGCAGCCGGCGTGGCGCCCGCCTAACTTCTGACCGAGCATGTCATCATGCAACGTGATGTCACCAATGGTTTAATTAAAGGTGCGAAAGCGCTGGGCTGCTTCGCTTTTGCGCGCGTGGCCGTGTTCCTTCCTCATCTCTCTACAGTCCCCATGCGATACATGACTTGTCACTCTGCGCGCTCGCTGTTGCTTGCGCTCTGCTTCAGTGCCACAATTTCTGGATGCGCGTCGACAAACAGTCAGGCGCAAGCGTCCGATCCCGCCATGGAGGAGTTCATGGTGCTTCGAGACTTGAGCATGTCCTATCAAAAGTCGATGGAGGAGCACCAGCCTGCAAAGGCGCGGGAAATCGCGGAGCAACTATTTGCGAAAGAGCCAGATCCATGGGTGCAGGTGTGGCTGGCAATGGCCTGGGCCTCTGAGGGAAATCGCGACAAGGCATTCAGCGTGCTCTCCGCCGCCATCGCGTCGATTACGCACTCGCCGATTGACGCTGGGCCGATGGTGGTCGACCTAGCCGAATCACTCGAAAGCGGGGACGAGTGGACGAGCCTGCGTTCGGATCCGCGCTTCCCGGCACTGCTTGCCCAGGCGAAGGCCGCCACGTGGCATCCCGAACTGCTGGCATTCGACGCAGCCCCTGCCACGGATCCGTTGCGCATGAAGCGTCCAGCCACCGATTCGGAGACGCTTCGCACGCTGCGAGAGACATACAAGCTCGATGCGGTCGTCGCTGGCGCTGCCGACGACCTCGACCGCATTCGGCGCATGTGCCGATGGGTACACGCCCGCACCTCGCACCAGGGATGGGACGGCGACCTTCCGAGCGATGCGCTTGGCTTGCTGCAGGTTGCAGAGAAGGGCGGCCAGTGGCGCTGCGTCGAGTACGGCACCGTGTTGGCGGGCTGCCTGAACGCCGTGGGCATCCCCGCGCGCCATATGGGTGGTCGGGCGCGCGACGTGGAGACGATTGCGGTCGGTGCCGGACACGTCTTCTCCGAGGCGTGGATCGCCGATCGTCAACGCTGGATGTTCGTCGACGCGCAGGAGGACATCATCGGCCTTGATTCGGACGGCACGCCGATGAACTCGGTGGAGTTCCGTAACTCGCTGTCACGGCCGAATCCACCGATTCCGTACCCGCTGGCCCTTGCATTCTGCATGAACTACTTTGACACTGGCTTCGAGGCTGCCGACGG
>CAISPW010000080.1 GCA_903887465.1 uncultured Oscillochloris sp. | reverse complement strand
TTCCTTGAAGAGTTCCAACACGGCCTGGGCCTTGAAGGTCGCAGTGTAAGACTTTTTCATAGACCTATTCTACCGAACCCTGGCCCTCCTGACTGTGCAGTTTTCTGGGTCCACTATATGGATCGCGGAGGGCGCGCGAACGTTTGGATCGCGGAGGGCGCGCGAACGTTTGGATCGCGGAGGGCGCGCGAACGTTTGGATCGCGGAGGGCGCGCGAACGTTTGGATCGCGGAGGGCGCGAAGTGGCGCGAATGACACGAACGCGGAGGGCGCGAAGTCGGAGCCGTTTGGATCGCGGAGGGCGCGAAGTGGCGCGAATGACACGAACGCGGAGGGCGCGAAGGGCGCGGAGTCCGCGATCCAAACGGTGCTATACTAGCCGCCGGAAAACCGTCCGACCCGGAGGATCGCTATGGGATTCGAAGATGTCGTCATTTTTGCTGGGAGCAGCAGCCTCGGCCTCACCGAGCGTATCTGCGCCCACCTCAACACGATGCCGGGCAAGAGCGAGACGAAGATCTTCTCTGAGGGTAACACGTTCGTGCGCGTACTTGAGAATGTCCGTGGCCGCGAGGCGTTCGTCATCCAGAGTACCGTCTTCCCTACCAACGATAGCTTTATGGAGTTGCTCTTCTGGATCGACGCCCTCAGCCGGGCCAGCGCCGCCTCGGTCACCGCCGTCATCCCCTACTTCAGCTACGCTAAGGGCGATAAGAAGGATGAGCCTCGCGTGAGCATCCGCGCCCGCGTCTGCGCCGACTGTATCGAGGCGGCGGGGGCCGACCGGGTGGTGACGATGGATCTGCACGCGCCGCAGATCCAGGGCTTCTTCCGCATCCCGGTGGATAACCTGTACGCTATGCCGGCCCTCTGCGATCACGTGCGCAGCATGAGCCTGCCTAACCTGGTGGTCGTCTCGCCTGATGCCGGGTTTGTCAAGGCGGCCCGGCGCTACGCTGCATCCCTGGGGGCATCCCTGGCCATCGCTAATAAGGAGCGCCCCGACCACAGCGAGCATGCCGAGGTGCTGGAGATCATCGGCGATGTCGGTGGCAAGACGGCCCTGATCGTCGATGATTTCACGATCACGGGGGGTACCCTCGCCGAGGTGGCCCGCCGCCTTATGGAGGCCGGTGCCCTTGAGGTCTACGCCATGGTGACCCATGGCGTGTTCACCCCAAGCTCGATCGAGAAGATCGACCGCAGCCCGCTGAAGAAGCTGTTCTTTACCGATACTATCGAAACCCAGCCGGTGCAGCTCTCGCCGAAGATGGAGGTCGTCTCGGTGGCATCGCTCTTCGCCGAGGCGATCCGGCGGATCTACACCCACGAGTCGATCAGTGGGATGTTCCCTGCCTGAGCGGTGGGATGGCCAGGGAGGGCTTTGTCATGCCGAAAACCCTCTTCGCTAATGGCCTCGGTGGGGCGAGACTAGGAAGATTTTTATGACCGTGCAAGCGAAATTGCGTATCGGCGTGCTGACCAGCGGCGGGGATGCGCCGGGGATGAACTCGGCGGTGCGGGCCGTGGTTCGTACCGGGATCAGCTGCGGCTGCGAGGTGTACGCAATCTACGAGGGCTACCAGGGGATGATCGATGGCGGGGCGCTGATCCGGCGCATGGAGTGGGAGGACGTAGGCGGCATCCTGCACAAGGGCGGCACGGTGATCGGCACGGCGCGCAGCGCCGGGTTCCGCACCCGCGAGGGCCGTCGCCAGGCTACGGCCAACCTGCTGGCCCTCGGTATCGACCGCCTCGTGGTGATCGGCGGCGATGGCAGCCTCACCGGGGCGAATATGTTTCGCCAGGAGTGGCCCGAGTTGCTGGCCGAACTGGTGGCCGAGGGCCGGATCAGCGCCGCGACTGCTGCCAGCCATCCTTTCCTCGGCATCGTCGGCATCGTCGGCTCCATCGATAACGACTTCTGCGGCACCGATATGACCATCGGTGCCGATACGGCCCTGCACCGGATCACCGAGGCGCTCGACGCGATCAGCTCTACGGCGGCCAGTCACCAGCGCACTTTTGTGATCGAGGTGATGGGCCGCAACTGCGGCTACCTGGCTCTGATGGGCGCGATCTCTGGCGGTGCCGATTGGGTTTTCATCCCCGAGTTGCCCCCCGAGATGGACGACTGGGAGAGCCACGTCTGCGAGGTGCTTAAGGCCGGGCGCAAGAGCGGGCGGCGCGATAGCATCGTGGTGGTGGCCGAGGGTGCCCGCGACCGCAAGGGTAACCCGATCACCGCCGACCAGATCAAGCACCTGCTTGAGGATCGCCTCGGCGAGGACACCCGCGTGACCATCCTCGGCCACGTGCAGCGCGGCGGCGCGCCCAGCGCCTTCGACCGCTGGATGAGCACGCTGCTCGGCCACACCGCCGTGCTTGAACTGATCAGCGCCACCCCCGAGCGCGAGCCGCAGCTGATCGGTATGCGTGAGAATCGCATCACCCACGTGCCGCTGATGGCCTGCGTAACCGACACCCGCGCCGTGGCTGAGGCGATCACCTCGCACACCTACGAGCGGGCCATGGCCCTGCGCGGCGGCAGCTTTAGCGAGGCGCTGCGCACTTTCGGCACCCTGGTGAAGTCACAGCCGCCCAAGGGCCACAGCGCCCCGCGCCCCCTGCGCCTGGCGGTGCTGCACTCGGGCGGGCCGTCGCCGGGCATGAATACGGCGGTGCGCGTGGCGGTGCGCCTTTGTATCGACCAGGGCCACGTGATGCTCGGCGTGCGGAGCGGCTTCCAGGGTCTGATCGACGGTGACATCCACGAGATGGACTGGATAAGCGTGAGCGGCTGGGCCACGCTCGGCGGTGCCGAATTGGGCACCAACCGCAAGATTCCCCAGGGTGCCGAGCTCTACCAGATCGCCCGCAATATCGAGCGCCATAATATCGACGGTATCCTGATGATCGGCGGCTGGACCGGCTACCAGGCGTGCCATAAGCTCCACACCGAGCGGCATACCTTCCCGGCCTTCAACCTCCCGACGATCTGTTTGCCGGCAACCATCGATAACAACCTGCCCGGCTCCGAGTTGAGCATCGGGGCCGACACCGCCCTCAACAATATCGTCCAGGCGGTCGACCGGATCAAGCAGAGCGCCGTCGCCTCGCGGCGTTGCTTTGTGGTCGAGGTGATGGGCCGCACCTGCGGCTACCTGGCCCTGATGAGCGGCCTCGCCAGCGGTGCCGAGCGAGTCTACATCCCCGAAGAGGGCATTACCCTGCGCGACCTGGAGCACGATGTTGAGCAGATGGGCAACTGGTTTAAGCACGGCAGACGCCTGAGCCTGGTGATCCGCAACGAGAAGGCGAACCCGATCTACACGACCGGCTTTATCTGCGCGCTCTTCGAGGAGGAGGGCGGCGACCTGTTCGAGGTGCGCCAGGCCATCCTCGGCCACCTTCAGCAGGGCGGCGATCCCTCGCCCTTCGACCGCATCCAGGCCACTCGCTTGGCCGTGCGCTGTATCGACTTCCTGACCGAACACGGCGGCCACGGCGAGGCGAACGGAGCCTTCATCGGCTATAAGAGCGGCAGGGTGCAGATCCTCAATATCGAGGACATGCCACGCATGATGGAGGCCGAGGCCGCTCGCCCGCGTGAGCAGTGGTGGATGGCGCTGCGCGATGTGGTTTATACGCTCAACTATCAGCCCGAGCCGTGAGCAGACCCCAGCCCTGAGTCCACCGAACGCCAGCAAACTGTGGCATGATAGTAATACACCGGGCGACCAAGTCGGCCGCCCGATCACAGCAAGACAGAGGAGTTCTCACCATGAGGATCGGCATTCTGACGGGTGGAGGTGATGTCCCTGGGCTCAACCCATGCATCAAGGCGGTGGTCAACCGCGCCGCGATGAATAACTGGGACGTGCTTGGCATCCGGCGGGGGTGGGCGGGTCTACTCAACTACCAGATTGATATCCCCGAGGGGGAGCAGCGCGAGTGGGTCGAGCCGCTGACGAAGCTTGATGTCCGCACCCTGGATCGCTACGGCGGCACCCACCTGCACACCTCGCGCACGAACCCGCAGAAGGTGCGGAAGGAAGGTCTGCCGGATTTCCTGACGGCTAATTACAGCTTCGGCGACAACAAGACGGTTGACTGCACCGATCACGTGCTGCGCGCCATCGAGAAACTCAAGCTCGACGCGCTCATCCCGATCGGCGGCGACGACACCCTCTCGTTTGCGGTGCGCCTCTTCAAAGAGGGTATCCGCGTGATCTCCATCCCCAAGACGATGGACAACGATGTCTTCGGCACCGACTACTGTATCGGCTTCAGCACCGCGATCACCCGCAGCGTCGAGTTTATCAACGCCCTGCGCACGCCCGCCGGCAGCCACGAGCGCATCGCCGTGGTCGAGCTGTTCGGGCGCAACAGCGGCGAAACGGCCCTGATCGCGGCGTACCTGTCCGATGCCGACCGGGCGCTGATCAGCGAGGTACCCTTCGATGTCGAGCGGCTGACCGGGATGCTGCTGGAGGATCGCAAGACCAACCCCAGCAACTACGCGGTGGTGGTGGTGTCCGAGGGTGCCAGCATGATTGGCGGGCAGGTGACGGAGTACGGCCAGGAGGATGCCTACGGCCACAAGAAGCTCGGCGGTATCGGCTCGATCGTCGGCGACGCGATCAAGAAGATCAGCGGCGTGGACGTGGTCAACCAGCAGTTGGCCTACCTGATGCGCGCCGGTGCCCCCGACTCGCTCGACCGCATGGTGGCCACCTCCTACGGCAACCTGGCGATCCAGGAGCTTGAGCGCGGCCACAGCGGCCTGATGGTCGCCCTCCAGAACGGCGTCTACACGACCGTCTCGGCCGACATGCCCACCCAGAGCGTTAAGCGCGTGGCCGTGCGCGAGCTCTACGATGTGCAGGAGTATCGCCCGCACATGACCCACCTGCTTGGCAAGCCGATGTTCCTGTATTAGGCGAGGTTCGTGGCAGCTTGACCGTTTGTCGCCGAACGGTCCTCACTCCTCAGCCCCCTCTGCCTTTAAGGGCGAGGCGGGGTCAGGGCTGCCTAACCGCAGATTGTTGAGTGGACGGAAGGGCGGCGCGGGGGATTCCTCCCGCGCCGCCCCTTTTTGCCCCCCCGACATGCTATGATGGCCAGACTCTAACCGCCCCGCGTCGCCCCCCCCCCCTCCAACCGACATCCCCTCCGGCGCCGCGCCATCACCGATGGAGGTGATCCCATGCGCGCACGCAACCTGATCGCACTGATTATTGTTGGGCTGTTCCTCGCCAGCGCCGGGTCGGCGTTGGCCGCGTTCAAGGCTGGGGGGCCGGGCTGTGCCAACAGCCCCGACACGATTATTACCAACGCGACCGCCGACGATATCTACACCCCGCTCTATGAGCCTGACTTTGGCCGAAATGTGAACGGCGCGGTTATTGCGGTGAACATGGATGTCGAGGGGGGCTGGTCGGCACCGAACTTCGACTGCGGCGGCAACAGCACCGGCGTCTTCACCAGCCGCGCGGCTATGCTCGCCGCCGGGCTGACCTATAACGCCGCCGACCGCAGCGGGCTGCGCGGCGATAACACTACCCCGGCGCTCAGTGTTGACAAGGGCGTGACAAGCCTAACGGTGCGCAGCATTAACACCCTCAGTACCAGCCAGATCAGCGGCAATGGCGGCGGCATGCGGGTGGTTGGCGGGGTGGGCAGCCCGAAACTGAGCGGGGCGACGGTCGTTATCGACAACAGCGCGTTTCGGCCCGACTTCTTCCTCAGCGATCCGGTCGGGGCCACGGGGGACGGCGGCGGGCTCTACCTCGACATCGACGGCGGCGCGCACCTGACGATCCGCGACAGCCTGTTCGAGGATCTCTCGGCCGGGGGCGACGGTGGCGGCTTCGCGATCACGGTGCGCGGCGGCAGCAGCGTGAGCATCACGCACACCACCGTGCAGCGCAACAGCGCCACCGGCGACTGCGGCGGCGGGAAGATTGTCCTGGTCAGCGGCACGGTCACTTTGCGCAACAATACGTTTAGCGCCAACAGCGGTGCCGGTGGCACGGACGACCTCTGCATCACCCGCCCGAGCGGCAGCAGCGGCACGGTGACGGTCTACCTGATCGGCAACAGCCTCAGCGGGCTGCGCGTCGATCCCGGCATCAGCGTGTTCATAATCCAGGTATTCTTGCCGCTGGTGGACCGCTAACGCCAGCGCGTCGGCACGATCTGCTTCAGCTTGATCCGCCCGCCGCGAATAAGATGGCTGCCCTGAGCGATCTGGAATGTGCTCGCGAGGATCGCCTGCATCCGCTCGTAGTAGAGCGGCACAAGCGCCACCTCATCGGCGACAAGGATACGCTCGGCCTGATGGTAGAGCGCCATACGTGTGGCCTGATCGGTATGGCGCGAAGCCTGATCGACCAGGCTGTCGTAGGCGGGATTGCTCCAGCCAAAGTAGTTGACCGGGCTCCCGCTATAAAAGAGCGTGTGCAGAAAGCTGTTGGGATCAGGGTACTCGGCCTCCCACCCCATCAGGGCGACATGGTAATCGCCCGCGTGTAGCCCGGCGAGCAACTGGTCGATCGGCACATCTTCGACAACCTGAACCGATAGCCCGGACAGGGCGCTCCAGGCGCGCTGGATAAACCTTGGCGTCTGGCCAAAGCCCATCGTCGAGGCCAGGATGATCGGTGTCCGCTCAGCGCGATCAGCCATGATCGCATGCGCGGCAGCCGGGTCGAAGCTACCGCCCAGCCCGGGCGAGTAGCCCGGCATACCAGCGGGGATGATCCCGCCGGTAGCCGCCTCCTGCATCCCGCCCCAGGCGTCGCGCACCAGCCGCTCGCGGTCAATGCACATTGCCAGTGCGCGCCGCAGCGGGAGGCTGTTGGTGGGGGCAGATCCACATGCAAACACCAGAAAATAGGTCGCCAGGTAGCTAAGAGTCACTTGGCGGGCATGATCGGCGGGCGGCGCGTCACGATCAACGACCCGATACAGGTCGAGCGTATCGCGCCGCGCCCATTCATCGCGCGGCGCGCAAAAGTGCAAGTGAACCTGATCCAGCTTCACCTCGTGCGAGGCGCGGTAGTAGCGATTTGGCTTGAGCCGGAGCCCGCGCCCGCGCTGCCAGCTATGCAGCACAAAGGGGCCGTTACACACGATATTGGCGGGGTTGGCCCAGGCCGGCCCAAGCCGCGCAACCAGGTGGGCGGGCTGAGGCATGGCGATCAGCGCGGTGATCACGCTGAGAAAGTACCCGCTGGGGGCATCAAGCGTTACCTCTAGCGTCAGGTCATTGATCGCCCGCACGCCAAGCTCCGACTGAGGCGATCGGTGGTCGTGAAACTCGGCGGCCCTGCAGATGAGATCGAGCAGGGACGCCAGGCTCGCCCCCGTGCGCGGATCAAGGTTGCGCCGCCACGCATAGACGAAGTCGTGGGCAGTGAGGGCCGCGCCATCGCTCCAGCAAAGCCCTGGGCGGAGGTCGAAGATGTAGCGCCTGCCGGAATCCTCAATCCGCCAGCGCCGAGCGCAGGCGGGGACAACATTGAAATCATCATCGAGTTCGACAAGCCCCTCGAACATGCTGCATAAGATCTCCAGCCCGGCGGTCGACTTCAGCAGTCCGGGGTCGAGGGTCTCTGGCTCATAGGCGCCCATGCGAAACACCGGCGCGCGGCGGGCCACGCGCGCCGGCCGCTGGGCCTCCTCCATTTCCAGCAGGCCAAAGGCCAGATCGTAGAGTTCCTGGGCGGCCGCGTAGTTGCCGGCGTTCATCTGCACCTGGGCCAGCTTGAGGTACGTGCGGGCGCGCATGCCATCGTCGGAGCCGCACCGCTCCAGCAGGGCCAGCACGTGGCGATAGCCGACCTCAGCCTCGGCGTTGGCGTAGAGCAGGCGGGCACCGTCGGCGGACTGACCGTGGTAGCGCGCCGCCGCGCCGAGGTTCTCGGCCCGCTCGTAGTGTTCGGCCAGTTCGCCCGAGCGCTCGGCCAGTTGGGTCGGGTAGAGCCGCTCGATCACCGCCGCCGCCACGCCGTGGTGGCCGCGTCGCCGCTCGTAGAGCAGGGCGCTGTAGGCACTCTCGCGGATCAGCGTGTGACGAAAGCCGTAGCCCTCGCCGACCCGCAGCAGAAAGCCCGCCGTCTCCAGGGCCTCCAGGCGCGCGTCCACAGCGCCGCCGGGGCCGGCCATGGCCGCCAGCAGCCGTGGCGCAAAGCTTGGCCCCAGCACCGCCGCCAGCTGGAGCGTCTCGCGGAGCTCGCCGGGCAGCCGGTCGATCTGGGCCAGCAGCAGGCCCTGCACGCTGTCCGGCAGCTCGGCGGGGTTCCCGCCGGCCGCCGCCGTGCGGGCCAGTTCCACCAGGAAGAGCGGGTTGCCCTGGCCGCGCTCGGCCAGCTTGGCCCGCGCCGCCGCGCCCAGGCCGGGGGCGTGCTGGGCCACCACCGCCAGGGCGGAGGTCTCGTCAAGCCGGCCCAGATCGACCCGCAGGGCGCCAGGGATCGGGGATCGGGGATCAGGGATCGGGGTGCAACCCGCTGCCTCTCGCTTGGGCTTATCGGCCTCTGATCCCCAGTCCCCGGCCCCCGATCCCAAGATCGCCCAGGCCCGGCTGCCCGTGTCGGGGCGCGAGGCCAGGATGAGCAGCAGCGGCAGCTCGCTCGTCAGGGGCAGCAGCGATTCCAGCAGCTCCAGCGAGGTCGGGTCGGCCCACTGGAGGTCGTCCAGGGCCAGGGCCAGGGGCCGGTGCCGGCAGGCCGCCCGCACAACCTCGCCGAGCAGTTCGAAGACCCGCCAGCGCAAGCTCTCGCCAGCTAGAGCCGCCAGGTCGCGGGCCTGAGCCTCGCCCATGGGCAGGCCGAGGAAGCGGGCCAGGTAGGGCAGGGCGGATGCGCCCGCCCGCTCGCCCAGCAGGTCGGCCAGGGCGGCGTCCAGGCCCGCCGCCGGGTCGTCGGCGCTCTCGACGCCGAGCAGTTCGCGCAGGGCGGCGGCGAGCAGGGCGCCGCTGCGCGGCTGGCCGTAGCCCGCCGCCGCCGCGCCCGCCCACAGGGGAGCGCCATCGGCCCCGCCCAGATCAGCTGACGCGCGCAGGGCGGCCAGCAGGTGGCTCTTGCCCATGCCTAGGTCGCCGATCAGCACGGCCACCCCGCCATGCCCGCCGGCCAGCAGGTCGAATTGGCGGCGCAGGGCCGCCAATTCCAGGTCGCGCCCGTAGACCCTGGCCGCCGGCCGGGGCGTCGCCGCCTGGCCCAGCAGGGCCAAGCGGGCCACCGGATCGGCCTTGCCCTTGAGCATGGCCGCGCCCAGATCCTCCAGGGCGAAGTCGTCGGCCAGCCGCGCGGCCAGCGTGCCATCGAGCACGATCTGCCCCGCAGCGGCGGACTGCATCAGCCGGGCCGAGAGGTTGATCGTGTCGCCCATCACGGTGTAGTCGCGGCGGGCCGGCGAGCCGACCGGGCCAGCGAAGGCCCTCCCGGCCGCCGCGCCGATGCGCTGGGCGCTGATGAATCCCAGCTCACCGGCGGCCCGGCGCAACTCCAGGCAGCACAGGGCCGCCCGCCGATCCTGCTCCTCCACGGCGCTCGGCGCACCAAAGATCACGTGCAGCAGGCTGCCCTTATCGCCGGTGATCAGCCGGTTCACCCGCCCGCCGTAGCGCGCCGCCGTGGCCTGGGCCGCCGCGAAGTAGGCCGCCAGGCGCGGTGTGGCCAGCGCCGCGTCATCATAGACGATGCCCTGAAACTGCACGAAGATGCTCACCACCGGCTTCAGTTCGGCCGGCTGGGCGCGCCCGTCGCGCAAGGCATCAAAGACCTCGGCGGGCAGGTAGGGCCGCAGGGCCTCGGCCAGTTCGGCACCGCCGTCCGCCGACGCGGCCTGCTGGTGGCGGGCGGGGGCCACCCTACAGCGCGGCCCGCCCACCACCAGCAGGCCGCCGCGATCCTCATGCACCAGGGCCAGGTCGGCGACGCCGCTGATCCCGGCCGGGTCGAGGATGATCTCGCCGGGGCCGGCGTGGTGCTCGGCCTCGGCCATACGGTCGAGGGTCGCCCCGCCGATCACATCCTCGTAGCCCAGGGTGGGATCGCCGAGGCGCAGGCGCAGGGCCGGGCCGTAGGCCATGCCGATCTTCATCGTCAGGGTGAAGGCACCGGCGGGGGTGGCGACGCATCCGTGGCGACCGATGGCGGCCTGCATGCCGGCGGCAGCGGCCAGGGATCGGCGGATCAGCGTCGCGCGTCGGCCCTGGGGCTGGCGCGGGAACCAGACGATCAGGGCGTCGCCGCCGAACTTGATCACGCTGCCGCCAAAGCGGCGGGCCTCGCCGATCAGCGGGGCGAACACGCCGTTGAGCGCGCGGGTCAGCTCCTCAGCGCCACGGGCCGGGCTCAACTCGCGGGCCAGGCGCTCGGTGAGTGGCGTGAACCCGGAGATATCGGCGATCAGGGCCACGCCCTCGGCGGCCAGCGGCGCGCCTACGCAGATCTGGGCCACGCGGTCGCGCGGCAGGAAGGCGGCGAGGCTGGTGATGAGGTTATCCATAGGTGTACAAACGTAGGTAGGTGTACGCTTAACGGTGGTCGGGCTATTTTGGGCGCTCAACCGGCGCATGTACCGTTCGAGGATTTCACGATTACAGAGCGGTACATGCTACATTGTGACAAGTGACGTAAATAGCCCGAAAATATTAGACCACCATTAAGCATACACCTACCGCCGCCGCCCCGCCGCCAAACATCCACAAAAAAAGATCGCAGTAGCGCAAAAGACGTTCATGCGCGGGGCGCACACCGCCGCGATGAACATGGTCGCTGATGCCCGGCTATCGGCTATCGGCTATCGGCTATTTTTACATCAGTCACCCTGTCGCGGCAACGTT
>CAISPW010000079.1 GCA_903887465.1 uncultured Oscillochloris sp. | reverse complement strand
CGCGAAGGGCGAAGGGCGTTTGGATCGCGAACGGCGCGAAATTGGGCGAACGGCGCGAACGCGAAGGGCGAAGGGCGTTTGGATCGCGAAGGGCGCGAAATTGGGCGAACGGCGCGAACGCGAAGGGCGAAGGGCGTTTGGATCGCGAACGGCGCGAAATTGGGCGAACGGCGCGAACGCGAAGGGCGAAGGGCGTTTGGATCGCGAACGGCGCGAAATTGGGCGAACGGCGCGAACGCGAAGGGCGTTTGGATCGCGAAGGGCGCGAAATTGGGCGAACGGCGCGAACGCGAAGGGCGTTTGGATCGCGAAGGGCGCGAAATTGGGCGAACGGCGCGAACGCGAAGGGCGCGAACAGGTTTCGCCCATTATACCGTGTTGGCGAATAGCTCATGGTGCGATTGTACGCCCCATACACACGCCGCCCAGGCTGTGCCTGGGCGGCGTGTGTATCAAGACTACCGCGTGGCGGCGCGCATCTGGCTATGGCGTGACGGTGCCGCTGATGATGCTGGAGGCGTTGATCAGCGGCGTGGCTCCGCCGCTGAACACTGGCAGCTTGCCGTCCCAGCGCTGGACTTGCTGGTATTGAATGAGCGCGGGAGTGAGGCTCGCGGCGAGCTTGAGGTTCGCCTCGGCCTGGGCCTCGGCGCGGATGCGGGTGGCGGCGGCCTCGCCCTCGGCCTGGGCCTGGAGCGCCTGGGCCTGGCCCTGGGCCACGACCTTGTCCTGGTCGGCCTTCACCCGGGCCTGCTCCAGTTGGTACTTCTGCTGCTCGGCCTGCTGCTGGGCCTGGATCTTGCTGTTGAGCGCCTGCTGAAGCGTCTCGGGCAGGTGTACCTCGCGGATACCGAAGGATACGAGTTCGAGGTGGCGGCGGGCAAACTCGGTGTGCAGAGCCTCGGTGATCTTGGTCGTCATCTCGGCGCGCTGGCTGGAGACGACTTGCTCCCAGGTGTAGCCGGCGGCGATGGCCGGTACCTGGGTGCGGGTGTACTGGCGCACCACGCGATCCTCAACCACGCTAATGTCGGCGCCGCCCCAGTCCTGGTAGAGCGTCCCGGCCTCGGCGCGGATCACTTGGTACTGGATCACTACGTCGAGGTTGAGCTGCTGGCCCTCGCTGCTCTGGATCTTGATGCTGTCGTCGCCGGTGGTCGAACCCTCGCTGCTCTTCAGCACCATCGCGTAGTTCTGGATGGTGACGGGGTACTCCTGGATGGCCTGGGTGAACGGGTTGATGAAGGTCCAGCCCGGCTCTAGGGCACCGGGGGTGACCAGGTGGCTGGCCTTGTCGAAGACGATGCCGACGTAGCCGGGCGAGATGCTGCGCCACGACGAGGTCATCAGGCTAAGCAGACCGGCGGCGATGGCGGCGATAACCACGAGGGTGCCGATCTTGCCAATGCTGCGGCTAGGGACGCTGCTGCGACTCATAAGGCAACTCCTTCTTTGGGTGATCAGATTCGGTAGGCGGCGCAATGGGGGCGGCCAGGGAGTCTTCGCCCGCCTCGTCGAGGGACTGCCGCATCGCGCGCAGCTCACGGATGACGATGGGGGCGAGGGCTAGACCTAGCTGCCAGGCCACGACGATCAGCACGACCGCGATGGCAGCTTCTAACAGCGTAGGACTCATGATCGTAGTTCCTCCTGCCGGCCCTGAATGTTTGCCGGCGCGATCATGATACGCTGATTCGGGGCAGATAGTGTCAGCCGTAGCGCAGGCAGCAGGGCCGCGCTTCCTTAGCGCCGCCGGGGAACCAGCCAAAGGGCGATGCCGGAGGCCAGCAGCAGCCAGACGATCATAAGGGTGACGCGGAAGGGCTTGAGCATGCGGGCGGCCAGCGTCGGCCTGGGGACATTCAGGCTCGCGCCAGGGGCGAGCAGCGCGGCGACCGGCTTGGGCGTGCCATCGGCGCGCAGCACCCCCAGATGCTGCTGGGGGTTGTTCGTCCAGGGCGCGCGCCCGGCCACGTTGGCGGGCACCTTGCGGAAGTCGTAGAGCGTCCAGATCATAAATCCCGCCGCGTCGGTTGCGCGCAGCTTGCCCAGCAGATCGGCGGTGTAGGCAGCCTGCTCGACCTCGCTGCTGCCGGGGAAGAAGGAGCTGTTCCAGGTGGAGAGGCCGAACTCGCCCAGGAGCAGGGGTCTGGCGGTAGCAGCGCGTAGCTGCGCGTAGCGGGCCGATAGCTGGGCCACCGGGGCGTAGTAGTGGAAGGAGACAAAGTCCACCTGATCGGCCAGATCGGCGGCGGCCTCGGGGTTCGACCAGCCGATGGTGATTAGGTGGCTCGGGTCGGCGGCGCGCACCACGCGGGCGGTGTGTTCCAGCCAAGCCATGACGTTCGCGCGCCCAGCGGCCTGGTAATCTAGGTCTGGCTCGTTCTTCAGATCCCAGGCCAGCACCGCCGGGCTGCCGACAAAGCGCCCCAGGATCGCCTCCAGGTGCCGGTCGGCCCGTGGCCAGAGCAGGGGCGCGTAGTCGGCGTGGAAATCGAAGAGGGTGACGATCACCTTCAGGCCGTGGGACTCGGCGCGGGCCAGCAGGTCGCCCAGCCGGTCGAGCATCTTGGGCTCAACCTGGCTGCCACCAAACTGTGCGTAAGGCACGAAGATGCGGACGGTGTTCATGCCCAGGCTGGCGACCTGGGCCATGTCGGCGTCGATTAGCTGGGGGTCGTAGCTAGACCAGAAGAGATCCCAGGGCGTGGCCTGAGGGTAGTAGTTGACACCGGCCACCACATAGGCGCGGTCATCCAGGGTAAGCTGGTTGCCCGTGCGGGCGACGAGGCCGGGCGCGGGCGCGGCCGGGGCGGGCGGGCCGAGGGGCGCGCTGCGTACCTGGGTTAGCCGGTAGATCTTCCAGAGGCCGTTGTCCTCGACCATGGTCACGTCATAGGCGGCCCGCAGTTCGAGGCTGGAGACCAGGTTGCCCTTGGCGTCGTGGGTAATCCGCACGATGTGGGCGTCCTCGTCGCGAAAGCTGAGCAGCCGTCCGTCAAGGGCGAAGAAGCGCAGGCCGATCTGGTGGCTGGTGTTCACCTGGCTGATGCTCAGGCCGTCGGCGATTGCCCCGGAGATCGCATCGCTCACGCGCTGCAGGGCCGGGCCGTGGAAGTAGCTGCCCAGGCCGTAGGGTCCGCCGTGCTCGTACGAAAGACTCCACTGGAGCCAGGCCCGCAGGTAGGCCGCCTCGACCTTGTCGCGGGTGGCCGGATCCATGGTGCGCCCGACATCGGCGGGGTCGGGCAGGCGATCAATCCGCACACTCAGGTCGGGGGGGATGTTAGGGACAATGTTGAGGGCCGAGGCCGGGTCGGCACCCTCTTGCACGAAGGCCAGCAGGTTGGCGACGCCGGCGACGGCGGCCAGGGCAGCCACCATCGCGGCGAGCAGCAGGGCCGCGCCGAGGATGGTCTTGACGAGATTCTTCGAGATAGCCATAGGTGCTTGCTAGGGCTGATGCAACGTTGCTGGGGTTGCGCCCCAGACCGCGCTTTTTGTTGGTTTTTGGCGGATTCGCCGCCAAAAACCAACAAAAAAAGATCGTTCGGGGGTGGCTTTGCCACCCCCAAACCCCCGCCGGAGGCGACTTTGCATCAGCCCTGAGGTGCTTGCCGAGTACCCGTGTGCGTAGCTTTATCTGTGGAGAGGGGCAAGCCCTCCCATAGAGCTAAAGACGATCTCCAGGGGCGCGCTCTCGACGCCGAGGATGATCGCCCGCACGCTGGCGGTGCCCGGCTCCTGGGGCGCGCGCAGCGTCACCTCGGCCACGCCGCCGATGGTCTGCGCGGGGATGCGCAGTTCGCCCGAGGGCGCGGCTACCAGGAAGGTGATCAGGGTGCCGTCGGGCAGCGGGTTGGCGTAGCTGTCGGTAATCGGGCTGGTGCGCAGGGTGAGTATCTGGCGCCCGTCGGCGGGCAGGCCCGGCGGCACGGCCCGCAGGCTGAAGGGCGTGGGCACACAGGCGGCTACGCTCATGTCGGCGTCGCTGCTGTGCGCGCCGCCGGAGGTCGCGCCCACCGCGACGGTGCCGGCCCGCCGGTGTCCGACTAAAGGTGCCCAGGCCATGCCGCCCCTGGTGCGCAACTCAAGCGCGGCCAAGCTGCCGTCGGGGTAGCTGAGGTGTAGGGTCAGGCCCGTACCGTCAGCCGGGGCATTATCGTACTGATCAGACGCGATCACCGTCGCCAGGCTGTGGTCAAGCTCACCGACACAGATCGAGCGCGGGCCGACCAGTGGCTCGCTCAGAGTCGTCGTCGGCCCCGCCACAATGTTGAGCGAAGTGCTGGCCCGCGCCGCGCCCACGCCCGCGACCAGGGTGGCCGCCCCGGCCTCGCGGGTGTCGGCGGCGGGGATGGCCAGCGCCGCCGCACCACGGATCATCTGGGCGCGGTAGACGTGCGGCCCATAGCCCAGCATCACCGTAAGCGTCACCTCGGCACCGTCGGGGGCGGCCCCCTCCACCAGCACGCTCACCGTCTCGCCAGCGTGAGCCAGGGGCGGCGCGCTAATCCGCAGGACTCCGTCCCACGCCGGTGTCGCCGCCTGGCCCCGCCTGGCGCAGCCGGTCAGCAGCAGGGCCAGCAGTGTGAGCAGCAAGGCGGTTGCCTGTCTCCAGGTTCCAGTCCCCTGTCGCATCACGTCCCTCCGTTGAAGGTATTCAGGCTCACCCGCAGGCTGTCATAGCCCAAGTCGGGCGGCAGGGCCAAGCGCTCGTCCCGGCTGATCGCGCTCGTCACCCCGGCGCTGCGCTGGTTGCTATAGCCCGCCCCGCTGTCGCGCAGCGTCTCCACCTGGTCACGCGGGGTCAGGCGCACGCTGAAGTCGAGCGAGGTTTGCTGGCGCACCGAGCGCTCGACGAAACGCGCATCCACCCAGGCCACCTGGCCGCCTTGGTCGTAGTAGGTCAGGAGCAGCTCGGGAATGGTCGCCTCGACGGTGCCGTGGTTGTAGAGCGTGCCGCTGAGTGCGGCATAACCAGCATCGTCGCGGGTGATCCGCAGGTTGTAGAGCGACAGATCGCGGCGCAGATCGCGCTGGGTGACGACCGCCTTGGCGTAGACGACAAAGCTGGCGACCGGGCTGGATAGATCGGGCGGGGTGAAGGCGGTCGGATCGAAGCTGGGGCTGAGGGTCTTGGTGATCATGGTGCCCGCCACACCCTCGAAGTCAACCCGAAAGGGCGTGATCTCACGGGGCAGCAGCTTGTGGCTGATCACCGACTGGGCGTTGTAGCGGCTCAGTTCGGCACTCTTGGGGTCGAAGAGGATGGCCGTCACCGTCAGGTCGCCGGGGTCGGCGTCGAGGTTCACCAGCTCGCCCACCACACTGTAGCGCATATCGTGGCGCACCAGACGAGACGAGAGTACCTGGATCTCGGGCCGGTCGGAGGCGGGCGGCACCGGGCCGAGGTCGGCACCGGAACCGGCGGCGGGCGTGTTCCAGGCCACCTCGGGGCGGCGCACAAACATCTCGGCGGGCCGGTCGGTCTCCGGCGGGTCGGGGGTGATCGTCCAGGCTCCGTCGCGCAGGTGCATCTCGTGGGTGCGGTAGGTCGGGTAGGTCTTCAGGGCGGTGATCCATGTGGCCGTCACCTCGGCCGTCGCGGCGATCTGCGAGGTCTGGCGAACATCCACCGCGACGTTGGCGAGCTTGCCGTAAGAGGCGACCAGGCCGCCCTGGAGCGAGAGGTTGATCAGGTACTGATCGTAGGTGGGCCGGGCGAGCGGATCGAGCCGGGCGTAGGCCGCGTCGAAACGCCGAAAGTCGAGGTCGTCATAATACGCCTGGAGTACGGCGGTGGGCGTGCGGGCGGCCTTCAGGTAGCGAGAGATACCGTAGGCCGTACCGAGCAGCGCGATGCCGAGGATGATCATGCTGCGCACCTGGCGGGCGGTGGGGGCGGCCGGGCGCGGCCAGGGGATGCGCTCCAGCCAGATCTGCCAGAACTGCCAGGGCACGGGCCGACCGCCGTCGGAGCCGGGGGGCAGGGCCGACCAGCGCAGCAGCAGGCCGTCGACCCAGCGCCATGGGCCGGTGATGTAGGGGTGCAGGATGTGGAACAGCGCCCAGCCCCGGCGGGCGGCCCAGTCGGGCACCAGCCAGTGGCCCAAGGATGACTGCGTGCGGTCGCCCAGCAGCTCGGGTTCCGTCTCGGCCTTCCAGCGGCGGCGGGCGCGCAGCAGGTGGCGCGCGGTGTAGGCACCCATCGAGAGCATGGCGATGATCAGGGCACCCATGGGCACCAGACCCCACATCACCCGCTGGAAGGACGGGATCTCCTTGCGCGGCAGCACCTCGGGCAGGGCCGGGATGTCGGCGCGCTCCCAGACCATGATTCCGTTCTCTAGGCGCTGCAGCCGGTGCCAGCCCGAAAAGTAGAGCAGCGGGTCGTAGAACTGGTCGTTCGAGAAGATAAACTTCAGGTTGTACTTGTCGGGCACGGCCATAAACTGCTGGAGCGAGCCGATGCCGGGGATTCCACTGTACTTGGCACCCTCCAGGCGCTCGACTGGCGTGCTGGTCAGCTCGGGCAGACGCCGGGCCGAGTGGTAGTTGCCGTCCACGCTGGTGGCCGTGGTCTGCGAACCCAGCCAAGCCACTTGGTCGCCGAAGCCGAGGGTCATGTAGCGCCAGCGCCAGTGTTCGTCCTTGGCCAGGAAGGTGACAATCGGGTCAACGTCGATGGCCGCCGGCTGAAACTTGCGGAACTGGGTCAGGCTCGATGTCCAGACCGACATCACCACATAGCTGATCAGCAGGCTGGTCTGCACAATCCGCAGCATCGAGTAGCCAAACTGCTCGCGCACGTAGCGGGCCAGGTTGCCGTGGCGCAGGCTGCGCACAAACTCGCCGAGCAGGGGCAGCACGGTGATCGTGGCCCAGAAGGTGAAACGGTCAAGGGTCAGCACATCGAAGGCCCCGCCCAGCAGCAGCTTGGGGAAGGGCGTGGTGCCGCCGGTGCCCAGGAAAACCAGCATGGCCAGCGAGAGGGTCATCGGCCAGGCTTTGGTGGTCATGCCCTTGTAGAAGGCATAGGGCAGGCCCACCAGGGTCAGCCCGTAGGGCACCAGCCAGAAGACCAGGCCGGCGTTGATGTTCTTAATAAACGAGTCCCGCGAGGCGTGGGGGATGGAGACCTGGGTGATCGGGTCGGCCTTGCTCCAGAGCCAGTAGGGCAGCACCACCAGCAGCAGCAGGGCGACCAGACCCACGCCGTAGACGCCGGCGCGGATGGTACTCGGCAGGACGCGGCGCACCCGGCGCACCAGGACGGGGCGCAGGTTGGCCCAGGTGAGCGTCGCCGGGTGGGCGCTGGGTTCGCCGGGGTGTGGCTCGCGCAGCGACTCCACCAGGGCCAGGACGATCACCGGGGCCACAAAGAAGATCGCGCCGAACAGCGTGGTGACGTGGTGCCCGGCGGTGGTGGCCGCGTTGCCGACCCAGGCCAGGTAGAGGTAGCGCAGCTTGCCCTCGCGCACCCAGCGGTACACAAAGGGCAGCGTGTTCAGCAGGAAGCCCAGCGAGAACATGGTAGGCAGTTGCCCAAAGACGTGGATCGTCTCGGTGATCGACGAGGAGAAGACCGCCAGCAGCGCCGCGTAGCCAGCGGCCTCCTCGCTGGCCCAGACGCAGGCGAAGCGATAGGCTCCCACCGTCACCATCAGCACCGCGAAGGTCTGGGTGAAGACGAAGCCAGTACGCAGGCCAACGAACTTCGCGAGCAGGGCGATTGTCTGCTGGGAGCCGGGCGGGTAGCTGGTCATCGTGAATCCGGTGTACCAGCGGTAGTCCCAGTGGTCGAACCAGGCACGGGCGTAGTGGTCGGCGAAGAAGATATGCACGAAGGCGTCGTAGGTGCGCCCGAAGGTGAAGAAGCTGAGGCTGCAGTGGTAGGCCAGGGCCAGGGCCAGGGCCAACAGCAGCTGCGGGTTGACCTGGATGGGCGTGGTGAGGGCGGGGGGCAGCAAGGCGATCAGGCGCGGCGGCCCTCGGCGCAGGCGGGCGGTGGCGGTGCGGGTAGTGTCCATGAGGTGCTGGCGCGATAGGATCCGATGAGCGCTACACGTATGAACGCGCGGCGCAGGAAAGCGGGGCTACCCAGGTGTGCGCGCAGATTACAAGGCGGTGACGAAAATTTTAACCATTTTGTCATCTTCCACTCATGTACACAGCTTTGTCGTAGCTGGCACGTGGTAGTACGCTGGGGGCAGCGCCGCCGTCCTCATCACGGGCGGCACCAAAAGAAGTAGAACCGTGCGGGCCTTCACGTTCCCATCACGTCACGCCGCACCGCTGCTTTTGTCGGGCTACCCCCCTGTAGCCCACTCCTCACGACGGTTCCCAGCCAAATGCGATCCGCTTCAACGGCCCGCTATTGTATGTTCAATCACGCATGCGACGTTGGGAGTGCTACGGAGAGGGCTGGCCCCCCCGAAAAATCTTGCCGCAATCCACCGGACTTGGTCTGACCGTGTGCTCGCACACCAGGGGAAGTTACCATGTCGTACGACGCCTACTCGCGCTGGAAGCACGCCCCGATTGAGGGCGACCCGTTCGTTTCCGTAGTCATCCCGGCCTACAACGAGGAGGTACGGATCGTGCCGACAATCGGCGCGATTGCCTCGCACCTGAGCAGCAGCGGCTTTCCGTGGGAGCTGATCGTGGCCGACGATGGCTCGAAGGACAGCACGGTCGAACTTGTCGAGGGGCTTGAGCTGGTGAACCTGCGGCTGCTGCGCGCGCCGGCCAACGGCGGCAAGGGCAGCGCGGTGCGGCGCGGAGTGCTGGCCGCCCGTGGACGCTACATCCTCTTCACCGACGCCGATAACTCCACGCCGATCGAGGAGATCGACAAGCTGCTGCGCAAGGTCGACACGGACGGCTACGATATCGCCATTGGCTCGCGGGCGGCCACGGGTGCCGAGGAGGCCCACCGCTCGCCCCTGCGCCGCCTGCTCAGCGGCGGCCTGCGCCTGTTCGTGCGCAGCGCGCTGCGCGTGGGCGTGAGCGATACCCAGTGCGGGTTCAAGCTCTTCACCAGCGCGGCCGCCCGCCGCCTGCACAGCGCCCAGACCATCATGGGCTTCTCCTTCGACCTGGAGATCCTCTACCTGGCCGCACGCCTGGGCTACCGGGTCGCCGAGGTGCCGGTGGCATGGATCGACGCCCCTGGCTCAAAGGTTGACCCCATCCGCGAGGTGCGCCGCTTCGCGCGCGACCTGATCACGATTAAGCTGAACGATCTGCGCGGCGTCTACGCGAAGGCATGACTATGCACATCGTCCTCGTCACCACCTACCCGCCCGGCGCCGGCTCGCTGAACGAGTATGCCTACCACTTTGTGCGCCACCTGCGGACCAAGCCCGAGGTCAGCGCGATCACCCTGCTGGTCGACGACCTGCCCGACGGGCGGGGCTACCCCGCCGAGCCCAACGCCCCCGGTCTGGCCCCCGTGGAGATCGTGCCCTGCTGGCGCTTTGGTGCTGCGGGCAATCCGCTGCGCATCCGCGCCGCCGTGCGGGCCGCCGCCCCCGCCGCCGTCCTCTTTAACATCCAGTTCGCCACCTTCGGTCGCGGCAAAATTAGCGGCGGTCTGGGCCTGCTCGCCCCGGCCCTTGTGCGGGCCATGGGCCTGCCCACCATCGTCCTGCTGCACAATATCATCGAGACCGTGGATCTCAAGCAGGCCGGGTTCGCCGCCAACCCGCTGATGGTCAGGCTGATCCAGTTGGCCGGGGCGGCCCTGACCCGTGCGCTGCTGCGCGCCGACCTGGTGGCCCTGACCATCCCCAAGTACGTGGAGTTGATCGAGTCGCGCTATGGGGCGACGAACGTGCTGCTGGCACCCCACGGGGCCTTCGACGACAGCCCCCGGCCAATCGTCGAGCCGCCCGATAACCCGCTGCAGATCATGACCTTCGGCAAGTTCGGTACCTATAAGCGGGTCGAGCCGCTGGTCGAGGCGTTCCGCAACCTGCCCGCGCCCGGTCGCCCGCCCCTGGAGCTGGTGATCGCCGGCACCGATAGCCCCAATGCCCCCGGCTACCTGGAGAGCGTCCGCCAGCGCTATGCCGATGTGCCGGGCATCCGCTTCACCGGCTACGTGGCCGAGGAAGACGTGCCGACGATCTTTACCCAGGCGGCCATGCTCGTCCTGCCCTACACCAGCACCACCGGCAGCTCGGGCGTGCTGCACCAGGCCGGCGACTACGGTCGCGCCGTGGTGCTGCCGAACATGGGCGACCTGGCCGAACTGATTGCCGAGGAGGGCTACGCCGGCGAGTTCTTCGAACCCGGCAACGACGCCAGCCTGGCGGCGGCGATTGCCCGCCTGATCGACGACCCGCAGCTCCGGCGCGATATCGGCACGCGCAACTACTTGGCCGCCCGGGGCCTGCCCATGGCCGAGGTGGTGGATTGGTACGTCATGCACTTCCAGAACCTTCTGGGTGCGCGCACCCTAGTGACGGCGTAGTCTGGGCCGTAGGATCCCGAAATGCCTGCCTATCTACTGGGTGAGCTTGTCAGCTTCGCTGGCAAGCTCACCCACATATAGCAGTCCTATTCCAGTTGTGAAGAAGGAGTCAAGGCTTTAGCCGGCCTTATCCGGCTAAAGCCTCGACTCCACGCAACAACCCCAAGAGGATTGCTATAGATAGGCAGGAGCGCAAGCGTCACCCTGTCACGCCGATCACGTTGAGCGCAGCCTCCCGACGATAATGATGCATGGCGGGGCGCTGCGCTCAACGTGATAGGGCGGGTCTTTAGGAACACAAGGAGGCAGATCGTATGCAGCAGGTGAGCCGAAGCATTAATGACGTGGCCGTGCTGGAGCTGAGCGGTCGTTTCGATTCCCACGCGGCCCCGGCGGTATCCGCCTGGATGGACAGCGTCACCGGGCGACAACCGGCGCGGGTGGTGGTAAATCTCAGCGGGGTACACTTCATTGACTCGGCGGCCCTCTCGGCTCTGGTGAGCGGCATGAAGCGCTGCCGCACAGGCAAGGGCGAGCTATATCTCTGCTGCCTACAGCAGCCAGTGCGGATCATCTTCGAGCTGACCCGCCTAAACCGGGCCTTCACGATCTTCGACGAGGAGGCCATCGCGGTGGCGATGCTCACCGACCGGACGATCTCCTAGCCGTGTCTATATCCGCGATCACGATCCTACAGTCGCTCCTCGATGCCCAGCCGAGGCGCTTCACGACTCTGGCCCAGGCGTGGCTCTCCGGCGGGGCCAGCTGTGTGGAGATCTGCGACCTCCAGCGCCCGCTGGCCCGCTGGGGCGCGGGCGCTGCGGGCGACGCGGGCATGTCTGTCCTGATCTGCTACCGGCGCGACCCGGTGGGCGAGCTGCGCGTATACGGCACAGGTGGCCTGGCCCAGCATGTTCGCCTGGAGGCTGACGCCGACATGATCGGCCAGATGCTGCGGCTCAACACCGAGGTCGACGCGGTCACTGGCGAGTTGGTGGACACCCAGGATCAGCTGCTGGCGCTCTACCAGATCAACCGCAGCGCCGGTGGCCTGCTGCGGCTCAACGAGGCTCTCGGCCTGCTGGCGGACGAGGCACAGCGCATGCTGAAGTCTGAGGCCGCCTTCGTCTGTATGCGCGACCACGGGGATTCGCAGCCCACGATCTACCAGGCCGGCCAGCATACGGAGCAGATCGCCAACCTGCACCAGCAGTTGCTCGATGCGGGCCACGAGCAACTGCTCGGTGCCGCCGAGTTGCGCACGCGCTGGCCGGGCATCCGCAGCCTGCTCTACGTGCCGATTGTCGTGCGGGGCGCGACGATCTCCGGCGGCCTGGGCCTGATCAACCGACCGGGCACCTTCAGCTCGCCTGACCTCAAGCTGGCCCGGGCCATCGCCGAGCAGGCCGGCATGATGATCGAGCGCGGCCTGCTCTACCAGGATCAGATCGACCGCACCCGCATGCAGACCGAGATGGATCTGGCCCGCACGGTGCAGCGCAACCTGCTGCCGCATTTCCCGCCCGTGGTACCCGGACTCGACCTGTTCGCCCGCTCGCTGCCGGCGCTGCATGTCGGCGGCGACTTCTTCGACTTTGTGAGCGCGCCCAACCGGCCCCTCGTCATCGCCCTGGGCGATGTGACCGGCAAGGGTATCCCGGCGGCCCTGCTAATGGCGATGGTGCGAACCGCCTTGCGCGGCAAGACTAACTATCTGCCGGATCTCGACCCGGTGAAGATCATGGATCGCGCCAGCCAAGATCTCTACGCCGATTTCACCGAGGTTGGCATGTTCGCCACGGTCTTTGTGGGCATGTACACGTCTGCCGAGCGCATCCTGTACTACGCAAACGCCGGCCACGCCCCGGTGATCTATCGGCCATACGGCGCTCTGGCCCGCCTGCTGGAGGCCGACGGCGTGCCCATGGGCGTCCTCGACGATACCCTCTGCACGCTCCAGTCGATGCCAATGGGGCCGGGCGACCTGCTGGTGCTGGCGACCGATGGCTTCAACGAGGCGTTCAGCCCAACCGGCGAGATGTTCTCAATCGAGCGCCTGCTGACCCTGGTAGACGTGATCGGCGACCAGCCCGCAGCGGAGATCGCCGAGGCTCTGTTCGCCGCCGTCGCGGCCTTCTGCGCCGGGGGCGAGCAGAGCGATGACCAGACCCTTGTGGTCGTGAAGGGAGTCCCTACACCATGAGCTATGCGCCAGTTGAACTCAGCATTCCTGCCGAACACCGCTATCTGAACATTATTGCGGCCTGTATCGGCGACCTGCTGGCGCGCGAGGAGGGCCTAGTCGAGCCGGCGATCACCACCTACAACATCCAGCTCGCCGTCCAGGAGATTAGCGCGAACATCGTCGACCACGCCTATGGCGCGGCCAGCGGTAGGATCGCGATCACGATGCAGGTGCTGTGCCAGCCGCACCGCATGGTGATCCAGCTCCTCGACACGGGGGTGGCCTTCAACCCGGCATCCGTGGCTACGCCCGACCTTGACGAGATCCACGAGGGCGGCTACGGCTTGTTCCTGGCCCGCTCGCTCCTCGACGACCTGAGCTACAACACGCGGCCAGATGGCAATATCTGGCGACTCACCAAGCGGCTTGATGTCTAATTGCTAACGTGAACATAGCCGCTAGCCGGACACCAGCCGCCATGTTCATCGGGTGTTGTGCGCCCTGCGCATGGACATCTGGCGGGGGGGTGGCGGCGAAGCTGCCACACCCCCGTCAGCTAGGCGAAGGAAAACTTTGATGGAGATCACAGTCCATAACCATATCGTTCAGATCGCGGTGGTGACAACCGACAGCCGGATCGACGCCTTCAGCGCGCCGAAGTTGCGCGAGCGCCTCGACGCGCTGGTGGCCGGGGGGGCCAATCGCTTTGTGATCGACCTCTCGGCGGTGCCATTTATCGACAGCGCCGGCATGGCGGTGCTGGTGAGCCTGCTGAAGAAGGCCCGCGTCGCCGATGGCGAAGTCGTCTTAGTCTGGCCAAACGAGGAGGCCGCCCGGCGCATCTTGCGGCTCACCAAGTTCGACCGCGTCTTCCCGATGGCCGACGACGTCGAGAGCGCCCTGATCGCCAGCACACGTTAGGAGCACTACGATGCCCCACATCCTGATCGCCGACGACTCGCTGATCATCCAGCGCATCCTGAGCCTGACCTTACGCAAGGCGGGCTACGAGGTGCAGGTTGCCGACGACGGACAGATTGCCCTGGATATGCTGGCCAGCGGGCCAGTGGATGTGCTGATCGCCGACCTGTCGATGCCTGAGGTAGATGGCATCGAGTTGCTGCGGCGGGTGCGCGCCGACTCCCGGCACGCCGTGCTGCCGGTGCTGATGCTTACGGCCAGCGGCCAGGAACACGACCGTGATGTGGCGAGCGCGGAGGGCGCCAGCGCCTTCCTGACCAAGCCGGCCTCATCGGGCGAGTTGCTGGCCACCCTGGAGCGGCTGCTGCGCTGCGCTGACCCAAAAGATACGCCGAGGATCTTGGTATGTTGACGAGTATGCAAGCTGGCCCACCCTTGCCCAGGATCAGCATCTATGCCCACGTCTTCCGCAGCTACAGGTAGGCCATCGTACGCATTAGTAGACACTCATACGCTCTCGCTCGCGACATCCGAGGCGCTGCGGCTCAACGAGGCCTACCTGCGGGCGGTGATCGGCTCGATGCCGATCATCCTCTTTGTGCTCGACCGCGACGGAGTCTTCATCCTCTGCGAGGGTAAGGGCCTGGAGGTGGCCGACCTTGTGCCCAGCGATGCGGTGGGGAAGTCGGTCTTCGCCCTCTACGGCGACTACCCGGATATCCTCGCCAACATTCGCCGCGCCCTGGGCGGCGAGAGCTTCTCGACCATCATCACGGTGGGCGCGCTCAACTTTGAGACGCGCTACAGCCCGATGCGCGACGCTGAGGGCGCGGTAACGAGCGTGATCGGCGTGGCCTCCGACATCAGCGAGCGGCTGCGGGCCACGGCCGATCTCCAGGCCGCCAGCACACGGCTCACCGCCCTGATCGCCAGCATCCAGGCGGGCGTGCTGCTGGAGGACGAGCAGCGCCGGCTCTCCCTGACCAACCAGGCGTTCTGTACCATCTTCGGCATCCCCGTCTCGCCCGAGGCGATGATCGGCAGCGACTGTCGCGAGGCTGCGCGGGCGCTCAGCCCGATTTTCGCCGACGCCGACGAGTTCCTGGCCAGAGTTGAGCGCATCCTGGAGCGGCGACGACCGATCAGCGACGAGCTTGTGCCCCTGGCCGACGGACGCATGCTTGAGCGCGACTATGTGCCGATCTTTGTGGGCGACTCCTATCGCGGGCACCTCTGGCTCTACCGCGACATCACGGCGCGCATGCATGACACAGCCGCGCTGGTGCGCGCCAAAGAGACAGCCGAGGCGGCCACGCGGGCCAAGTCGGCTTTCCTGGCGACCATGAGCCACGAGATCCGCACCCCGATGAACGCCGTGATCGGGATGACCTGCCTGATGCTGGACACCGATCTCACCAGCGAGCAGCGCCAGTATGCCGAGTTCATCCGCACCAGCGGCGATATGCTGCTCGCGCTGATCAACAATATCCTTGACTTCTCGAAGATCGAGTCGGGCCACACGGATCTGGAGCAACAGCCCTTCAGCCTGCGCGACTGCGTCGAAGAGGTGAACGATCTGCTTGCGCCCAAGGCCGCCGAGAAGGGGCTGAACCTGATCGGCATCGTGAGCGCGCACCTGCCCGAGCAGATCATCGGCGACAGCACCTGTGTCCGACAGATACTGGTGAACCTGGTCTCAAACGCGATCAAGTTCACCCACGCCGGTGAGGTGTCGGTGCGTGTCTCGGCCCGCCCCGACGACGACTGCCCCGATGGCAGCATTATCATTACGCTGGTCGTGTCCGACACTGGCATCGGCATCCCGCCCGACCGGCTCGACCGGCTCTTCCGTCCCTTCAGCCAGATTGACGCCTCGACCTCGCGCCGCTTTGGCGGCACCGGCCTCGGCTTGGCAATCAGCCAGCGGCTCAGCGAGTTGATGGGCGGCGGGATCACCGTGCGCAGCCGGGTCGGCCTCGGCTCCACCTTCCGCGCCACCTTCCGCAGCCGAGCGGCCGACAGCCCGGCCAGCCGAGCGCCGGCGCCGCGCCCGCAGCGCAGCCTGCTGCACGCCTCCCGCCGACCGCTGCGCGTGCTCGTGGCCGAGGACAACGTCGTCAACCAGCAGGTGGCCCTGCGCATGCTTGAGAAGATGGGCTACCACGCCGACCTGGCGGTGAGCGGTATGGAGGTGATCGAGGCCATGCAACGGCGCGACTACGACGTGGTGCTGATGGACGTACAAATGCCCGATATGGACGGCCTCGACGCCACCCGCCGCCTGCGTGCGATGCTGCCCGACCACCGTCAGCCCTATGTGATCGCCGTCACCGCCAACGCGATGTCGGGCGACCGCGAGGAGTGCCTGAGCGCCGGGATGGACGATTACATCAGCAAGCCGGTGCGTCG
>CAISPW010000078.1 GCA_903887465.1 uncultured Oscillochloris sp. | reverse complement strand
TGGCGGCTTCGCCGCCAAAAACCCACCAAAAGCGCGGTCTGGGGCGCAGCCCCGAGGACTTTGCTCATGCCCTGCGCATCCGGGCGAGTGCGGGCAAGATGCCCGCGCTACCCTTATTCATCACGGCGGTGTGCGCCTTGCGCATGAACGCCTCTTGCGCAAAGAGAACCTATGTGCTATACTACAAGGAAGACGAACACAAGTGCGGCGACGGTGATATCACCATTGCAAAGACGATACCAGCGCCATAGACAGCGTACGGAAAGGCAGACGGTGATGTACGAGAAAGCGATCATCTACGACCCGGAAACACAGGATTTTGCGATGTATCTCGATGGCGAGCTGGTGGGCTTTGCCCGCACCTATCAGGAGGCAGAGATCACGCTTGATCTGCTGGTGTTTGAGCTGATCAGCGGCCCGTATGCGCGCGAGGCCGCCTAGCGGCGCACCATCAATGCCTAATGGATGGCGTTTTTTGGGGGGCGGGACACGCCCGCCCCGAAGCCATCCTAGCGGACATCCCGCTCGTGTATAATGTCGGGCGCATGGGGTGCTAATCATAGTGGGGTGGAGTTCCTATGGCCGAGCCAACCAGCTGGTGGGGTCGGATGCTCGCTACCGTAAGCCGTGTGTATGAGCGGCGTATCCGGGCGGCGAGTCTGGTGACCGAGTACGGGGCGGCGCACGGGGCGCACCATAGCCACACGGACGATGAGGGTGACGCCGCTGAGATTGTGAACCTGCCGCGCGGTGCACGGCTGCGGCCCACATTTCATGCCGATCATGCCGAAGACGATTCGCATGGGCATAAGGGGCCGCCCGCGCACTGAGTGGCCTTGCCGGCGTGGGTTTGCGCACCAGCGAGAGGGCTTGCACACCTTGTGCAGCCCTCTTGTTATTTGTTGCTGCTCGTGGTATACTCATTACATATAAGTAATCTTGTTGCTCTGGATAACAATCGACCCCATTTCCACGCGCAACGAGATCTTTGGGGTACCTGGGCGGGTCATCTATGCATATATTGCAAGAATTGTGCATATTATGATACGCTCCACACTGGCATCAACATACCATGGAGCTTCCCATGGACATTGAACTTGAGACCGCGAAAACAACAAAGTCCGAGGTTACGTACGTCCGCATGGGCATGGCGCACCCAGAGCGCGCGATCCTGATCTACTGGGGGATCTCGCTCGCCCTCGGCGTACTGGCCCTTCGCAGCTGGCTGGGATCCTGGAACGTTGCGGCTACCCTCGCGCAGCCGGGGTTTGTCTTTTATCTGGTGCTGACCTTCGCGTTCAGCCAGATCCTCTATGTGCTGGTCGCCCGGCACGATGATCGTCCGCTGCTGGCGATGCCGATGGTGATCTTCTCCCTGGGCAATGGTTTCTTTGAGACGCTGGCCTTTGCGTTTGTCTACTGGCTTGGGGCGGCAATCGGCTCCGGGCTGGTGGGTCTCTTCGCCCCGGCTGCGGCCAGTGCGGCAGGCTTTCTGCTGGGCCTGATCTTCTTTGCGATCTATGGCGGTCTCATCCACGGCCTCTTCTGGCTGCGCCTGCTGCCGCCGCACTTTGATGACTCTCCGCAATCAAAGGCGATCCGCAAGTTTCGCCCGCTGGCTGAGGTCGCGCTCGTGATTGGCTGGTGTCTCTGCCTCTGGCTCTATCAGGACATCTGGACGGTGATATTCTTCCATACCCTCGTCGATGTTGGCCTGATGTTGCGGGTTCGCCCCGTGATCTTCCATCGGTAGCGACCCGCTGCATAAGCGTAGGCTTTACGAGACTAAAAATGGGTGGCAACGTATAGGCTAGGGCAGCAGTGAGCCAATCGCTGCTGCCCTAGTCTGTGAGTTGCGAGGAGAAACTCTTGACACATGTTCCGGTATATGCTACCATTCCCAGCTATACGTTTTATGCAAAATTAAGAATATAGTCAATCCTATTCCGGTTATGAAGGATGATTCAATGCCTTAGTTGGCTGAAGCCTTGACTCCGCTTCACGGCTCCAGGATGATTGCCATATACGTACGATCTCGACCTCAAGGGCGACCGGATCGTAGCGTGCGCGACCATGATCAAAGCGTAATCTCGCGTATGGATCGTAAATAGTCAAGGTATGGTAGAATCGTACGAGCAGTTGGAATCGGTGTCTCGTGCGGCGGCTTGGGCCACAGATCGCGCTGAGGATACGCGAAGAAAATTGAGTGCTTGTGCGACGAGTGCGAATGGTTCGACGGCGGTGGCCGCAGCCCCGCTTCCGAAATAGGTGCCGATGGGCTACGATTCTGGTGGGTGTAGGCTTCCTGGTCATCATGCTGAACGGCTGTATGGAGGCGCTACAATCTGGCCAGAGTGCCGGGAGCCTTCCTCCCTCTGCGCTGCCACCACCAACGCGGGCCACGTCCGTAGCTCCTGCGGCGACGATCACTGCTGAAACCCCGAGCGCAGTTGCGACAGCTACGCCAACATTCGTGGGAACCCCACTGCCTGTAGTGGTGAGTCCCAGCCCTGAGGCCACGTTTGTCCTGCCGCCGCCGCCGCTGCTTACGAACGAACAGCGCTGGCGCGCACAGCAGATCAACCGAACTATCTTTGATCTCAAGCGGTCGTATGCGACCGCCAGCAGCGAACTCTGGTGGTATGATCCAATCAGTCAGCAGCACGTGATTCTGGGGACATTCACCGGCGACTTTCTCGCCCAAGCCCAGTTTACGCTTCGCGGCCAGGGAATTGAGGCGCTGGAAGTGCCGTATCAGGTGAATGTAAGCTATGGCCTCACCGCCTTGTCGCCTGCATTGGTGGCGCGGATTAGCGCCGCCGGAGGCAAGGACTGGATCGAGACCTATGTTTTCGTTACCCCGAACATTGCACCTCGGTAAAGGCAAAGGTAATCGTCGAGGGTATGCCCATTCCACTCCCCCCCCTCACCCAGATCAATCATGACGGTATGACGGGCGCTACTCTCGTAGTGGGTTCGACGCCTCGACATCTCCTCTGCCCAAATCGAACCCTCCATCAACCGGCTCTCTGTTAGGGCCGGTCGTTTGTATTCTATGTCGCCGCTGGCGGGAGGGTTGGACGTGGTGAAGCCACCAAGCAACCGTCCTGCGTTGCACCACAGGGCGGTTGCAACGTCGCTCAGGCTGCGCCCCAGACCGCGCTTTTTGTGGATGTTTGGCGACGAATCCGCCAAACATCCACAAAAAAAGATCGTTCGGGGGTGGCGATGCCACTCCCAAACCCCCGCCAGAGGCGACGTTGCACCCGCACTTGGCGCTTGAGGCTATACTATCATTGGCCGCTGTCAGTATGACCGGCCACTACGGTCGCTGGCAGTCGACGGAAGGAATGATCGTGGGTAGCAGATACCTGGACATGGTACGCGGACAGCGACGCCGGGGCGGTGGTGGAGACTGGCAGTTTACCGCCAAATCGCTGCTGGCGGTGCTTGCATGTATTGCGATGCTGGGCTCCGCCGTCTACTGGTGGGGCGTGCAGAGCGAGCTGACGTCGAACTGGGTGGTCGCGGGGGCGTTTACCGCCATCCTCGTGCTGGCCCCGCCAAGCCTGACCTCGTTCCTCATCCCGTGGTCCCCCGGCGGCATGCTGCTCCAGAAGATCAACGCCCGCACCTGGGGCTATGGGGTGATTATCGCCGCATCGCTCTACCTGCTCTACTACTCCTTTGATATCCAGTATAGCTGGTGGGCGGCCCAGCCCGCCGTCGCCAGCACCGGCCTGATCCTCCAGCAGGTGATCATCGGGATTATTGGGTTCATCATGATTCCCGCCCTGCTCTGGACGCCGGTCACCAGCGAGGAGTTGGTTGAGCAGGTGCGCCAGGCCCACCTGGTGCGGCGCTACGAACTGCAGACCCAGGCCGATATCGCTATCCTCCGCGCCACCCTGCTGCGTGCCCAGGAGAAGGCGCTGATCGGCTTTGCGAACCTGACGGTGCAGGAGAAGGAAGAACTTGCCGCCGTGATGCGTGGACTGGTGAAGGGTATCGATGGCACCTTGCGCGACATCGGCGAGAGCGTAAAAACGGTGAGCGGGGCCACGGTGCCCTTCCATAGCCTTGATGATAATGACGATATCCGGGGCTACCTCGATTATATCCACGAGAGCCTGACCGATAACGCCCTGCTGCCCCGGCGCGCTGGGCAAACCGAGCGCCTCAGCCCCCAACCGCAGTACCAGGAAGAGCAGTACGACGAGTCTAGCTATGACGACCGGCGCTCGCGCTCGTACGATGGCCGCCGGTAGCGGCTCGCTACTGGTGTACGGGCGCCGTCGGCGCGCTGCGGGGGATCCTATGCGCGGCTATCGCTTCAGCCCTGATCGTCGCCTGGCGGAGCGGGATATGCTCGATCTCGCGGACGCCCTCGCCCTTCAGCTCCACGATTCCCTCGGGTCGCGTGTGTATCTGCTGCCGCGCACCGATGTGGCTGAGCTGATCCGCGCCTATGTCGATGACCTCGACGCCGAGGATCGCCACGATATCTCGTGGATGATCTGGCATCTCTTCCAGGACGCCCGCGAGATGGAGCCCCCCGGCTAACGTACTACCCCCAGAGGATCGCCGCCAGTGACGAGCGCTCAGCGGATTGGGATCTACGGGGGCAGCTTCGACCCCATTCATATCGGCCACCTGGCGACCGCTGAGGATGCCCGCCACGCGCTTGGCCTCGACCATGTGATTTTCGTGCCCGCGTCACGCCAGCCGCTCAAAGCTGATTTTCAGGGTGCCTCGCCCGATCAGCGCCTGGCGATGGTGAGTCTGGCCTGCCGCGAAAACCCTCGCTTTGTCGCCTCTGACGTGGATCTGCGCCGCCCGCCACCCTCGTATACGGTCGATACCCTTGCCGTCCTGCGCGCAGAGACTGACCCCGGCGCGGATCTGGTGTTCATCCTCGGAGCCGACGCTGCCCGCGACCTGCCGCGTTGGCACCGGGCCACCGAGATCATCCGTCTCGTGCGCCTGGCCATCGTTGGTCGCCCCGGCTACCACCTGAACCTTGCGCAGCTTGAGGCGGATCTCCCTGGTATCAGTGCGCGCTGCACCACTGTCACCGGCCCACGGCTAGAGATCTCTAGCAGCGAACTGCGCGCCCGCATCGTCTCCGGTCGCCCGGCGCGCTACCAAATTCCCGACCCGGTACTCGCCTATATCGTTGAGCACGGGCTCTACCGAGAGCATGAACATGGACACCCCTGAGCATATGCTCGCCCAAACCTGCGCCGCATGGGGCTTCGCCCTGAGCGCCGGGCAGGTCGCGCAGTTCGCCGCCTACGCCGAGGAACTGCGGCGCTGGAACGAGCGCATCAACCTCACGGCGATCACTGAGCCGGTCGAGATCTACCGCCGTCACTTCCTTGACTCCCTGAGCCTGGCGCGCTGCTGGGGCGACACCCCGGCGAGCCTGGTCGATATTGGCAGCGGGGCGGGTTTCCCTGGCCTGCCGCTGGCGATCCTGCGGCCAAGCCTGCGACTGACCCTGGTGGAGTCGGTGGGCAAGAAGGCCGAGTTTCTGCGGCATATGAAGGATCTGCTGGGGCTTGCGGAGGTGCGGGTGATCACATCACGGGCCGAGGATCTGGGGCGTGCGCGGGGCGAACGCGAGTCCCACGCCCTGGTGACGGCGCGGGCGGTGGCGGAGTTGCGCGTGCTGGTGGAGTACGGCCTGCCGCTGCTGAAGGTCGGCGGGCGCATGCTGGTTCCCAAGGGTGCCGCCGTCCATGCTGAGGTGACGGCAGCCGGGCGGGCGATTAAGGTTTTGGGCGGCAAGCTGGTCGCAGTGGAGCCGGTCGATCTGCCCGGCCTAGACGCGCACGCGGTGGTGATCATCGCCAAGCTGCGGGCGACCGACCCGCACTACCCGCGCGCCCCCGGCACACCCAGCCGAAAACCCTTGTGAAAAAACGATTTAGACAAGGTTTCAGGTGCCAGATTTCAGCTTTACCGTTTAGCGATGACGCGATGACGCGCTCCTATTGCCCCATCGCGTCATCGTCTCATCACTGAACGGTCACGTGTGTTTGAACCATGTCTTAGTATGCAAAAAAATCGCCAGCAACGCTGGCGATTTTTTTGCATACTCAATCGTTTTACTGGGCTGACCCCCGTTGTCGGGGTGGCGCGCAAAGCCGCACCTAGAGCGGAATATTCCCGTGCTTGCGCGGGGGCATGCTCTGGCGCTTGGTGCGGGCCAGCCGCAGCGCCTTGATCAGGGCGGGGCGCGTCTCCTTCGGCTCGATCACCGAGTCGATATAGCCACGCTCGGCGGCGACGTAGGGATTCGCGAAGCGGCCCTGGTAATCCTCAACCAGCTCGGCCATGCGCTCGGCCGGGTTCGTCGCCTCGATCAGCTCCTTGCGGAAGATGATCCGCACCGCCGCATCCACCCCCATGACGGCGATCTCGGCGGTGGGCCAGGCAAAGTTGAAGTCGGCGCGGATATGCTTGGAGGCCATCACGTCGTAGGCTCCGCCGTATGCCTTGCGGGTGATCACCGTGAGCTTGGGCACCGTAGCCTCGCAGTAGGCATAGAGCAGCTTGGCGCCGTGCCGGATGATCCCGCCGTACTCCTGCTGCGTCCCCGGCATAAAGCCCGGCACGTCGACAAACGTCACCAGCGGGATGTTGAAGGCATCGCAGAAGCGCACAAAGCGGGCCGCCTTATTCGAGCTGTCGATGTCCAGCGTGCCGGCCATGTGCATGGGCTGGTTAGCCACCAGGCCCACCACGTTGCCATCGAGGCGGGCGAAGCCGATCACGATATTGCGCGCCCAGAAGGGCTGCACCTCGAAGAAAAAGCCGTCGTCCACCACCGACTCGATCACCTTGACCATGTCGTATGCCTTGCGCGGGCTATCGGGAATGAGCGTCTGGAGTACCTCATCCATGCGCTCGGGGTCGTCGCTCGGCGTCACATAGGGCGGGTCGTCCATATTGTTCGCCGGCAGGAACGAGAGCAGGGTGCGCAACTGCTCGAAGCACTGCGGCTCGTCATCGGCGGCGAAGTGGGCCACGCCGCTGCGCGAGTTGTGGCTCATCGCCCCGCCCAACTCCTCGAAGCCCACCTCCTCGCCGGTGACCGTCCGGATCACATCGGGGCCGGTGATGAACATCTGGCTGCTGCCCTTCACCATCATGATGAAGTCGGTCATCGCCGGAGAGTAGACGGCACCACCGGCGCACGGCCCGGCGATCACGGAGAGCTGCGGCACCACCCCGCTGCTCAACACATTGCGGTAGAAGATCTCGGCGTAGCCGCCCAGGCTGACCACGCCCTCCTGGATGCGCGCACCGCCGCTGTCGTTGATACCAACGCAGGGCACGCCCATCCGCACCGCCAGATCCATCACCTTGCAGATCTTCTCAGCGAAGACCTCGCCGAGCGACCCGCCGAAGACCGTGAAATCCTGGGCGAACAGGCAGATCGGGCGGCCCTCGACGGTGCCGTGCCCGGTGATCACCCCATCGCCCAGCGGCTTGCGCTTTTCCATGCCGAAGGCCGAGGTGCGGTGGACGGCAAAGGCATCGAGCTCGACAAACGAGCCTGGGTCAACCAGCATATCGATCCGCTCGCGGGCGGTGAGCTTGCCACGCTCGTGCTGCCGAGCCTCGGCCGCAGTGTCATTATGTAGGGCGTGCGCGCGGCGGCGGCGCAGTTCCTCGATCTTCTCGGCGGTGGTGTGCGACATGGTGACGATCCTTCTACGTGCGATTGCAGGAGAGGCGCAGCGGTCGCCCTGCACGTGTGCAGGTAGTGCGGTTGGGGCGACTGCTGCGCCCTTACGGGTAGCGCGATGCCCGCCGCCCCTGGGCGATCACGCGCCAGGCGAAGCGGGGCACCGCGTTGATGATCCGCCGCCAGCGATCGGGCTGGCGGGCCAGCCGGTAGGCCCACTCAAGGCCAAGGCGACGGATGTAGGCGGGGGCGCGGCGCACCCGCCCGGAGAGATAGTCGAACGTGCCGCCGACCCCGATGGCCAGCGGCACCTGGAGAGTCGGCTGGTTGCGGGCAATCCACAGATCCTGCTGCGGGTGCCCATAGGCCACCAGCAACATGTGCGGCCGGGCCGCCGTGATCACCTGACGGATGAATGGCTCGTGGCGCAGTTGCGGCGAACCGGCGTAGGTCCCGGCGATGATCAGTCCTGGGTAGCGGGCCTGGAGACCTGCGGCGGTCGCTGCGGCCACCCCAGGGGCCGCCCCGAGCAGGAACATGCGGTAGCCACGGGCGGCAGCGAGCTCGGCCAGCCGCAGCGTCAACTCTACGCCCGTCACCCGACCGCGCAGCGGCGTGCCAAGGTAGCGGGCCGCCAGCAGTAGGCCAAACCCGTCGGCGGTGGCAATGTCGGCGCGTGCCAGCACGCTGCGGAACGTCGGGTTCGCCTGGGCCTCGATCACAAACTCAGGGTTCACCGTAACCACGTGGTGCGGGCCACCGGCGGCAATCAGCGCCGCGATCCGCGCAAGAACCTCGCCCTCGGCTAAGTTGTCTACGGCAACCCCGAGGATGGTGATGCGTCGCTGGGCCATGACCGAAGGCTCAGGCATGTTTCAAGCCAGCTTTACCGTCTGGGCGCGGATGCGATGAGGCGAGAACACGCGCATATCGCCTCATCACATCCGCGCATCCCCGTAGGACTGTCAAGCTCACAGCGCCGATTCTGAAACATGCCTCAGGGCTAACGTGAAAATAGCCGATAGCCGATAGTACTACCGTTGTAGTTGCCAACATCGCCATTCCTAGCGGGGGTTTGGGGGCCGCAGGCCCCCGAAAAAAATCCTTTTCTTTTCTTTCGGAGGGGCGAAGCCCCTCCGAGCCTCCCCGCCGGGAAAACTACAACGGTAGTAATAGCCGCTAGCCGGACACCAGCCTCCATGTTCAGCGGGTGTTGGATACCCCGCGCATGGACATCTGAAGTCAGAAGGTTCCACGGCCACTATTATGCGCTGCGAAGATACAACACCGCATTATAGCGCAGAACCGCGCTAGGGCTGGTGCAACGTCGCTGGGGCTGCGACCCAGTCCGCGCTTTTGGTTGGTTTTTGGCGGCTTTGCCGCCAAACATCCACAAAAGAAGATCTTTCGGGGGTGGCGTTGCCACCTCCCAAACCCCCGCCAGAGGCGACGTTGCTCCAGCCCTGAGAACCGCGCCCGCGCAGCGACATGCTATAATGCGGCGCGTACTTTGTGCGGTCATCTGCAATCTGCAACCTGCAATCTGCAACCTGCAACCTGCAATTTAGGAGCTACTATGTACCGCTCGCACACCTGTGGCGAGCTACGCCAGGAGCATGCCGGCCAGGAGATCACGCTAGCGGGATGGGTTCACCGCCGCCGTGACCACGGCCCGCTGATCTTTATCGACCTGCGTGACCGCTACGGCATCACCCAGGTCGTCTTCGACTCACTCAGCCCGGAGGTTCACGCCGTGGCCGAGGAGTCGCGCTCCGAGTATGTGATCCAGGTGCGCGGCCTGGTGCGCCTCCGCCCGCCCGAGGCGCATAACCCCGAACTCGCCACCGGCGATGTCGAGGTCTCGGCGATAGCGGCCAGCGTCCTCAACCCGGCCCGCACTACGCCGCTCTACATTGCCAAGGAGGGCGGCGAGGAGGAGTCGCTGCGCCTGAAGTACCGCTACCTCGACCTGCGGCGCGAGCGAATGCAGCGCAATATGATCCTGCGCCACCGGGTGATCAAGTTTATGCGCGACTTCCTCGACGCCCAGGGTTTCCTTGAGATCGAGACGCCCATCCTGATCAAATCGACTCCTGAGGGTGCCCGCGACTACCTGGTGCCCTCGCGCGTCCACCCCGGCGAGTTCTACGCCCTGCCCCAGAGTCCCCAGCAGCTCAAGCAGTTGCTGATGGTGGCCGGCTTCGATAAGTATTTTCAGGTTGCCCGCTGCTTCCGCGACGAGGACCTGCGCGCCGACCGCCAGCCCGAGTTCACCCAGCTCGATATGGAGATGAGCTTTGTGGATCAGGAGGATGTGATCCGGCTGATCGAGCGGCTCTTCATCGAACTCTGCGCGGCGGTGGTGCCCCATAAGCGTGTCGTGACCCCCTTTCGCCGCCTTACCTACACCGAGGCGATGGAGCGCTACGGTAGCGATAAGCCCGACCTGCGCTACGACATGGAGCTGGAGAATCTGGGCGACCTGCTGGCGAATACGCCCTTTAACGTATTCAAGGCCGCCCTGGAGAGCGGCGGCCAGGTGAAGGGTCTGCGCGCCCCCGGCTGCAGCGGCTACTCGCGCAAGCAGATCGATGAACTGACTGACATCGCGCGCGGTGGCGGTGCCAAGGGTCTGGCCTGGGTCGCCATGCCCGCCGACGGCGGCGAGGTGCGCTGTTCGTTCGCCAAGTTCCTGGGCGAGGGCGAGCTGCAGGCGATCATCGCGCGTATGGGTGGCCAGCCCGGCGACCTCCTGCTGATCGTGGCGGACCGGCCCGGCCTCGTCGCCACCACCCTCGACAAGCTGCGCCGCGAGATCGCCGAGCGCCTGAAGCTAGCCGATCCGAACGTCCTCAACTTCAGCTGGGTGGTCGATTTCCCGCTGCTTGAGTGGAACCCCGACGAAAACCGCTGGGACGCCGTCCACCACCCGTTCACCGCGCCGCAGGACGCGGATCTGGAGCTGATGACCAGCGACCCCGGCAAGGTGCGGGCCAAGGCATACGACATCGTGCTGAACGGCTACGAGGTTGGCGGTGGCAGTATCAGGATCCACCGTCGCGACGTGCAACAGCAGCTCTTCAACCTGCTGGGCATCAGCCAGGAGACGGCCCTCGCGCAGTTTGGCCACATGCTTGAGGCATTTGAGTACGGTGCGCCCCCGCACGGCGGCATCGCGCCCGGCATCGACCGGATCGTCATGTTGCTGGCCGACGAGAGTACCATCCGCGAGGTAATGGCCTTCCCGAAGACCCAGCAGGCCACAGATCTGATGACCAACGCGCCCTCGGATGTGGACGAGCGCCAGCTTCGCGAGCTGCACATCCGCCTGGCGAAGTAGGCCAGGGCTGGTGCAACATCGCCTCCGGCGGAGGTGTGAGGGTGGCTCTTTTTTGGTAATTTTTGGTGGTGGAAGCCACCAAAAATTACCAACCCAGGGACGCTGCAACCGCCCTGAGATAGTGCGAGGATGGTAGGCACGACCGCCCACGTTACGCTATACTGGACGAACCTACACCGTCATCCGCACATCTGCGTTGCGTCCCAGCCCAACGGGCTGGAGACACTGCGGGGAGGCCGATCCGATGTCGAAGCGCATCCTGATCGTCGATGATGACCCGGACATCCGTCGCATCGTCATGATGACCCTTAGCGAAGACTCGCCCTACGAGGTGAACGCCGTCTCATCAGCCGAGGCCGCGCTGCTGCACATCTCGCGCCAGCCGGTGGATCTGCTGTTCACCGATATTCGGATGCCGGGCATGAGCGGGCTAGATCTGGTGCGGCGGGTGCATGATCTAGATCCTAATACGGCCGTGATCATCTTCACGGTTAGCCCGGAGGAGCTGACGCAGGATCGAGCTGCCGAGCTGAAGGTCGACTGCTTGCTGGCGAAGCCGGTGGATCCCGCGCGCCTGCGGATGGCGGTCGACACCCTGCTGAACCCGATCAAGCAGATGCCGCGCCCCTCGCAGCGGGCCAGCCACCTTGCGGAGGAGTCGGCCCTGCACGGCAATCCTGCGGTGAACCCGCCACCGACGGTGGGAACGGGGCCGCTGGGGCAGCGGGTCTCCGCCCTGCGAGCCAGGCGGCAGACGCGCACCCTGAGCGATCCGCAGGTGGCCATGCGGCTGACCCCCAGCCAGTCGGATCGCAATGGGCGAAGCTACTCAGAGACGCAGATCGAGCAGATACGCCTAGCGCTTAAAGATCTGGCGCTGGAGCCTGATGTCTACTGTGCGGTACTCGCCGACATGAGCGGGATGGTGCTAACCCACTGGAGCCGCCAGCGCGACATTAACGTCACGGTGGTGGCGGCCCTCGCGGTGGGGAACACCTTGGCCATGGCCGAGATCAGCCACAACCTGGGCCAGCGCAAACCCGGCCACCTCGTGATCCACGAGGGCCAGGATCAGAGCATCATTATGGCCACCATGGACGACCTGCTCCTGCTGATCGCCATCGGCCCGAACGCCTCCCTCGGCTGGGCGCGCATCACCATGATGCGGGCTTGCGAGGATGTTCTGCGTATCGCCCACAGCGAGTGACGCGGGGCCGTTTGACACCCCCTGCCGACTTTGTTATAATGGCTCAGGTTCAGGGCGGTTAGACCGCTCTCTTTTCTTGTTGTCTAAAACGATCCGACGTAGCAGCACTGGCGTGACGGTTGGCGCGGCCTTACCGTTTTCTGTTGCACCGCTGCCCTAAGGAGCATGGACGTGTACGCGATTATTCGTGACCGCGGTATGCAGTACCGCGTGGAGAAGGGCCAGGTTGTCAACATCGACCTGCTCGACGCCGAGCCAGGCAGCCAGATTGAACTGGGCGAAGTGCTGCTGATCGGCGATGGCGAGACCGTGCAGGTTGGGGCTCCGCTGGTGAGCGGGGCCGTGGTGAAGGCCGAGGTGCTGGGCGTAAAGAAGGGCGAGAAGATCATCGTCTTCCGGTATCGCAACAAAAAGCGCTACCGCCGTCGCACCGGGCACCGCCAGCGCTACACTTCGATCAAAATCAGCGATATTGTGGCCTAGCCGGGCGCGCCACTATTAGCCTCGGGAGAACGAACATGGCACATAAAAAGGGAATGGGCAGCTCGCGCAACGGTCGCGACAGCAAGCCAAAAATGCGCGGGGTGAAGCGCTACGGCGGCCAGCTCGTCGAGCCGGGCAACATTATTGTTCGCCAGTGCGGCACCAAGATCAAGCCCGGCAAGAACGTCGGCCTCGGCCGCGACTACACGATCTACGCGATGATCGAGGGCCACGTCGAGTTTAAGTTTATCTCGCGCGACCAGAAGATGGTCAGCGTGATCCCGGTGGCCCCGCCGGCCCAGCCAGTCGCCGCCGCCGACTAATGCTTCACCTGCGTTCATTCGCAGGGTGATAAAGAAATGTCTGCGGAGAGAGACACGCCCTCTCCGCATCTCTCCTAGCTTATCGGGCAGGTACCCCGGCCACGGCCGGCCCCTCCCAGAATATGGAGCACTACGGTGAAGAAGGGTATCCACCCCAAGTACCACACCGAAGGGGTTGTCTGCACGACCTGCGGCACCAACTGGAAAATCGGTTCGACGCGGCCCAACCTGCGCGTTGAGATCTGCGCGAACTGCCACCCGTTCTACACGGGCGAGCAGCGCATCGTGGACACCGCCGGCCAGGTCGACCGCTTCATGAAGCGGCTTAGCGCGGCCCAGGATCGTCAGGCGACCATCGAGAAGCAGCGCAGCGCCCGCAGCGCGCCCGCCCCGAAGAAGAGCCTGCTCAAGGAACTCTACGGCGACGAGGCGTGATCGCGGAAGACGCGAAGCGGGACGAAGGACGCAAGCGAAAAACGAAGGGGGCGGGCCACCTGTGGCCCGCCCCCTTCGTTTCGCCTTGGGAGCCACCCGCCGGGGGCGCGAGGTCTACAACGACCGCTGAAGTGACCTCAGAGTCGCTGGGGCTGCGCCCCAGACCGCGCTTTTGGTTGGTTGTTGGCGGCGAAGCCGCC
>CAISPW010000077.1 GCA_903887465.1 uncultured Oscillochloris sp. | reverse complement strand
TGTAGCCGAGGGCTTTAGCCCCACGGCGATCTCGTTGAAAGGACGGGTGGGTGACTTCAGTCGCCCGCCGGGGGGACCGATAAACCTCATTGTTATGCGGTAAAAAAAGATGTGGGTAAAGATATGCACCGGGGGAGAGGGGAGATTCTGCACCAGAGTGCATGCAGCTCCCCCGCTCCCGTTCTGGGATCGGGGGCTGGGGGGTGAGGGCTGGGCGGCGACAGAATCGTTATTTGAAACGTATTGAAGCGAGATGCCCCGTTTTCACGCCTGGGCGTCCAGCGCGTACAGCCCCGGTGGATGCGGAATGCGAGGCTGGCATTTCAAAAGGGTTTTGTTGCGAAAGTTGCCGGGCATGGCGGAAATTGTCGTATAATGCCCGTGCAAGTGTGACCTACACCTCCCCGGTAGTGAAACCTTGTGACTCGAAGAGGAGCTGCCGTATGGCCGAGATAATCCCACTGAGCCCCGCAGGCGCGAGCGACGCGACCGAACCCTTCAAGGCGGGCACCTGCAAGCTGCACCCGCAGACGATGTGCCCAGCCTTCGGCGCCCTGCGCGTGCTGTCGCGCATCGAGGGTTCCCAGCCGGCGCTGATCACCGACAGCGGATGCCTCTACGGGCTGACCTTTGTGACCCACTTTTACGCTGCGCGCAAGAGCATTGTGGCCCCGCAGCTGGGCACCGCCGAGCTCTCGGCGGGCAAGGTGCAGGAGGCGGCCAACGCAGCTATTGCCGTGGCGGCCAAGGAGCAGAACGTCAGCGTCATCCCGGTGATCTCGCTCTGCGTGGCCGAGACGGCCGGCCTATCCGAGGAGTTGCTGCCCACCGAGGTCGATGGCAAGCCGGTGGTGCTGGTGCGCGTGCCGGCCTACGCGGTTCACTCGCACCCCGAGGCCAAGGATATCGCCCTGGCGGCGGTGATGCGCCGCTTCGTCGATGGCCGCAATCCCCAGGAGCCGGGCACCCTGGCGCTGCTTGGCGAGGTCTTCCCGGCCGACCCGCTGATCATCGACGGGGTGCTGCGCAAGATGGGCGGGCGGGTGATCACGACCCTGCCCGGTCGCCACGTGAACGAGCTAAAGCTGGCCGGTCAGGCGGCGGCGGTGGCCGCGCTGCACCCCTTTTACCGGGAGACGGTGGGCGTGCTGCGCGCGCGCGGGGTGGGCGTGGTGAGCGGGGCGCCGATCGGGGTTGAGGGCAGCGCGGCATGGATCAGGGCCGTCGGTGCCGCTCTGGATCTGGACGAGGATGTGGTCGAGCGGGTGGCGAGCGAGGAAGAGGCCGCCGCGCGCGGGTTTCTCTCGACCCAGCCGCTCAAGGGCATCACGATCATGCTCTCGGGCTACGAGGGCAACGAGATGCTCTACGCCCGCCTGCTGATCGAGGGCGGCGCCCACGTGCCCTATGTGAGTACCAGCATCGGCCAGAGCATGCTCACCGCCGGCGACGAGGCGTGGCTGAAGGCTCACGGCTGCGAGGCGGTGATCTACCGCAAGGCAATCGAGGACGATAAGGCGGCCATGGCGCACTGGAGGTTCGACCTCGTGATTGGCACGACGACCCTGGCCGCCCACGCCAAGGAACTGGGTATCCCTGCGGTCTACTACACGAACATCCTCAGCGTACGCCCGCTCTTCCTGGCCGGCGGCATGATCGCCTCGCTCAGCTTTGTACGCGAGTTGCTCGGGCGCAGGCCGCTGTATGAGCGGATGGTGGATTTTTTTGGGGGCAAGTAGGGACAAGGCATTCGCATCGTGTAGCTTGCCGTGGGCGAATGCTTCGCCCCTACATATGGATTGATAATGGCCATTACCCTGATCCGCGATATCTCCGACAGCTCATCCTACTGGGGGGCCAGTTGGGTTTTTGGCTGCTTCCCCGACGTGCATATCGTGTGCGACGCGCCAATTGGCTGCTATAACCTGCTGGGTATGGCGGTGACGAACTACACCGACGCCCTGCCGCATATGGCGAATCTGACGCCCACCTCGATCCACGAGGAGGATGTGATCACCGGGACGGCCAAGGCGCTGCGGCGCACGATCGACGATCTGCGCGTGCGCGGCGCGCTGGAGGGCAAGCGCCTGATCGTCCTCAGCACCGCCGAGAGCGAGATGATCAGCGCGGATCACACGGAGTTTGTTGCGCAGATCGACCCTGCGGCGCGCTTCTTCTGGAGCCGGTCGCTTGAGCAGGACGAGTGGCTGGGCCGCGACCGCGCGCTGCTCTTCGCCTGGGAGGAATACGGGAAACCCTTTGTGACGTCGGGCGCGCCGCCTAAGGCCGCCAACTTGGTCAATATCATTGGGCCGTCGCTGGGCTGCTTCAACGCCCCGGCAGACCTGCACGAGCTGAAGCGGCTGATCGCCGGGGTGGGCGGCGCGGTAAACTTGGTTTACCCGTACGCGGGCAGCGTCGCGGCCACGCCGCAACTGGCTGACGCGGCCGCGAACGTGGTGCTCTACCGCGAGTTCGGCGAGCCCCTGGCCCAGGCGCTCGGCCAGCCCTACCTCTTCGCGCCCTTCGGCGTGTTCGGCACCACGGCATTCCTGCGCGATCTGGGCAAGCTGCTGGGCACGCCCGAGTCCCAGGTCGAGGCGTTCATCCGCAACGAGAAGACGACCACGCTCCAGCCGGTGTGGGATCTGTGGCGCGGCCCGCAGAGCGACTGGTTCGCCACGGTGGACTGCGCGATTGTGGCCGGGCGTAGCTATGTGGAGGGGCTGCGGCAGTTTCTTGGCGAGGAGCTGGGCGTGAAGATCGCCTGGAGTTCGGGCCGGCCGCGCCGCGAGGATGAGCCGGACAATATCGAGATCCGCAGGCGGCTGCACGCCAAGGCACCGGCCTTCATCTTCGGCAGCATTAACGAGAAGATCTACCTCGCGGAGGCCAACGCACGAGCCAGCCATTTCATTGCCGCCACCTTCCCCGGCCCGGTGGTGCGGCGCACCACCGGCACGCCCTTTATGGGCTACGCCGGGGCGGCCAACATTATGCAAGAGCTGGTGAACCGCTTTTACGATATGGTGTTTAACTTCTTGCCGGTGGAGTTGGTAAAGCCGGAGGCCGGAAGTCGAGGGCCGGGCGGGCCGCCGCCCCCGGTCGCCCCGCCCGCGCCCGACCGCTCATCGGAGACGATGGCCTGGAGCGCGGCGGCCACTGACCGGCTGACGGCGGCGATTGAGCAGGTGCCCTTCCTGGCTCGGATCAGCGCCAGCCGCTCGCTGCGTCTGGCCGCCGAGCAGGCCGCCCGCGCCCGTGGCGAGTCTGCGGTGAGCCTTGAGGTTGTCGAGGCGGCGATCGCGCACGGGGAATGAGGGGCGATCAACATATCCTGGGCAGTTGCTCGCCGACCTGGGTGTCCACCACGCGGGTGCCGCCGATGCTGGTGCGGGCCACGACCATGCCGGGATGGTCGGCGATGGCCTCGCCGATGATCGCGGCGTTGCGCCCGAGCGGGTGGGCGCGCATGGCCTCCAGCAACACCTCGGCCGCATCGCGGGCCACGAAGGCCAGCAGTTTGCCCTCGTTCGCCACATAGAGCGGGTCGAGGCCCAGGATCTCGCAGGCCGCGCGCACCGCCGTCGGCACCGGCAGGTTGCGCTCGACGATCCGCACGCCCACCCGCGAGGCGGCGGCGATCTCGTTCAGGGCCGAGGCCACCCCGCCCCTGGTCGGGTCACGCAGGACGTGGATGGCCTGGGTGCAGGCCAGCATCGCCGCCACCAGCCCGTTCAGCGCGGCGCAGTCGGTGGTCAGGGGCGCGCCAAACTCCAGCCCCTCGCGCACGCTCAGGATGGCCATGCCGTGGACGCCGATGTCGCCGCTGACGATCACCACGTCGCCGGGCCGGGCCAGCCCCGGCCCGATGTGCAGGCCCATCGGCACCACCCCGAAGCCGCTGGTGCTGATGTAGACCCCGTCGCCGTGGCCGCGATCAACCACCTTGGTGTCGCCCGTAACCAGGGACACACCGGCGGCACGGGCGGCCGCGCCCATGCTCTGGGCAATCGCGGCGAGCTGGATGATCGGCATGCCCTCTTCAAGGATGAACCCGGCGCTCATGTAGCGCGGCTGCGCCCCGCTCATCGCAATGTCGTTGACCGTCCCGTTCACGGCGAGGTCGCCGATATTGCCGCCGGGGAAGAAGAGCGGGCGCACCACGAAGGAATCGGTCGAGAAGGCCAGGCGCACGCCGCCGACCTCGACCACCGCCGAGTCGCCCAGTTGCTCCAGGGTGGCGCTCTGGAAGGCCGGCAGGAACAGGTTCTCGACCAGTTCCGCCGACAACTTGCCGCCGCCGCCGTGGCCCATCACGATGTTCGGGTAGTCACGCAGCGGCGCCGGACAGACCCAGCCGTCGAAGTCAAGCATCATTTCACCTGTAGAAGCGAAGCATCGGCCCCTTATGGAAATAGCCTTCGCCACATCTATCTGGGGCCGATGCTTCACCCCTACGTGACGTGGACAAACCGCCCGTACTGGTAGTACGCCGCGCAGGCACCCTCGCTACTGACCATCGTGGCCCCGAGGGGCATGCGCGGCGTACATTCCTTGCCAAAGGCCGGGCACTGGTTGGGCTTGATCAGCCCCTGAAGTACCTCGCCGCTGCGGCAGAGGGGCGACTCGGCGGTGCGAATGTGGCTGACGTTGAAGCGCTCCTCGGCATCGAATCCCCGGTAGCGCTGGCTGAGCCGCCAGCCGCTCGCGGGGATGCGGCCGATGCCGCGCCAGGTGCGATCCGTCACCTCGAACACCTCGGCGAGTACCTGCTGGGCCGACAGGTTGCCCTGGGCCGTCACCGCGCGGGCGTAGGCATTCTCTAGCTCGGCCCGCCCCGCCTCTAGCTGGGCCACCGTGCGCCGGACGCCCTCCAGCACGTCGAGCGGCTCGAAGCCGGTGACGACGATTGGCACGTGGTATTGCTCGGCCAGCGGGCCGTACTGGTGCGTGCCCATCACGCTGCAGACGTGGCCGGCCGCCAGGAAGCCCTGCACCCGGCTGACCGGCGAGTCCATGATTGCGCAGATCGCGGGCGGCACCAGCACGTGCGAGACGAGCATGGAGAAGTTACGTAGGCCCAGGCGCTCGGCATGGATGATCGCCATGGCATTGGCAGGCGCGGTGGTCTCGAAGCCGATGCCGAAGAAAACCACCTGGTGCCTGGGGCATTGCTGGGCGATCTTCACTGCGTCGAGGGGCGAGTAGACGATGCGGATATCGCCGCCCTCGCTCTTAATTTTAAGCAGATCCTTGCTGCTACCCGGCACGCGCAGCATATCGCCAAACGAGCAGAAGATCACATCGGGGCGGGCCGCGATAGCGAGAGCCTTGTCGATCAGCTCCAGGGGCGTAACGCAGACGGGACAGCCGGGGCCGTGGATGAGCTCGATCTGGTCGGGCAGAAGCTGATCGATCCCGTTGCGGATGATCGCGTGGGTCTGCCCGCCGCAGACCTCCATGATCGCCCAGGGGCGGGTGGTGATACGCCGGATGTCGTCGAAGAGCCGACCGGCAAGTTGCGGGTCGCGGAACTCATCCAGATATTTCATCTACCTCAGCCTCTTCAGCCAGGCCAGCCACTCGACCATGCCCGCGCCGGTGCGGGCTGAGGTGGCGATGATCGTCGCATCGGGGCGAACCGACTCGATGCTGGCGCGGGCGGCGGCGGCGTCGAACTCAGCCGCCTCGGCCATATCAAGCTTCGAGATCAGCACTAGGTCGGCCCAGCGGAAGGTGCCGGGGTATTTGAGGGGCTTGTCCTCGCCCTCGGTCACCGCCATCAGCACCACCCGCGCATGCTCGCCGAGATCGTAGCTGGTGGGGCAGACCAGGTTGCCCACGTTCTCGATGAACAGGAAGTCGAAGCTCGCCAGATCCCAGCCCTCCAGATGGCTAGCCACCAGGTTGGCCTCCAGGTGACAGAGGCCGCCGGTCTCGATCTGGCGCACGGCGGCACCGCTGCGGGCCAAGCGGCGGGCGTCGTTATCGGTGGCGAGGTCGCCCACCAGGGCGGCCACCCGGTCGTGCGCGCCGAGGCGGCGCAGCGTCTCCTCAAGCAGGCGGGTCTTGCCGGCACCGGGGCTAGAGAGCAGGTTGATCACACGCACACCCGCCCGGTCGAAGCGCTGGCGCAACCCCTGGGCCAACTGGTCGTTCTTGCTCAACACATGCTGGCGCACATCGATCAGGCGAGCCGGGGTGTCGCTCATGATACCTCCAGGGACACCAGATCCAGCTCGCGGCCCTGAACCATGCGACCGGTCGGGCGCTGGCATGTGGGGCAGCAGAAGATCTGCGGGTTGGGCAGGTCGGCCTCGGCCACGCAATACTCGCAGAAGACTCGCACCGGAAGCTCCTCAATCTCTAGGCGAGCCCCGGCGAGGATCGTCCCGTCGGCGACGATGTCGAAGCTGAAGCGCAGTGCGTCGGGCACCACCGCCGACAGCGCGCCAACCCGCAGGTAGACCACCGTCACCTGCGACGCGCCCGCCTTGCGGGCGGCGGCCTCGGCGATCTGCACCAGGCTCATGGCGACCGATAGCTCGTGCACAGGTTCTCTTTCGCCTCAGGCTGATTCTTAGCGCATTCGTCTCTGCACGGTGCGTGGAATAATACTATCGTGATCTTAAATCTATTCTACCATAAGCATATCGGCACCGTAGGACGGCAACGTCCTTGGGCAGGGCTGGTGCAACGTCGCTGGGGCTGCGCCCCAGACCTCGCGTTTGGTTGGTTTTTGGCGGCTTCAGGGCTGGTGCAACGTCGCTGGGGCTGCGCCCCAGACCTCGCGTTTGGTTGGTTTTTGGCGGCGACGCCACCAAACATCTACAAATTACCGCTCGGCCAGCCGCCCGCGCAGGGTTGCCAAGGCGGCGCGGGCCGCATCCAGGCTAGCGCGCTCGCGTTGCACCACGTTGGCCGGAGCCTTGCCCACAAACCCCTCGTTAGCCAGTTTGGCCTCGCGGCGGGCCACGTCGGCCTCGGCCTGCTCCAGATCCTTGGCCATGCGGGCGCGCTCGGCAGCCAGGTCGATCAGGCCCGCCAGGGGCAAGTACGCCTCCACCGTGCCGATCACAATCGCCGCCGACTGGCCCGGCTTTGTGTCCAGCGCCTCAACGATCTCCAGCTTTGCGGCGTCCACACGGCCCAGGCGCGCGATCAGCGCCGCCTGATCACGCAGCATCCCCGCACGCTCGCCAGCCGCCACCGTGGCCGCCACCCAGCGCGACGGCTCGACCTTATACTCGTTGCGGATGTTGCGTACCGCCACGATCAGTTCCTGGGTCAGGCTCCAGTCTGCCTCGGCCTGCGCGTCGATGAACGCCTCGTCGCCGGTCGGATACGTGGCCAGCATCAGGCTGTGCTGCGGGCCGGGCTCCACGCCCTCCACGCGGGTCAGGTATTGCCAGACCTCCTCGGTCACAAACGGGATGTACGGGTGCAGCAGGCGCAGGCTGCCCTCCAGCACGGTGTAGAGTACCGCGCGGGTGAGTTGCTGGCGCTGCGCGTCGCCCTCCAGTTGCACCTTGGCGATCTCCACATACCAGTCGGCAAACTCGCCCCACAGAAAGTCCTGCATCTGGCGACCGGCCTCGCCAAAGTTGTAGCTCTCCATCAGCCGGTTCACGTCCAGGCAGAGCCGGTGGAAGCGCGACATAATCCAGCGGTCGGCGAGGGTAAGATTCTGGAGCGCGGTGCCTGGCTCCAAGCCGCGCACCCCCTTGCTGATCACAAAGCGGGTGATGTTCCAGATCTTGTTGGCGAAATTGCGGGCCGACTCGATGCGCTGCGGGTTGAGGTTCAAGTCCTGGCCGGGCGTGCCCGAGGTGGCCAGGGTGAAGCGCAGGGCGTCGGTGCCCTGCGCGTCCATCACCACCAGCGGGTTGACCACATTGCCGTAGGACTTCGACATCTTGCGGCCATGCTCGTCGCGCACCAGGCCGTGCAGGTAGATGGTATGGAAGGGCGCGGTGTCGGTGAGATAGCAGCCCAGCATCATCATGCGGGCCACCCAGAAGAAGATAATATCGTAGCCCGTCTCCATCACGCTGGTCGGGTAGAAGGTGTTCAGGTCGGGAGTCTGATCGGGCCAGCCCAGGGTGCTGAAGGGCCAGAGGCCCGAACTGAACCATGTGTCGAGTACGTCGGGATCCTGGCGGGCACCTGCAGGCGGGGTCTCGTCAGGGCCGGGGACAACCATTGTGCCGTCGGGCAGATACCAGACCGGGATCCGGTGGCCCCACCAGAGTTGCCGGGAGATGCACCAGTCCTCGATGTTCTCCAGCCAGTGGTAGTAGACCTTCTCAAAGCGCTCGGGGACGATCTTCGTGCGGCCCTCGCGCACGGCCGCCAGGGCCAAGTCGGCCAGCGGGCGCATCTTGACGAACCACTGCTCGGAGAGCAGCGGCTCGATCACCTCGCCGCCGCGCTGGCTGATCCCGACGCTCATGGTATGCGGCGCGGTCTTGACCAGCAGCCCCTCTTTCTCCAGGTCGGCGATCATGGCCTTGCGGGCGGCGAAGCGCTCCAGGCCCTGGTAGGAACCGCCCGCAGCGTTCACCGTGGCGTCCTTGTTCAGGATGTTGATCTGCGGCAGGCCGTGGCGCTTGCCCACCTCGTAGTCGTTCTTGTCGTGGGCGGGGGTGATCTTCACCGCACCGGAGCCGAACTCCTTGTCCACATACTCGTCGGCGATGATCGGGATGTGGCGACCGAGGGCGGGCAGCACGACCGAGCGACCGAGCAGGGCGGCAAAGCGCGCATCGCCGGGCGCGGTGGCCACCGCCGTGTCGCCCAAGATGGTCTCGGGGCGCGTGGTGGCCACCGTGATCCACTCGGTCGCGCCCTCGGCCCAGCGCCCGCTGCCCCAGGCGTACCGTGGCCCGGCCCAGCCTCCCGGCTCCTGGTTGCCTACCACCGGGTAGCGCACGTACCAGATCGAGACGTTGCGCGTCTCGTACTCAACCTCCAGGTCGCTCACCGCCGTCTGTAGGTTGGGCGACCAGTTGACCAGATAGGTACCCTTCGCAATCAGGCCGTCGTCGTAGAGGCGCTTGAAGGCGGTATGTACCGAGCGCGAGAGGCCGGCGTCGAGGGTAAAGCGCTCGCGCGCCCAGTCGCAGGAGGCCCCGAGTCGGCGCATCTGGTTCTGGATCTGGCCACCGTACTTCTCCTTCCACTCCCAGGTGCGGCGCAGGAACTCCTCGCGGCCGACGGCCTCGCGGGAGCTGCCCTCGCTGCGCAGGAGCTTCTCAACGAGGCTCTGGGTGGCGATGCCGGCGTGGTCGGTGCCGGGCACCCAGAGCGTCTGGAAGCCCTGCATGCGTCGCCAGCGGATCATCAGATCCTCGATCGTCACAAACATCGCGTGGCCGAGGTGCAGCTCGCCGGTGACGTTAGGCGGCGGGATGGAGATCACGAAGGGTGGCTTGGCGGCGTCGGCGCGGGGCGCAAAGAAGCCGCTGCGCTCCCACCACGCATAGAGCGACTGCTCAACCGGCTGGTGCTCGTATGCCTTGGCCATTTCCGCCGGGCGCGCGGGCGGGATCTCGGGGTTGATCATGCTATCCTCAGGTGAACAAACCGACTACCGCGCGCATTATACCAGCCGGGGCGGCACGTGGATTCACCCAGCGCCCACGCACGCAAGACTCAGCGGGCAGGGCCGTTGCAACGTCGCCTCCGGCGGGGATTTGGCTTTAGCCGGCCTTATCCGGCTAAAGCCGGCCTTATCCGGCTAAAGCCTCGACTCCACGCAACAACCCCAAGAGGATTGCTATAGGCCGTTGCAACGTCGCCTCCGGCGGGGGTTTGGGGGTGGCAAAGCCACCCCCGAACGATCTTTTTTGGTTGGATTTTGGAGGCGAAGCCGCC
>CAISPW010000076.1 GCA_903887465.1 uncultured Oscillochloris sp. | reverse complement strand
GCTGCGCGATGAGATGGGGGAGCGCCCGGCCCCGCCGCCGACGGGCGGGGCTGAGGATGTGCCAGCCTGGCTGCGCGATGCGGGGGAGCGCCCGGCCCCGCCGCCGACGGGCGGGGCTAAGGATGTGCCAGCCTGGCTGCGCGATGCGGGGGAGCGCCCGGCCCCGCCGCCGCTGGGCGGGGCTGAGGATATGCCAGCCTGGCTGCGCGATGCGGAAGCGGAGACAGTTTCTGGAAATATGGTTGATGCGACGTCAGCAGCATCGGCCCCCGCCCCCGCCCCCGCAGATGATGTGCCGATGTGGCTGCGTGAGGCATCTGGCCCGCCCAATAGCGGTGTGCCGACGGCCCCCCCCCCTCCCCAGGCGGCACCACAAGATCTACCGCCTTGGCTTGCCGCACCCTCAGCGGAGACGGCGGCGTCCCCAGATTTGTCGGCCACAGGCGATATGAGTCTGCCCTCGTGGCTGCGCGGTGTCGCTGATGAGTCACCTCCCGCACGTACGCCGGTTCGCAGCCCGAAGCCGGACGATATGCCACCCCAGCCCCGGCGTCGCGCACCGACGAATGAAGATGCAGAGGGCGACGATTTTTTCAAGGGTGCCGAACTGCCAGGCTGGCTGCGGCCATCGGAGGCTGAACCGCCCGTTGGAAGCCCTGAAGGACAGGCTCTCGGCTGGCTCACCCGCCTGGGCGCGTCCGATGACAGCGAGGGCGAGATCGTGGCCGGAGCCGCACAGCCGACGGCGAGGTCGGCGGCCCCGGCACGGCGGCTCTACCAGCGCAGCCCTGAGCAGATGAACGCGGTGGCCCTGCTTGGCCAACTCGCGCGCTCGCCTTACCCTGCACCGATTGCCTCGCTCGTCCCGACGCCGCTCCCCCGCTGGCAGCGGATTGGCCTTGATCGGGTACTCTACGCCCTGCTCGCGATTATGCTCCTGGTGGGCATCCTGGCCCCGCAGATCGCCGCGCCGCTCCAAATCGCTGCGCCCACGGCACCGGGTGCCGCCGACCTCGCGCAGCGCCTCGCCAGCCTTGGCCCTGACGATGTCGTGATGATTGCCTATGAGTGGGATGCCCAGCGCTCCGCCGAGTTGCGCCCGCTGGAGCAGGCGGTGACGAGCCAGTTGATTGGACATAAGACGAAGCTGATCTTGCTGAGTACGGACATCCAGGGCACGCTGCTCTCGTTCGACCTGCGTGGGCCGCTGCGGGCCGCCAGCTATAATATCGACCCTGATGGCAAGGTGTTCGGCGGGCGCGACTACGTACTCCTGGGCTACCGCCCCGGTGGCGAGATGGCACTGCGCCTGCTGTCGCAAGACCTGCGCGCCGAGCTAGGGTCGGATTTTGAGGGCCGCGATGCGACCCAGGGCCTCCTGGCGACGAACCTAGACGGTCAGCCTCGGGTGAGTACAATCTCCGACCTCTCGATGATTATTGTGTTGGCTGACCAGCCTCAGGATGTGCAAGTCTGGATGGAGCAAGTCCATAGTGCGGCTCCCGAGGTGCCGGTCGCCTTCCTCATGCCGCAGGAGTCTGAGCCGATGGTGCAGCCGTACCTGCGC
>CAISPW010000075.1 GCA_903887465.1 uncultured Oscillochloris sp. | reverse complement strand
GCATGCAGTGCATGCGCGTCGTTTGGGGTTCTCGCACGACAGGCCATAACTATACAATGGGCCGTTTCGTTTGTAGGATAGCTGCAGCATCGTGCGCCAACTTCGGATCGCAACCAGAAGACCTAAGCTCAACGCAGGAGGACATCTCGATGAGTCTACGACTGGATCTGCACCTTTTACTGCGAAGAACGCTACCCATTCTCGTCATCGCTTTTATGATCATTGTGCCAGCTTTGAGTAGCGTCCGGGCAGCTTCGCGTGTCGGCAACCTCGCTGCGGCCCCTGGGCTTCAGGGCGAGGCCAAGGAGCTGAAGGGCAAGGTCGATATGCGGCCTGTTGGCAAGCTGTTTGGGGATTGGACAATCGCCGGGCAGAACATCTCGGCATTGGAGGCATTCCCCACCACCCCGGCCACCGCCACGGTCTTCCTCGGGTTCGGCCCCGATGGGCCGCAGGTGGGTGCCTGCGTTGATGTCAACTACTACGAGGCCAACCCGACGACCCGGATCGCGCTAACCATCGCCCCCGACAACGACTGCGCGGGCGCGGGTGCCCCCACTCGCCTGGAGTTTAAGGGCAAGATCAAGTCACGGGCAGAACTGGGCGCGAACGGCTCCTGGACGATCACCGACAAGGTTGGCGACAAGGTATTCGAGATCAGCGCCGCCACCTTCTTCGAGGGCTATGCCGCCGACACCCGGCCAATCGCAAACGCCTGCGTCGAGGTGAGCTACGTCGTCCTGAACGGGAAGAACATGGCCCTGCGCATCCGCCCCGACGACACCTGCGGCGGTACGTCTAGCGACCACTCGTTCCGTGGCCCGGTCGACTCGCGGCCCACCGACAAGGTAGGCAACTGGGTGATCGGCGGGCAGGCATTCGCAGTGACGGTTGACAGTGCCTTCGCTTCAGCCTTTAGCGTTGGCCAGCCCGCATCCGGCGACTGCGTGGGCCTGACCTACAGCCTGAGCGGCACCGTCCGCACGGTGGCGACGATCTTCCCGTCCAACTGCGCCGAAGAGTCGCGCACCGGCGTCTTCGAGTCTCACGGACTGGAGAGCGAGTTGCCCAACAGTGGCGTATGGACGATCAATAACGTGAAATACTCAACCGACGGCGCGACCGCCTTCCATGAGCAGTATGGTAACTTCGGCATTGGCGTGTGCCTCCAGGTTCACTACAAGAAGGATCTGTACAGCAATGCGCGCATGGCCGTCAGCATCGAGACAGAGCCGAGCTTCCGCTGCACACGCAGCGCCGAGGATCATGAGCTCTACGGCCTGATCAACATGCTGCCGGACACCACTGGGCAGCTTGGCCCATGGACGATTGGCAACCTCGATGTGCGGGTGGTACCTGAGACAACGCTCACAGGCGGGCCATTCACCCTCGGCCAGTTGGTTAAGATAAAGTTCCAGCGTGCGGGCGATGGCTCGCTTATCGCGATTGAGATCAAGGTTAAGCGCAGCCCGGAGACCGAGCAGGATCGCCGGGGCAAGGGCAAGGCATACGGCGTGATCAGTGCGCGACCGACCGACGCGCCTCCGGTCGGCGAATGGGTCATCGGCAGTAAGAACTACGCGGTCACGGCGAATACGCTTACGCCGCTCGTCATCCCCGTCGTCAATGACTGCGTGGAGGTCTACTTCCAGACCGACAGCGCCAATGCGCGCACGGCGCTAAAGATCACCAAAGCGAATCTGAGCGAGTGCCAGGACGCGACAAACGGGAACTCCGAGTTGAGCCGGGTCTACAGCAGCGTGACCGCAATGCCGAGTACCGGCTACGTGGGCACCTGGACCGCCGCCGGCGTAGACTACAGAGCCGATGGCGACACGCTGTTCAGTGAAGAGCGCGGCCCGCTGGTCGTGGGAGCTTTCGTTGAGGTACGCTACGTGGAGCAGCTCGACAAGAGCCTGCTGGCGAAGCACATCAGCACCATCGTGCCTCCCGGTGCTGGCGATAACAACCACATCGGCAAGATCGAGGGGCTGCCCACCACCACAGCGGCATCGATCAGCGCGGCAACGCTCGCCGCAAGCCTAGCATCTACCATCACCGTCGGCAGCATAACGTATACGATAGACGCTGGCACGCTGCTCGACGGCGCGCTGACCAACGGGATGACGGTACTCGTGAACTCCTACACCGATGCGCAGGGCAAGCAGATCGCCACCCAGGTGTCGGCCACGTCCGCATCCATCTCGTACCTGCCCCTCGTCCGCAAGTAAATGCGGGTGATGCTGCAGCTAGGCAAAACCCTTTAAGAAAATCCGCTATGGCCTGGATTGAGGATGCCAGTGAAGCTGGCATCCTCAATCCAGGCCATAGCGGATT
>CAISPW010000074.1 GCA_903887465.1 uncultured Oscillochloris sp. | reverse complement strand
CGCGGGATGTTTCGCACCGCAGACGGTCGGCGGATCAATGCCGACGTGAACGGCGCGTACAACATCATCCGAAAAGCAATCCCAAACGCCTTTGGCAATGGGATCGGGGGTGTGGTAGTCCACCCCGTAGGGATTGCCCCTACAAACTGAGTACCGTGCGATAAAACGCTAGGAAAAAGTGTACTATAATGCCAGCGCCCCGTAGCTTGCGGTCGGCAGCGGCCACGCGATCTCGCGGATAACCGATGGAGATGACCTTATGAGCGCAACCTCCGCCATCACCAGTTACGCCGATCTGGCGACTGAACTGGTCATTCCACCCGACGGAATCCTGAGCCGGACGATCTACACCGATAGCCAGATCAAGGTGGTACTCTTCGGCTTCAGCGCGGGCCAGGAGCTCTCCGAGCACACCGCCGCAATCCCGGCAATCATACAGGTGATCAGCGGCGCGGCCCGGCTAACCCTGGGAGCCGAGACGATGGCGGGGCAGGCGGGCACCTGGGTGCATATGCCCGCACACCTACCCCACAGCGTCTACGCCGAGACGCCCCTGGTATTCCTGCTGACGCTGCTGCGCGACGGCGCATAGTACTACAGTTGTAGTCTTCCCGGCGGGGGAGGCTCGGAGGGGCTTCGCCCCTCCGAAAGAAAAGAAAAGGATTTTTTCGGGGGCCTGCGGCCCCCAAACCCCCGCCAGGAATGGCGATGTTGGCAACGACAACGGTAGTAATAGAAGATATTGCGTCTAAGGCCCGCCACATATTCGAGAGTATTCTATGAGCGACGTATCACTACGCGACTGGTGGGAGGAGTTGCTCCAGATCCACGAGTTCGCTCACTACCACGACTACGCCGAGAATCTGACTCGCCAGGAGGTCGACTTCCTGGAACAGGCACTCAGCCTGCGCGGCGTCGAGACGGTGCTCGACCTAGCTTGCGGCGGCGGGCGTCACAGCATCGAGTTGGCCCGCCGGGGCATCAGCGTCGTCGGCCTCGATGTGGCCGCGCCGGTGCTCGCCCACGCCCGCGCCCAGGCCAGCGAGCTTGGCCTGAGCGTCTCCTTTGTGCATGGCGATATGCGCGAACTGGCCTACACGGGCCGCTTCGACGCGGTGCTGATTATGAACAGCAGCCTCGGTTTCTTCGACGACGCCACAAATCGGCAGGTACTCGCCGGGGCCGCCCGTGCGCTCGCCCCCGGCGGACGACTGCTGATCCAGTGCATCAACCCCTACCAGGTCGAGGCGTACCTGCGCGAGTTCCGCAGCGGCTGGTACCAGATCGGCACCGGCTACATCCTGCGCGAGGCCAGCTTCGACCCGCGCAGCGCGGCCCTCAACATCGGCTACCGCTACCTCGATGCCGCCCAGAGCCTCAACGTCGCCCACCCCGGCGACCGCATCCGCCTCTACGGCTTTCCCGAGCTCGTCGCCCTGCTCTCCGAGGTCGGCCTGCGCCCGTTCAGCGTCTTCGGTGACGCCGTGCTGCCCCCCGTACCCTTTGGCGAGCAGAGCATCTGGCAGGTGATCGTCGCCACCCGCGACATCGGGTAGGAGTAAGCCGCACGGCGCGGCTTCCGCCGTCATAGCATCTCCACCCGCGTGCCCGCAGCCAGGCGATTGACCACCGACAGGTCGATCCTCCCGCCGCCGATGGTCAGCGCGTCGGCGCTACCGCAGGCCACGCCCAGGCGCAGGGCCGCAGGCAGCGCCAGCCCGCGCAGCAGGCCCGCCGCTACCCCGGCCAGCAGCGAGTCGCCGCAGCCCACGCTGCTGACCAGATCGACCGGCGGCGGGCAGGCCCACCACGCCCCCGTCGCGTCGGCCGCCACGATGCCCCGCGCGCCCAGCGAGACCGCCGCCAGATCGATGCCGCGCACCCGCAGCTCGGCCAGGGCCGCCGCCGCCTCGGCCACCTCAGACACCTCGCCGCGCCCCAGGGCCGCCCCCAGTTCGGCACCGTTCACCTTCACACCGTGGGGTCGCGCCGCCAGCGATGCCGTCAGCGCCGCCCCGCTGGTGTCCACAATCACCCGCCGCCCGGTCGCTCCCAACTGGCCTAGCAGTTCGCCCAGCGCCGCCGGCGCTACCCCACGCGGCAGGCTCCCCGACACCAGGCAGAGCCGAGATTCGACGGATGCGGACAGGGCCGCAGCCCGAAATGCCTGCCAGTCCTCGGCGGCAAACACTGGCCCCGCCTCATTCAGCGCCGTCGCATCACCACCATCCGGGTCCACCAGCAGCACGCACGTACGTGTCTCACCCGCGCTCTGGCGGCTCCAGCAGCCGGTGAGCCCCTCGGACTCGGCCAACTGGGCCAGCAGATCGCCAGTCAGCCCGCCCAGGGGCGCGCAGACCCGCGCCGCCTGGCCGAGGGTGCGCGCCGCACGGGCCACGTTCAGCCCCTTGCCGCCCGCCGCCACCACCACATTGTCGGTGCGCTGCACCGCCCCCAGGCGCAGGCAGGGGAACACCATCGTGCGATCAAGCGCCGGGTTCGGCGTGATAATCAGGAGCATAGCGCGACCTTCCTTCAGGGCTAACGTAAAAATAGTCGATAGCCAATACCCGATAGCCGATAGTCGGGCATTAGCGGCCATGTTCATCTGGTGTTGTGCGGCGGAGCCGCATGGTTGTCTGATGCAAAATGCTTGGGGCTGCGACCCAGACCAAGCTTCTGGTTCGCTTTTGATGGCTTCGCCGCCAAACATCACCAAAAAGAGATCTCTTGGGGGTGGCTTTGCCATCCCCAAACCCCCGCCGGAGGCGACGTTGCTACCGTCATGTGCGCCTTCTGCGCCATCGCGTTAGTAGTATCGTCCTGTGATATACTAGTGTATCTTATTGCAAACGAATTCTATAGCGGTAGCGTGAGGATTCAGATGGGGGATTTTCGCATAACAGTTCTACAGGGAGGCGCATCCTCGCATCCTCGCATCCTCGCATCCTCGCATCCTCGCATCCTCGCATCCTCGCATCCTCGCATCCTCGCATCCTCGCATCCTCGCATCCTCGCATCCTCGCATCCTCGCATCCTCGCATCCTCGCATCCT
>CAISPW010000073.1 GCA_903887465.1 uncultured Oscillochloris sp. | reverse complement strand
GACGGCATACGAGATGCGCGAGAGTGACTGGAGTTCAGACGTGTGCTCTCCGATCTGGGCTTGGCCCACTCCGCAACCAGCCCTTACAACCCGTAGGGATGGTCTGGGGGCGCGTTGTTCTCCCTGACCCCCACCCCCGGCAGCACTAGGTAGAAAGCAGATCAACTTGATGGACTGGTGGCTTACTCCGTTTCTCAGCAACGCATTTATGCAGCGGGCGCTGCTGGCCGGCGCTCTGGTGGCGGTATCCTCAGCGGTGGTAGGCACCTTTGTGGTGCTGCGCGGGCTGGCCTTCATTGGCGACGCGCTCTCGCACGGGGTGCTGCCCGGCATCGCCGTGGCCCTGCTGGCCGGTCTGCCCGGCATCCTGGGCGCGGCGCTGGGTGCCCTGCTCATGATCGGCGGGATCAGCCTGATCACCAACCGCTCGCGGCTCTCCTCCGATACGGCAATCGGCCTGCTCTTTGTGGGCATGCTCGCCCTGGGCGTGGTAATCGTCTCGCGCTCGACCGCGTTCAGTGGCGACCTCGTGCGCGTGCTTTTTGGCGAGATCCTGGGGATCAGCCAGGGTGCCGTGATCACACAGGCCGCCGCCACCCTGGTGGTGATCGTGACCGCCGCAATCTGCGCGCGGCCCTTCCTGCTGCTCTGCTTTAGCCCCGAGCAGGCCCAGGTGATGGGCTTCCCGGCCCGGCGCTACCACAGCCTGATGCTGGCGCTGATCGCCCTGACCGTGATCGTCTCGTTTCAGACCGTGGGCACGCTGCTGGTCTTCGGGATGCTGCTGGCCCCGGCCAGCGCCGGGGCGCTGCTGGCCCGTCGGATCGGCGCGATGATCGCTTGGGCCGCCCTGCTGGGCACGGCGGCGGTCTATCTGGGCCTGCTGATCAGCTACCATTTCAACACCGCCGCCGGGTCGACGATTGTGCTGGCCAGCACGCTGATCTTCTTCGCCGTCTTCGCAGTGCAGAACCTGCGGGCGCGCCCGGCCCCGCACGCGGAGGCGTCCTCGCTATGACCCACGCGACTCTGGCACCGCCCCCCGCCGCCGCGCCGCCGATGCCGCATGGCCCGCCGCCCCTGCTCGCCCGCCGACTGACGGTGGGCTACCCCGGCGAGCCGATTGTCGCCGATGTCTCGGTAGATCTGCGCGCCGGCGAGTCCCTGGCCCTGGTGGGCATCAACGGCTCGGGGAAATCGACCCTGCTGCGCACAATGGTCGGCCTGCTGCCCATCCTCAGCGGCAGCCTGATGATCTTCGGCCAGGCTCCCGGCGCGACACCTCGGCGGATCGCCTACCTGGGCCAAGCTCGGGCCGCCAGCTTCATCCTGCCGCTGCGGGCCGTCGATGTGGTCGGCATGGGCTGCTTCCCCCGCCGTGGGCTGTTCGGGCGGATCACCCCGGCGGACCGCGCCCAGGTGCGCGCAGCCATGGAGACGATGGGGGTGGCCCACCTGGCCGACGCCCCGCTGCGCACGCTCTCGGGCGGCCAGCAGCAGCGGGTCTACCTGGCCCAGGTGCTGGTGCAGCAGGCCGACCTGCTGGTACTTGATGAGCCAACAGCCGGACTAGACGCCGGTGGGCGTGCGGTCTATCTCGATGCCATGCAGGCCGAGCTGGATCGCGGAGCGGCGCTGATCACGGCGACCCACGATATCCAGGAAGCGGCGGCCTGCACGCAGGCCATGCTGCTGGCCCGGCGGGTGGTGGCCCAAGGGCCAGGCCGCGCGGTACTCACCCCCGAGGCGCTGCTGGAGACCTTCGGCGTGGTGATCACCATGACCGACCGCCAGCTCGGGGTGGCGGTGGTCGAGCGCGAACATGGACATCACCACGGCGACTAGCGCGCTAGCAGCCTGTCGGATCGCCTTCTACATTCAACATAGCGGGGCCGAGTGGGGAATTCTGACCAATGGGTGGCTCTGGCGGATCTTCCACGCCGCTTGGATCTTGGTCGCCGCCATTCGCATGATGCTCCGCCGCCTTACTCGGACACCGGCCAAATCCTGCGGGAATAATTAAATACTACCTCTTAGATGGATCAAGTATCGGATTCCAGAAGTTCGTTTCCTATTCGACGAGCGACGACCGACGTCTGCTGGTGGTCGTCGGTTGTCGCTCCTCGGTCGTCCAAACAGGCAACGGATTTCCGAGTAGAGACGCCCCGCCGGGGCGTCTCTACCACAGTGCAATGCACTACCGTCCGCAACGGGCCACGATGACGGCCAGCTCATCACGATAGCACTCGTACCAGCCGGGCGTGGCGATGAGGCGTGCGGATCATCTCCAACCTCCTGGTGTGTCAGTGCTGGCTCGATGGTTGGAGTATCGCGGTCAACCGCTCGGATGTGCAAGGTAAGGCGTAGGGCAAGTTTCGGCGTGGGGGCAGCCCAAGGACACCCTGAACTGTAAGCGATTTCCGAGCGACTCATCCGCTGCCGCACGGCGTATGGCTACACACAGCCATGGACGGCCACGGACGTTGCTACTTTGGCTCCATGAAATGCCACTGGGCCAGTCAAAACGACTGGCCCAGTGGCGTTTTAGCGCGTCCTAATCTGGTGCCGAAGACGGGACTCGAACCCGTACGGGGTTGCCCCCAGCGGTTTTTAAGACCGCAGCGTCTGCCGTTCCGCCACTCCGGCGCTCTCTGGCCTATTATACACGTCGGATCCGCGTGGTGCTACCTGGCTCCCAGGTACTGGCCGGCGCACCAGCCCTCAATGTTGGCACCCCGCACCTTCCACCATGTGAGTCCATCCATCTGTACGGGGCCGCCCACTACGTCGATGACGGTGTTCGGATCTAGGGTTAGGAGGATTGGGATCGCCAAGTCGGTGCCAGGGCGCTCGCGCAGGTTCAGCGTGATCTCTGCGATCACGCGGGCGCTCCGCCCGACGGCCACCCCCCCCGGTGTCGGCGGTGCCGGGAGGGTGGTGGCGACGACGGTGGGCGCAGCGGGGGCGGTGGGCGCTGGCTGCGCCGCCTGAGTGTTGTCAACCACCTGCGCGGCACTGGGGCTGGGCTGGGAGGCCGCAGCCACAGGGGTCGGCGTCATCTGTACGCCGTGTAACTGCTGCAGGCTGATCGAGATCGCCGCGCCGATCAAAAAGATGCTGACGATGATTAGCATCGGCAGCACCCACACCTGCGAGCGCCGCCAGCGATCCGCCAGTACCTCGACCCGTCCCACAGCCGCGCCGGGCATATCACGTTCCGCCACGGCCCGGCGCGGCCGCGCCGAGTAGCGGGCCGGCTCGTCGTCAGGGTAGACGCTGCGCTCGCGCGGCGGCGGACTCAGCCGGGTGGTGGTTCTCCCTCGCTCCGGGCTGTGCCGGGGCGGGATGGCCTCCACATCGTCGGGCCGACGCGGGGGCAGATCCGCCGTCTCGCCCTCGTCCTCTGGCCCCACGACCATCACGCCGTAGCGCGGCAGCAGTCGGGCCGCCAGCCGGTGGTAGGCGTCGATCGTCGTGGCGGTCACGGCAATATGCTCGCCGTGCGCCACTCGCGCTCGCAGCCGGTGCATACGGCGGATGCCCTCGGCCTCGCCCGCGCTCAGGGGTGAATGCCGGTCGGTGGTCAGCGCGTCGAGCAGTTGCGGGAATGGTGCCGTGGCGGCGGGCAGATGCTTGCGCAGGGCGTGGCTGCGCAGGGCGTCCTCCAGGCTGCCGTGCAGGCTCAGCAAGACCAGCTCGGGCGGGCTGTGCCGCAGCCGCCCCATGGCCAGGGTGTACTTCTCTCGCGCCGACTCCATCAGTTCCAGCGGGCCGGGCGAGCTGTCGTCTGTCCGTATCATTGTTTAAAATGGGAACGTTGAAGCGAGGGGTTCCCTCGCTTCGACTCCCCCATCCATGTAGATAGGCTACTTCGCCAGTTCGTCCTCAAGCAGGCTGCGCACCACCTGCGCGTTCGCCTGGCCCTTGGTGGCCCGCATCACCATGCCTACCAGGAATTGCGCCGCCGTGACTTTGCCGCCCCGGTACTCGGCGATGGCCTTGGCCGCCTTCTCGTCGGCCAGGGCCGCGCGCACCGCCGCCCGCAGCGCGTCGCTGTCGCCGATCTGGGTCAGGCCGCGCTCCGCCACCAGCCGCGCCGGGTCGGCCCCGCTGTCAAAGCTCTCCTCGAAGAGCTGCTTGGCCACCCCACGGGTGATCTCGCCTCGGGCCACCAGCCCGATCAGGCCGGCGATATGTGCCACCGGCATGTGTGTGGCCAGGGCCGGGGCCGACTCGCCGCGATCTTTCAGCAGGCGGAAGCCCTCGTTCAGCACCCAGTTGGCCACCTCTTTGGCGCTGCCGCCCGCCGCCACCGCCGCCGCCACCGCCGACTCGAAGTAGTCAGCCACCGGTCGCTCCAGCGTCAGCATCTCGGCGTCCTGCGGATTCAGGCCGTACTCGGCGGCGAGCCGCGCCCGCCGGGCGTCCGGCAGTTCGGGCAACTCGGCCCGCCGCTCAGCGATCCAGTCCGCGCTCAACTCGAGCGGCGGGATGTCCGGCTCGGGGAAATAGCGGTAGTCGTGGGCAAACTCTTTGGATCGCTGGCCCTCCGTTCGCCCCAGATCCTCGCGCCAGCCCCGCGTCTCCTGCGTCACCGCGCCCCCTGAGTCGAGAATCTCGCTCTGGCGCTGGATCTCGTAGGCCAGCGCCCGCTCCACGAAGCGGAACGAGTTGATGTTCTTGATCTCGACCTTGGCCCCGTAGTCCGCCTGGCCCACCGGGCGCACGCTCACGTTGGCGTCGCAGCGCAAGGCACCTTCGTCCAGGTTGCCGCTGCTCGCCCCGATCCAGACCAGCACCTGGCGGATCTGCTCGAAGAAGAGCCGAGCCTCCTCGGGCGTGGCGATGTCGGGCCGACTGACGATCTCCATCAGCGGGGTGCCGCTGCGGTTGTAGTCGATCAGTGAGGAGTCATCGTCCCCGGCGTGCAGCAGCCGCCCGGTGTCCTCCTCAATGTGCAGCCGCTCAATGCCAACCCGTCGCGTCTCCCCGGCCCCCGTATGGACCTCGATCCAGCCATCACTGCAGAGCGGCTCGTCGTACTGCGTGATCTGGAAGCCTTTCGGCAGGTCGGGGTAGGGGTACGACTTGCGGCTGAACACGCAGCGCGGGTTGACATGACAGTTGATCGCCATGCCCGCACATGCGGCCAGCTCGACGGCGCGCGCATTGAGTACCGGCAGCGTCCCCGGCAGCCCCAGGCTTACCGCCGAGACGTAGCTGTTCGGCGCGGCGCCCGCGTAGTCGGCCGGGCAGCCGTCGAACATCTTTGAGGCTGTCTTGATATGCGCGTGGATCTCTAGTCCGATCGTTACGAGGTACGCAGACATGGGGACTCCCTAACAGCGATAACCTGATGGCCGGTATTGTAGCACAGGGGCGCGCTTGAACCGCGATCGGCGTAAAACGGGGGTTTGGATCGCGATCGGCGTGAAACGGGGGTTTGGATCGCGATCAGCGCGAAACGGGGGTTTGGATCGCGATCAGCGCGAAACGGGGGTTTGGATCGCGATCAGCGCGAAACGAGGGTTTGGATCGCGATCAGCGCGAAACGGAGGTTTGGATCGCGATCAGCGCGAAACGGAGGTTTGGATCGCGATCAGCGCGAAACGGGGCGGAAGACACGAACGCGAAGGCGCGAAGGCGCGGATGAGGATCAAGCTGGGTTAGGTTCGGGTGTGCGCCGCAGGCGTAGTGGGCGTACCAGCGGGCGCAACTGTCGCGGTCACCGGCAGTCCGCGCGAGGCGCGGCAGGACATTGCCCAGTACTTCCAGTTCTTCAACACCGAGTGCCCGCATCAAGCCCTTGCGGATCGCTGCCCGGTCGAAGTCTATCGGGGCGAACCGTAACGGGCTCGCGCCATCTGCGTTTTTTGGCGGTGGGCGGGGCCGTTCAGCCCCGCCCAGGGCCGTTCAGCCCCGCCCACCGCCCCAGTGTCAAGCGTTTCAATTGTGCTTGACATTGAGGGTCGCCATGCTTCGCCCCTACAGACGGCGAATATTCTTCATCTGGACGACGCGCAGACGTACGAGTTCTTTGCGTAGCTTCGCCTCAGCCATGGCCATATCGCGGTCGGTCTGAGCGCTCTTCAGGCGTTCCTCCGCCGCCACACGTGACCGCAGGGCGCGGGCCTCATCGATCTCGTCGGCCCGCTCGACCGTGTCGGCCAAGATGGTCACCCGGCTCGACAGCACCTCCATAAACCCACCCGAGAGCGCAAAGGGTATCCGCTCGCCATCTTTGATGATGGTGAGTTCGCCGGCCTGAAGGATGGTCATCAGCGGCTCGTGTCGTGGCAGGATACCCACCCGGCCATCGCGGGTCGGCGCATTAACTTGATCGACATCCTCTGAAAAGACAACCCGCTCGGCGGTGACGATCTCAAGATGCATCGGCATATGTGTGTCATCCGGTAGGGGCGAAGCATTTGTGTCTGTCGCTTTACGACAGACACAAACGCTTCGCCCCTACAATTACTTCTGTGCCGCGTCGTATGCCGCCAGCACCTCGTCGAAGCCGCCCTGCATGTAGAAGAAGCTCTCGGGGATGTGGTCGCCGTCGCCTAGAAGCACACGGGCGAAGCTCTTCACCGTGTCGGCCACCGGCACATACTTGCCGGGACGACCGGTGAACTGCTGGGCCACCGTGAAGGGCTGCGAGAAGAACAGTTCGATCTTGCGCGCGCGCGACACCGTCAGCTTGTCATCGTCGCCCAGTTCCTCCATGCCCAGGATGGCGATAATGTCCTTCAGGTCGCGGTAGCGCTGGAGCACGCGCTTCACGTCCTGGGCCACTCGGTAGTGCTCCTCACCCACGATGTTCGGGTCGAGGATGCGCGAGGTGGAGGCCAGCGGATCCACCGCCGGGAAGATCGCGCGCTCGGCGATACCGCGCTCGAGCGAGATCGTCGCGTCGAGGTGGGCAAACACCGTGGCCGGGGCCGGGTCGGTGTAGTCGTCGGCGGGCACATACACGGCCTGCATCGAGGTGATCGATCCGCGCTTCGTCGAGGTGATCCGCTCCTGAAGCTCGCCCATCTCGGTGCCCAGGGTCGGCTGGTAGCCCACCTGCGAGGGCATGCGGCCCAGCAGCGAGGAGACCTCAGAGCCAGCCTGCACGAAACGGAAGATGTTATCGACGAAGAGCAGGATGTCGCGGCCCTCGTCGCGGAAGTACTCCGCCATGGTCAGGGCCGTTAGCCCCACGCGCAGGCGCGCACCAGGCGGCTCGTTCATCTGGCCGAAGACCATCACGGTCTTGTCGAAGACGGTGGTCTTCTCGTCGATCTGAGCCTCTTTCATCTCGGCGATCAGGTCGTTGCCCTCGCGCGAGCGCTCGCCCACGCCGGCGAAAACCGAGAAGCCCGACTGCTCCTTGGCGATGTTGGCGATCAACTCCTGGATCACCACCGTCTTGCCCACGCCGGCGCCGCCGAAGATGGCGGTCTTCCCCCCACGGGTGAAGGGGGCGACCAGGTCGATCACCTTAATCCCGGTCTCGAAAACCTGGGCCTCGGTACTCTGCTCCTCAAACGAGGGCGGCGCGCGATGGATCGGTCGGCGCTCAACCGACGCGGGGATCACGCCCTCGCCGTCGATCGGGTCGCCGAGTACGCTAAACACACGCCCCAGCGTGGCCGGGCCAACCGGCACCGAGATTGCGCGTCCGGCGTCGAGCACATCGAGGCCACGGCGCAGGCCATCGGTGGTGCCCATGGCCACCGCCTTCACATAGCCATTGCCAAGCTGCTGCTGTACCTCGCAGACCAGGCGCTTGCCGCCGTCTAGCGGAATCTCCAGCGCGTTATAGATCTCTGGAACCTGGCCAAGGGGGAACTTGGCAGTGATCACCACGCCGATAATCTCGACGATCGTCCCTTTTCCGTGCGACATGTCTTATCCTCCGTCGGGGGGCAGCCGCCGCCCCGGTTGGCTGCTACTCTGCGAGGGCGGCCGCGCCGGACGCGATCTCGCTGACCTCTTTGGTGATCGCGGCTTGGCGGGCCTTATTAAAGGTGAGGGTCAGATCCTTCACCAGATCCTTTGCGCTCTTGGTGGCATTGCGCATCGCCACCATCTGCGCCGAGTAGAAGCTCGCGATCGACTCCAGAATGGCCTGGTAGATCTGCGACTCCACGTAGCGCGGCAGGATCTCCTGGAGTACCTCTTCCTGGCTCGGCTCGTAGGTGAAGTCCGAGCGGCCTTTGCTGGTCGGCTCTGTGGCCTCCACCGGCGCGAGTTGCTTGAGCGCCGCCCGCTGCACCAGGGTGTTGACAAACTCGCTATAGACCATATAAAGTTCGTCGTAGCGCCCCGACTCAAAGCCTTTGACGGCACCGATCACCACGCCGAGGATATCCTCAATTTTAGGCGCATCGCCAACCTTCATCATCTGCCCTGCGAGCGTGTAGCCCGTGCGGTTGATGAAGTCGCGCCCCTTTTTACCGTAGACAAAGACATCAACCTCGCGGCCTTGGGCGCGCTGGTCGAGGATGAATCGCGTGGATCGCCGCAGCACGTTGGCAATCAGGCTGCCACACAGGCCGCGATCAGGCGTCACGATGATCAGCCCGACGTGTCGCACATGTTCGCGCTGCTCAAGGAGCGAACCCTTCCGCGCCCCGCCCACCGCGCGCACGGTCAACTCGCCGATCAGGTCGCGCATACGATCCGCGTATGGGCGCGCCGCGATCACGTTGCGCTGGGCGCGGCGCATCTTTGAGGCCGCGACCATCTCCATTGCGCGGGTGATCTGGGCTACATTTTTTACCGAACGGATGCGCCGCTTAATCTCTCGGCTGCTCGCCATATCGCACTCCGTGCGAATGTTGAATGGTGAATGCTGATATGGTGCGTGTCGGGCATTCACCACTCAGCATTCACCATTCAGCATTAACTGTAGTTGCTCGTGGTCTTGAACTCTTTGATCGACGACTCGAGCGCCTTCTTGACTTCATCACTGGGGAACTTACGATCCAGCTTGTTGTCATCGATCAGCTTGCGCACCTCGGGGTGCGCCGTCTTCAGGAAGGCCAGGAAATCATCGCGCCACCGGGTGATCTGGGCGACCGGCACGTCATCGAGGTAGTTATTGTTCGCCGCGTAGAGCATGGCTACCTGGTCGGCCACCGGCAGCGGATTGTACTGTAGCTGCTTGAGCAGCTCCTGGAGGCGCTGCCCGCGCTCGATCTGCGCCTTGGTCGTGGCGTCCAGATCAGAGGCGAACTGGGCGAAGGCGGCCAGGTCGCGGAACTGAGCCAACTCACCCTTCAGCTTGCCGGCCACCGTACGCATCGCCCGGGTCTGGGCCGAGCTGCCCACGCGCGAGACCGAGACGCCGACGTTCAGGGCCGGACGCTGGCCGGCGTTGAACAGGTCGGCCTCCAGATAGATCTGGCCGTCGGTGATCGAGATCACGTTGGTGGGGATGTAGGCCGATACGTCGTTAGCCTGAGTCTCAATCACCGGCAGCGCGGTAAGTGATCCGCCACCGTTCTCCTGATTGAGACGGGCGGCGCGCTCCAGCAGGCGCGAGTGCAGGTAGAACACATCGCCGGGGTACGCTTCGCGACCAGGGGGGCGGCGCAGCAGCAGCGACACCTGGCGGTAGGCCACGGCGTGCTTGCTGAGGTCGTCATAGACGATCAGGGCGTCCTTGACGAGCTTGCCGTCAACCATGACGCCGTTCTCCATAACTTCCTCACCCATCGCGCAGCCGGCGTAGGGAGCGATATATTGGAGCGCGGCCGACTCAGAGGCCGAGGCCGCGACGACAATGGTATAGTCGAGGGCACCATACCGCTCAAACGCGCCCACCACCTGGGCGATCTGCGCGCGGCGCTGGCCGATGGCCACATAGATACAGACCATCCCCTGACCCTTTTGGTTCAGGATGGCATCGATCGCCACAGCGGTCTTGCCGGTCTGGCGGTCGCCGATGATCAGCTCGCGCTGGCCTCGGCCAATCGGGATGAGCGCGTCGATCGCGACGATGCCCGTCTGCACTGGGGTGTCCACCGACTTGCGGGTGATCACGCCGGGGGCGATGCGCTCAATTGGGCGCTGCCTCTCGGTGTTGATCGGCCCCTTGCCGTCTACCGGCTGGCCGAGGGCGTTGAGCACCCGGCCGAGCAAGCTCTGGCCTACCGGCACCGAGATCACCTGGCCGGTCGAGTTCACCTGGTCGCCCTCGGCGATCGACTCGGACTCGCCGAGGACAATCGCGGCGACATCATTCCGGTTGAGGTTCAGGGCGATCCCGAAGATCGCCTCGCTGCGGCCCGTTTTCACCGGGAACTCCAGCAACTCGGCGGCCATCACCCGATCCAGGCCCTCGATACGCGCGACGCCGTCGCCGACTGAGGCGACGGTTCCCACGTTCACCTGGCGCGGCTTCAGGTCTACTCCAGCAGTAATCCCGGCCTTAAGCCGGGAGATAAGGTCATCAGTAATCGTCATGGTGAGTGCTCCGCATATGTTCGGGGAGGGGTAGGGGAGAGCTTACCCTCCCCAAAAACCCCACCCTATCCGGTTTGTTCGGATAGGATCTTAGCTGGTGAGCATATTACGCTGGATAGCGCTGAGGCGCGTGCGCAGGCTATTATCGAGAACCCGGTCACCGATGCGGATGACCAGGCCGCCAATGAGCGAAGTGTCCACCGCGAAGGTGGCCTTCAGGTCGCCGTAGCGCTTGCGCAGATCGGCGACGACCGACTCCTGCTGGGCGGGTTCGAGGGCGACCGCGCTGGTGATCAGGGCGTCAAGCGCCTGGGCAGATGTGCCAGCGGTAAGGCTGCCAAACGCCTGGGCCACATGTCCTACCTGATCGATCAGCCCCTCGCTGGCCAGGCCGAGCAAGAAATTCCGTACCTGCGGCAGGGCGCCGGGAGGAAGGGCCGCGTCGATGCGCTGGGCGAGATCGCCGCTGCCTGCCCCTGAGAGCTTTGTGGCTGCGGTCTGAAGCTGCTCCAGCGCCGTGCCGATGAGCGACTCGTAGAGCGCCCCTGCAATCGCCTTGGCATCAACTGTGGTTGCCATAATCGTTATCCATCTTTAGGGATTCCCAACGGTCGCCAGCGGTGGGGGGGAGTCGTACGACTCCTCCCACAGCCTACGGATTGGGCAACGCCCTCTAGTTCCGGCGATCCAGGGCGGCCAGCGACTCGGCGATCAGCTTCTCGTGGCCCTTGGCCTGGAGTTCAGCGCCAAGCACGCGCGTCGCCGTCAGCGTCACCAGTTCGGCAATCTTACCCTTCGCATCGCTCAGCAGGGTGTCGCGCTCCTGAGAAGCGGTGGTGCGGGCCTCGTCACGGATGCGGTCGGCCTCGCGGCGAGCCTGAGCGATGATCTCAGCCTCCTGCGACTTCGCCCGATCCTGGGCCTGGGTCACGATCTTCGCCGCCTCTTGGCGCGCCTTGATCAGCTCGGCCTCATAGTCCTTCTTCGCGTTCGCAAGCTGCTGCTTCACTTGATCCGCCGCGCTCAGGCTATCCTGCACACGCCGAGTACGCTCACTCAGCATGTTCAGGATCGGCTTGTAGAGAAACTGACCAAGCAGCCAGACCAGGAAGATCACATTGAAGAGCTGCGCTATCAGCAAGCCCCAATTGATGCCCAGCTTTTCCACAATCTACTCCTCATTTCGCCCATCGACACCCAGATATCTGGTGACGAGAGGGGCCTGATGGATGAATTAGAGGATACCGAAGCCGATCAGCAGACCGAACACCAGGCCGAAGATGAACAGCGCTTCCGTCAGTGCGAAGCCAAGGAACATGTAGGTTCGCACCAAACCCTCAGCCTCAGGGTTCCGTCCCATCGCCTCAATCGCGGCCCCGAAGATCACTCCGATGCCCGCACCCGGGCCAACGGCGCCGATACCAATCGCCAGTGCCATTCCAATAAGCTGTGCCGCATGGTCACTCATTACCTGAGTCCTCCTAACAACGCGCTATCATCAGCAGACAAGTCCTGTTCCGACGAACATCCTAGTGGGCTACCGCCTCATTCGTGGTATGGCCGTGATCCTCATCACCACCATGGCCCTGCACCGCCAGCCCCGCAAAGACGACGGTGAGTACGGCGAAGATTACTGCCTGAATGAAGGCGACGAACACCTCAAGGCCATAGAAGGGGACGGGCAACAAATAGGCGAACAGGAAGGCCATAACGGCCAGCACCACCTCGCCACCAAAGATGTTGCCAAAGATACGAAAGGCGAACGCGACGATACGCATGATCTCCGAGAATAACTCGAGGATACCTACGAAGGTCATAATCGCGCCTTGTTTACCGAAAGGGTTGATGAAGAATTTTCCGAGGTAGCCGATCCCGAGCGCCTGAAAGCCCCAGAACTCGACCATGAACACCGCTACCAGGGCGAAGGCAAAGGTGACGTTGAGGTCAGCCGCAGGGGCACGTAGGTAGGGGATAAACAACCAGCCCTTACCACCACAGTAGGCCGGGAAGCGCTGGACGAGGAGGGGAGTTGCGGGTGGCGCTGCTTTCTCTGTGGCTGCCGTAGCCCCCGCCTCTGTGGCGGCCACAGGAGCTTCAGCCCGACACATCCCAATACTGCCCACACCAGGTACCAGCGCCAGCATGTTACCGAAGAGGAAAAAGAAGAGGATGGTCATCGGGAGGGCGAAGAATTTGCCAACATTCTTCTTGTCAACTCCTCGTGCGAAGTCGTAGAAGAATTCGATCAGGAACTCGATGATGTTCTGGAAGCCGCGCGGCACTGCCTGCAATCGCTGACCAACACCGAAGGCGATTCCGACAAGAATCACATCTACCAAAATCGTCATCAGCACCGCGTTGGTGAACGGCACTCCCGTGGCACAGGTTTCACCCGAATCTGCAAGTTTGCCAGCAATGCAGAGGAGGGGCTCTGCGGCAGCCGAGATGTGTAGGTCGTCCTTGGTCATCCGAATGCCCAGGAAGTACATGATGGCACCAATCACCGCCAGGATTCCCAAGACGGTGAGGATCCGATTTCGCATCGTGGCGATCCCCTCTCCCTATGTAATTGAGAACTCTTTCACAAACATTTTACCATAGAGGGCAAAAAAATGTCAACTGTTCGCCATTGTTCTGAGGTGAGCAGTTGATACTTCTATGACCACCCGGCTGGAAATTGCCCGGAGTATACCATAGCTCTTTATGGTGCGCAAACACATTATGCATCCGAGAGATTGTCTCGCAATTCACGGATGGCCCGCTTGGCATTCACCCAGACTGCGCCGATCTTTGAACTGGCGACCTTCTTGTTAAACACCAGTACCAACAAAAAGCGGTGCGCGACATCGAAACAGTAGAGGTCGTAGTGCAGACCGTCGTGGATATACACGGTGAGGGCGTCCTCCTCGTGCAACTGACGAGCGACCTCGCCTGCGGTGGAGAAGCTGGTGGAAAGGAGCGGCAGGATGATCATCATGGGCAGATTGTCGGTCGAACCCACATCGACAAGTACCATACCGGCGCGGTCGGTAAGCATCACACTCTGGGCACCGAGTTCCTGGGCGATCTGGCTCATGATCTTACGTACGGCGTTAATATTCTCAGTGGTGACGATCATCGTGCTGGAGCTGCGCCTGCCGGGGATATCGTGCATCGGTATAGGCTCAGGCTTGGGCTCGGGCTTGCGTCCGGCCGCAGCCTTCGTACGCGATGCGAGGCCGCCGCGTTGCGGCGGGGGCGGCGGGGCCGCCGCCGCCTGCTCGCGCTCGCGCGCTGAGGGCAGCACGACGCGGGCGGGTTGCGGGGGCGGCGGGGGCACGGGCGCAGGCGCGGGCGGCGGAGCCTGCTCACGCTCACGCGCCGAGGGCAATACCACCCGCGCAGGGGTGAAATCGTGCCGCTCCGCCTTCGGATCAGCGGCGGGGCTGTTGGCTCTGGCGGCGGGGGGGGCGGCAGAGACCGTGCGCAGGCCCACGCGCCGTGGCCTCACCTCGGGTGCGGGCGTGGGCTCGGGCACCGGTGCGGCGGCCGCAGCGGCGGCGGCCGCAGCGGCGGTGGCGGCCGCTGCTGCGGTGGCCTCATGTGCAGCGTGGAGTGCCGACCGGATCGCCGTATGCACGTTGTCCGCCGCACTTGGCCCGTGGAGAAACTGATAGACGCCCAGAGCCTCGGCCCGCTTGCAGGCCGTGTCGTTCAAGCTTGCGCTATAGAGCAACACATTCGTCTGGATTTCGAAGTTTGGAATAATTTCTGCCAACTCCAGGCCCGTCATGCCAGGCAGGTCAACCTCGGCAATTACGGCATCCGGCGGATTCACCCGCATCTCCCAGAGCGCATCATTGGCGGACTCAAAGATCTGCACGCTCACCGTAGCGCCAAGGGCGGCGGGTAAGGCGCGCAGAATCTCATTTTCGGCGGTCACAACGATGAGGCGATAGGTCATCTTGGGCTCTCGCTTCTCGGCGTGGAGGAAGCCCCTGCTCCCGCCCTATGTAGCTTAGGCACCACCATCTATACCTGTAGTATACCCTATCGCCATTACATCGGCGCATGGCTCAGGGTTGGGCCACGTCCCTAATGCTGCGCCCCAAACCTTGCTTTTTGCTCCTTTTTTGGGCGGTGAGTCTGTCAAAAATCGAATAAAATAAAGATCGTCATAATATGGTGAATTTACCTCCAAATTCACACCGAGAAGGGTACCTATTATTTTTTGGCGCTTGAGAATGGATTTCGCTTCAGGAAACCGCCTATCTCGGCCTTAACTTTTTGGCGAAGATATTGGGATCATCTACCGGGTTTAGAGGGGTGGTCATGTCGCAGAAAACCGAAAGGCGTTCACTTTTCGTGAACGCCTTTCGGTACATTTGGTCGGGGCGAGAGGATTCGAACCTCCGGCCTCCGCGACCCGAACGCGGCGCTCTACCAGGCTGAGCCACGCCCCGACACGTTTGCCACTGCCGGACGATGAAACGAATGGTGCCGAAGGTGGGACTCGAACCCACACGAGGTTGCCCTCAGCGGTTTTTGAGACCGCCGCGTCTGCCATTCCGCCACTCCGGCGCAGTGTGTGGGATTATAGCAGAGTCGGGGCATAGCGTCAACCTTGCCGCCCGCGCAACTTTTCGCAACCTGCCGTGGTATAATCTCAAGCGGCGGACTGGCGATAGAGTGGGACGCTATGGTGATCGGACAGGATCTGCTGACCCCCAACATGATTGTGCGCGGCGCGGTCGATACCTACACGGTACTCAACCTGATCGGTCGCGGCGGGATGGGCACCGTCTACCGTGTGCAGCGCGCCAGTGACGCCACTGTATGGGCGCTCAAGGAGATGCGCGCCCAGGGTGAACTCAGCGCTGAGGAGCAGGCGGACAATCGTCGGCTCTTCCTCCAGGAGGCCGCACTCCTGCGCTCCTTGTCTTTCCCCAACTTGCCCGTGGTGGCCGACCTCTTCGATCACGATGGCCGACCGACCCTGGTGATGGAATATGTCCCCGGGAAGACGCTGGAGGATCGTGCCCGTGAGACGAACGCCCCGATGCTTGAGCAGCAGGTACTCGGCTATGGCGTCCAGCTCTGTCGGGTACTCCACTACCTCCACAGCCGCAACCCGCCGATCATCTACCGCGACCTGAAGCCTTCGAATATTATGCTCACGCCCGCCGGGGTGCTTAAGTTGATCGACTTTGGCGTTGCCCGCACCCACAAGAAGGGCAAGGCGAAGGACACGATCGCCATGGGCTCGGCTGGCTATGCCCCGCCTGAGCAGTATGGTAAGGGCCAGACGGACGCCAGCAGCGATGTGTACGCCCTCGGTGCCACGCTGATGCACCTGCTTACCAACCTGCCGCCGGTGCCCCTCCAGACGCCGCAGCCCGGATCAATCAGTAAGCTCAATCCCTCGGTCACTGCGCGCGCCGAGGCGGTGATCATCAAGTCGATGAACCTCCAGCGTGAGCAGCGCTTTGCGAGCTGCGCCGAAATGGAGCAGGCGCTCCTACGTTGCTTCGACTCGCCCTATGTCGATCCATCTGCCAGCGCGCCTGTCCCCGCCGCCGGACCTACGTCTTCGCCGGTGAAGCCCGCCCCGCCGGTGAAGCCCGCCCCGCCAGTGAAGCCCGCCCCGCCCCCGCCCGCCGAGGATGGCACGCCATGCGTGCGCTGCGGCCGCGTGAACAAAGGGCGTGCGCGCTTCTGCGCTGGCTGCGGTGCGCCCCTGGCCGAGCCGCCTAAGCCACGTCTGGTGATCACCTCGCCCCACCGCAGCTGGGAGCTGTCGATCGACCGGCTCCCCGTGCGGATCGGTCGGCGCGACCCGCGTCAGAATCACTACCCCGAGCTTGATCTGGCCGAGTATGATCGCGGCATCGCGTCGCGCCACCACGCCACCATCCAGCGCGACGGCGACTTCTACACCCTCACCGACCTGGGCAGTACCAATGGCACCATGCTTAACGCCAACCTGATCGTCCCCCGCGTGCCCCAGCGCCTCACCCAGGGCGACCGGATTAAGATCGGCGAGGTCGAGATCGAGTTTCGGTGGTCGTAGATAGCGAAGCATTGGCCCGGCCGCTTTTGCGGTCGGGTCAATGCTTCGGCCCTCCGATATACGTAATACCTAGAACACCACTATGACACCCAACGTCCTGATCCTCCGTGCGCCCGGCATTAACCGTGACGGCGATGCCGCCATGGCCTGCGAACTGGCCGGTGCCAGCGCCGAGCGCGTCCACGTCAACCGGATCGCCGACGGCACCGTGCGGCTGCGCGACTACGCGATGCTGATCATTCCCGGCGGATTTTCCTACGGCGACGATCTAGGCGCCGGCAAGCTGCTCGCCGTCGATCTGGCCCACCGTCTCGGCGACCAGTTGCGCGACTTTGTGGCCGATGGCCGCCCGGTGATCGGCATCTGCAACGGATTCCAGGTGCTTGTGAAGGCCGGTGTCCTGCCGGGCAACGCTGGCCCGCCCACCTTCACGCTCACCGATAACCGCTCGGGCCGCTTCGAGTGCCGCTGGGTGCGCCTCCAAGCTGACCCGCAGAGCCGCTGTATCTTCACCCGTGGCATCGAGTGCATGATCGAGGTGCCCGTGGCCCACGGTGAGGGCCGCGTCGCCCTGGCCGACGCTGGCACCCTCGCCGACCTGCGGGCCGCTGGCCAGGTGGCCCTGCGCTACGTGGCCGATGACGGCGGCTCGCCCGCCTACCCGGCCAACCCCAACGGGTCGGCGGGCGATATCGCCGGGATCTGCAACGCCCAGGGCAACGTCCTCGGCCTGATGCCCCACCCCGAAAACGCCATCCGGCCCCAGCAGCATCCCCGCTGGACCCGCGAACCCTGGCGCGATGTCGGCGATGGGCTGGCGATCTTCCGCAACGCGGTTGAATATGCGAAAACATTATGACGACATGGTAGGGGCAAAGCATTCGACCTTGTCGTGTAGCGACAAGGTCGAATGCTTCGCCCCTACAGGGGATACCTATGGCCCTCTACCCACCCTTTAGCCCGTTTCTATTCCAGATTGATCTCTTTGGCCTGCCAATCGCCGTGCGCTGGTACGGCGCAATCATTATGTCGGGTGCGATGTTCGCCGCCTGGTTGGCTGCGCGCCGAGCGGCCCCGCGCGGCATCGACCCCGACCATATCTGGAACCAGCTCATGCTCGGCCTGATCATGGGTATCGCCGGTGCCCGGATCTACTATGTGGCCTTTGAGTGGGATCGCTTCGCCGGCAACCCAATCAGCGCCCTGAACCTGACCACCGGCGGCCTAGCCGTACACGGCTCGCTGATCGGCGCGATCCTCTCGGCGGTGATCTACACACGCTACGCCAGGCTGCGCTTCTGGGAGTGGGTCGATATGATTGCGCCGGGCTTCCTGATCGCCCAGGGCATCGGACGCTGGGGCAACTTCTTTAACCAGGAGGCCTATGGTCGCCCCACCAGCCTACCCTTCGGTGTGCGTATCGACGCCGACCGACGCCTGCCGCCCTACGGCGATATGCAGGCGTATCCGGCAAGCACGCTCTTCCACGCCACCTTCCTCTACGAGTCGCTGTGGAATATTACCGGCGGGGCGCTACTGCTCTGGGCCGACCGGCGCTTCGGCCAGGGTGTTCCCACCGAGCGGCGCTGGCTGCGCCCCGGCGACGTCCTCTTCCTCTACGGGGGGATCTATTCGGTCGGGCGCTACTGGATCGAGGGGCTGCGCACCGATAGCCTCTGCCTCAACGGTGTCGGTGGGGACTGCACTGGTTCGATCCGGGTGGCCCAACTAATCAGCCTGGTGCTGATCGCGGCCTGCGCCGTGGCGATGGTGGTGAACCACCGCCGCATCCTGCCGCCCGAGCTTGCCCCCGCCGAGGCGTTGCCAGGTGAGGGCTAAAGGCGCAGCAGCGCAGTACCGTAGCGCCCTTACGGCTACGCCTTGGCTGACGCTGCCTCAACTGCCATCCCCCGACGCTCACCCCGCCGCACCACAACCGCCAGGATCGGCGGGGTGAGCAGCGTCGTCAGCATGATCACGATCACGATCATTGAGAAGATCCTCTGATCGATCACCCCCAAGCCCAGGCCGGTGGCTGCGAAGATCAGACCGACCTCGCCGCGCGGCACCATGCCCCAGCCGACTACCCACTTGTTCACGTTGCCGGCAACAAACCCGGCGGCGATCTTGCTGATCAGGGCGACCACGGTGATCCCCAGGGCCGTCAGTAGGAACGTCGGGTCGAGCAGGCTGGACAGCGCGACGTTCATCCCGGTCAGCACGAAGAAGATCGGGGCCATCACCGCACCCAGCGGCTCGATCAGATCCTCGATGTGCCGGTCGGTGTAGCGATCAAGGATCTCGTCTACCGCCGCTTTGGCCTGCGGTTCGATGCGGGCCGTGGTAGCCTGGACATCCTGCACGAAGCGCGGGCGCGCGAAGGGGTGGAAGTGTACCGAGTCAAGCACCAACCCGGCCGCAAACGCGCCCACGATCGGTGCGAGGCCAACCAATTCGGCCAGGTAGGCGCTGATCAGACAGATCGATAGGGCCATCGTCAGCTTCATGCCCTGCCCCGTATTCACCCGCGCAAACATGCGGCCCAGCAGCCCCGCGAAGACCTGGCCGATCACGACGGCGCTCACCAGGAAGGCCAGGGCCGTCCCCACAATGCGCAAGACATCCCCCGCGCTCACGGTGCCGACCGTCACGATTGCCGAGACCACGGCCAGGATGATTAGGCCGAGTACGTCGTCGATCACCGCCGCGCCGAGTACGATCTGAGCCTCGCGCATCTGGAGTACGCCAAGGTCGCGGAACACGCGCGCGGTGATCCCGATCGAGGTGGCGGTCAGGATGGCCCCCAGGAACAGGTGCGCGTTGGCGCTGAGATCGGGCAGCAGCAGCGGCCCGATCACATAGGTGACGAACACCATCGGCAGCACCACCCCTACGCAGGCCACCAGAAAGGCCGACATGCCCACCTTGCGCATGTCCCTGATGTTCGACTCAAGGCCAACCTGGAAGAGCAGGATGACCACGCCCAGGTCGGCAAGAAACGTGATTACCCCGCTCTGCTTGATTGGCTCGAAGAACGGCAGCCCCGCGAGCGCCAAGTTGCCCAGCACCACGCCGATCAGCATCTCGCCGATGACGGCGGGCTGGCCGAAGCGCTCCACCAGACTCGACAGCCTCGCCGCCAGCAGCACGACCGCAATGTAGAACAGGGTGACGCCGACGCCTGCCTCGTGCATGTGAGTCATTCTCCTAACACAATTGGGATGGATCCCAGGGCTGGTCAACGTCGGTTGATCGCCAGACAACCCTCATCCCCCTGATGCAATAGCCTTGGGATCGTAGCACAAAAACGGCGGCTGACGTTGTGCCTTATACTGCGTGTATCACCCTTTGAGCTAGTCGGGAGGCTGTATGCGTTGGCTCTGGCCCTTCGCCTGTATCGCCCTGCTGGCGCTCTTGAGCAGCTGCGGCCCGCCGCTGCACGAGCGCAGCTTCACTATCGAGGCCACCGAGATGCGTTTCACGCCCGACAAGGTTGAGGCCGTGGTGGGCGAGCAGGTTTTCGTGACTCTGAGCAACAAGGGCAAGCTCGCCCACAGCCTGACCTTTCAGCTGCCCGCTGGCGACCGCACAATCTCCGCGAATGCTGGTGTCGAGGCCGTGCTGGCCTTCCCGGCGAATGTCGCCGGCAGCTTCCGCTTCTACTGCTCGCTCCCCGGCCACACGGGAATGGAGGGCGTCATCGAGATCCGCAAGCCGTAACTGCCCTTGCTATAATCGGCGCTACTGCTGCTGATGACTCGTGATGCGTGATGCGTAATCCGTGGCCTGGGTACGGATCACGGATCACGCATCACGCAGATGACACCCACTCCCACTCTGTCCGATAGATGTCATAGGAGACATACATGACCAACAGCTTTGGCGCACGATCCACGCTTCGGGTCGGCGATCATGAGTACGAGATTTACCGCCTAGACGCCCTAGTGTCGCGCGGGGTCAACCTTGGTCGCCTGCCCTTCTCGCTGCGCATCCTACTGGAGAACTTGCTGCGCACCGAAAACGGGCGCACCGTCACCGCCGAGGATGTACTGGCCCTGGCAAACTGGCAGCCTCAGGCCGAGCCGGATAAAGAGGTCGCCTTTACCCCCGCCCGCGTCATCCTCCAGGACTTCACCGGCGTGCCCTGTGTGGTCGATCTGGCTGCCATGCGCGATGCAATGGCGGCGATGGGCGGCGACCCCGGCCTGATCAATCCGCTCCAGCCGGTCGAACTGGTGATTGACCATTCGGTGCAGGTGGATGCCTATGGCTCCGCGACTGCGCTCCAGGCCAATATTGACCTGGAGTTTGAGCGGAACCAAGAGCGCTACGCTTTTCTGCGCTGGGGCCAGACTGCTTTCCAGAACTTTAAGGTCGTGCCTCCCGGCAACGGTATTGTGCATCAGGTGAACCTGGAATACCTGGCCCGTGTGGTCTTCACCTCGGACGAGAACCCGCGTGCCACTGGCCCGGTTCAGGCGTATCCCGATACGCTGGTTGGTACCGATAGCCACACGACCATGATCAATGGCCTGGGCGTGTTGGGCTGGGGCGTGGGCGGGATTGAGGCTGAGGCGGCGATGCTCGGCCAGCCGGTTTCCATGCTCATTCCGCAGGTGGTCGGTTTCAGGCTGACCGGCGCGCTGCCCGAGGGAGCCACCGCCACCGACCTGGTGCTGACCGTGACCCAGATGCTGCGCAAGAAGGGCGTGGTCGGCAAGTTCGTCGAGTTCTTCGGGCCGGGTTTGTCCGCCCTCCCCCTCGCCGACCGAGCAACAATTGCGAATATGGCCCCCGAGTACGGCGCGACCTGCGGTATCTTCCCGGTGGACGCTGAGACCTTGCGCTACCTGGAGTTTTCTGGCCGTTCTGCCGAGCGGGTGGCGCTGGTTGAGGCGTATATGCAGGCTCAGGGTTTGTTCCACGATGCGAATACCCCCGAGGCCGAGTACACCGACACCTTGGCGCTGGATCTTTCCACGGTTGTGCCGAGTGTGGCTGGCCCCAAGCGCCCCGAGGGCCGTGTGGCTCTGCCGAATGTGAAGCAGACTTTCCAGAACGCGGTGCCGCAGATCCTCAACCCCAGCGCACCCACGCCCATCGCCGATCTAGAGTCCAGCGCGGTAGCGGTGGCCGATGCCGACTACACGCTGCACCACGGCTCGGTGGTGATTGCGGCGATCACCAGTTGCACCAATACCTCGAATCCCTCGGTGATGCTGGCGGCGGGCCTGCTGGCTAAGAAGGCGGTTGAGAAGGGGTTGACCACGAAACCCTGGGTGAAGACCAGCCTGGCCCCCGGATCGAAAGTTGTCACCGAGTACTTCGACAAGGCCGGCCTGACGCCCTACCTCGACCAACTGCGCTTCAACACAGTGGGCTATGGCTGCACCACATGCATCGGTAACTCTGGTCCGTTGCCGATGGAGATTAGCGCGGCGATCGAGCAGGGCGGCCTAGTGGCTGCCTCGGTGCTGTCGGGCAACCGCAACTTCGAGGGCCGTGTTCAGCAGGATGTGAAGGCCAACTACCTGATGTCGCCGCCGCTGGTGGTGGCCTACGCCCTGGCCGGGAGGATTGACATCGACCTGACCAGCGACCCGCTGGGCGAGGACAGCGACGGCAACCCGGTGTACCTGCGCGACATCTGGCCGAGCCAGGATGAGGTGCGCGAGACGATCAGCGCCGCCATCCAGTCAGACATGTACCAGCGCAGTTATGCCACCGTCTTTGATGGCGACGAGCTGTGGCAGGGTATTGCGATCCCAGAGGGAGATCGCTTCGCCTGGGAAGCTCAGAGTACCTACGTGCGCCGTCCGCCCTACTTTGACGCGATGGCCGCAGAGCCACCGGCGCGGGTGGCCGAGATTACGGGCGCTCGCGTGCTGGCCGTGCTGGGTGATAGCATCACCACTGATCATATCAGTCCGGCGGGCAGTATTAAGGCCAGTTCACCTGCTGGCACGTACCTGATCGAGCGCGGCGTTGCGACCAAGGATTTCAACAGCTACGGTTCGCGGCGTGGCAACGACGAGATTATGGTGCGCGGCACCTTCGCCAACGTACGCCTGCGCAACAAGCTGGCTCCCGGCACCGAGGGCGGCTTCGCGCCCTACCTGCCCACCGGCGAGGTGCTGCCACTTTATGACGCGGCCATGAAGTACAAGTCCGACGGCACCCCACTGATCATCCTGGCGGGTGCCGCCTACGGCAACGGTTCCTCGCGCGACTGGGCAGCCAAGGGGCCATACCTCCAGGGCGTCAAGGCGGTGATCGCCGAGAGCTTCGAGCGCATTCATCGCTCGAACCTAGTGGGTATGGGCATTCTGCCACTACAGTTCCTGGCCGGCCAGAGCACCGAGAGCCTGGGCTTGAGCGGCACCGAAACCTTCGACATCGTCGGGTTGGCCGACGCAGTGGCCGCAGGCTTCGCTGAGGGCCGTGAGTTGACCGTACGGGCGGGATCCATCGAGTTCAAGGCGCTGGTGCGGATCGACACGCCCCAGGAGATCCAGTACTACATCCACGGCGGCATCCTACAGTACGTGCTGCGCCAACTGCTCGCCGAGAGCAAGCGGCTCGTATAATCTCAACCCAAAGCCAAAGGGGGCGCGACGGCTTCACCGTCGCGCCCCCTTTGGGTATTTCACGCAATAGACATGGTTCAGAACAGCTTGACCGTTCAG
>CAISPW010000072.1 GCA_903887465.1 uncultured Oscillochloris sp. | reverse complement strand
CGCTTCAGCGGCCGTCGTCGACCTCGCCCGCCCGTGTACGGGCCGGGCGCTCAGCCTGACCGGGCGACGTTTGCGGTAGTGCCAAAAGTAGGATTGGCTTCGTCGCTCTTTTGCATTTTGCATTCATAGGCTGAGCGCCACCTTGCGCGCCAGCTCGACATAGCGGTTGGCATAGCCCCACTCGTTATCGTACCAGGCCAAGATCTTCACCTGCGTGTCGTTGGTCACCATCGTCGAGGGCGCGTCCACAATCGCCGAGCGCGGGTCGTCGCGGAAGTCCACCGAGACGAGCGGGCGCTCCTCGTAGCCCAGGATGCCGCTCAGGGGGCCATCGGCCGCCGCCTTCAGCAGCCCGTTCACCTCAGCGATGCAGGTTGGTCGGTTCACCTCAAAGACGCAGTCGGTCAGGCTGGCGTTGAGCATGGGCACGCGCACGGCGATGCCATCGAGCTTGCCTTGGAGTTCTGGGAAGATCATGCCGATGGCGGTGGCCGAGCCGGTGCTGCTGGGGATGAGTGAGAGCGATGATGCCCGTGCCCGGCGCAGATCCTTGTGCGGTGTGTCGTGGATCGACTGGGTGTTGGTCATATCGTGGATCGTGGTGATCATCCCGTGGCGGATGCCAATGCCTGCGTGGATCACCTTGACCACTGGGGCCAGGCAGTTGGTGGTGCAGGATGCGGCAGTGAGCAGGTGATGTTCCTCTGGCTGATACAAGCTATCATTGACGCCCATGACCACATTCAGCGCGCCGCCCTTGACTGGCGCGGCCACAATCACCTTCTTCACCCCGGCCTTGAAGTACGTGTCGAGCTGCTCAGGGGTGCGGAACTTCCCGGTGGCCTCCAGCACGATGTCCACGCCGGCCTCGGCCCATGGCACTGCGCCGGGGTCTTTGACGCTGCTGTAGCGGATCGGCGTCGTGCCAACGAAGATCTGCCCGCCCTCGCCGTGTGTCGTGTGGCCCCAGCGGCCATGGATTGAGTCGAAGTGCAGCAGGTGGGCCGCCGTCGCCGCATCGCCGCCGATCTCGTTGATCTGGACGAATTCCAGTTCAGGCCAGCCCCAGGCCGCCCGCAGCGCCAGCCGCCCGATCCGCCCGAATCCATTGATCCCGATCCGCATACGCATCAGTGCCTCCTGATATATGTTTAAACAATCTCGATTGATGTTATATCAGAAAGGCCGATCTTGTCAAGACGGCCATACGCGCCGATCAGGGCGAGTACACACATACACTGTGCTGGTGCAAAAGGAAAAACTCAATCACCACCAGCGCTTCGCTTGACAGCGCCACCGCAGCGCACTAGGATAGACATACCGATCAACGGGAATAGAACAATGAAGAATGATATATCTTCCAGACCGCCGGATGCAGATCTGGCCGGGCTGAAGCTGATTGCCGACGAGACACGCTGGCGGATCCTGCGGGCGCTCCGGGCCAGCGACCGCCAAGTGGGCGAGTTAGTCACACAGACCGGCCTGCCGCAAAATCTTGTCTCCTACCACCTGGGGGTGCTGCGTCAGGCCGGGCTGGTGCAGCAGCACCGCAGCGATGCCGACGGGCGCGCAACCTACTACGGGGTCAACCTGGGCGAACTGGCGGCGCGCTATCGCCAGATCGGGGCAGACCTCGCCATCCCGGCAGCGATCACGCCGACGGATCTGCCGAGGTGTACGGTGGTCTTTCTCTGCCGGGCCAACAGCGCGCGCTCGCAGATCGCCGAGGGCTGGCTGCGCACCCTCACCGGCGGGCGGATCACCGTGCGCAGCGGCGGGACACAGCCCGCGCAGTTGCACCCAATGGCCACGCAGGTGATGGCTGAGGCCGGTATCGATATCGGCCATCAGCAGGCCAAGTCCATTGACGCGCTGGCCAACCTCGTCCCCGATGTGGTGGTCACGGTCTGCGACATCGCCCGCGAGGAGTGCGTCCTCTGGCCCGACGTGGGCGACCGCCTGCACTGGAGCATCCCCGATCCGGTGGCAGCGGGAGCCGAGGAGCGACTCGCCGCCTTCCGCACGGTGCGCGATGAACTGCGCGGGCGGGCCGAGGGGTTGATCGGGCTGCTGGTCAGCGTCGCTCGTCGGGCGTAATCAGAGAACACGCGCTATGACATGGTTCAAACACACGTGACCGTTCAGCGACGAAACGATGACGCGATGCGGCGATAGGATCGCGTCATCGCCGCGTCGCCGCATCGCAGGACGGTCAAGCTGAAACCTGGCACCTGAAACCTTGTCTACCGCAGCAATCACGCTGTGCATGCAGCGGCGTCCCAGGGCGTATGCGCTCGCTCTGTCCTATGCTACAATCGGCAATCGGCAATCGGTAATCGGTAATCTATGAAGAAGAACACGGTGGCGCTGGTCGGGCTGAGCGGCACGGGCAAATCGACGCTGGGGCGGGCGCTGGCCGGGGCGCTCGGCTGGCCCCTGCTCGATACGGACGCGATGATCGTTGGCGCGCAGGGGCGGCCGGTGGCCGCGATCTTCGCCGAGTTGGGCGAGGCGGCCTTCCGCGACCTGGAGTCGGTCGCCCTGGCCGAGGCGCTCACCGGCCCGGCGGCGGTGGTCGCCACCGGCGGCGGGGCCGTCCTGCGTCCCGCGAACCGCGATCTGCTGCGCCGGTGGGCAACGGTGATCTGGCTCGACGCGCCCGATGCGGTGATCCTGGCCCGCCTGGCCGCCCACGCCGAGGGTCGCCCGCTGCTGGCCGATTCTCCCGCCGCGCGCCTGGCCGCCCTGCGCGCCACCCGCGATGAACTCTACCGGGCGATCTCGGACATGGTATTGGATACCGCCGACCTCGACCCCGATGCGCTTGCCGCGCAGGTGCGGCGGTGTCTAACGTGAAAATAGCCGATAGCCAATACTACTACAGTTGTAGTTTGAATCACCCCCCCTAGCCCCCCCGCAAGCGGGGGGGAACAATGCATTG
>CAISPW010000071.1 GCA_903887465.1 uncultured Oscillochloris sp. | reverse complement strand
CATCCAGATGGAAGGCTGGCTCGGGCGCATTATCGGGATAGACTGGCGCTGCTGCGCCCCTGCTACGCCGCCGTGACCCGACTGACGCCCTCGGAGGGACGACAGACCAGGATATCCGTCTCGCGCCCGGTTTCCGCCTTGTAGCCGGCGGCGACCTCGGCCACGAAGCGATCAATGGCCGAGATCGTCACTAGGTTTACGGTGCTGCCGCCGAATCCGCCGCCGGTGAGGCGCGCACCGTAGCAACCCGGCACGGCGCGGGCCAGCTCGGTGAGCAGGTCGATCTCCAGCACGCTGATCTGGTAGTCGTCGCGCATGCTCGTGTGCGATGCGTTCATCAGCTTGCCGAAGGCGACCAGGTCGGCCCGCTCCAGAGCGGCGGCGGCGTCCAGCGTGCGCTGGTTCTCCGTCACCACGTGGCGGGCGCGCATCAAGATGGTGGGTGGCAGCAGGTCGGCGTTGGCCATCAGGTCGGCGGAGCTCACATCGCGCAGGGTGCTGATTCTGGGGAGGCGCGCCCTGAGTAGGCGCACGGCCTCGCTGCATGCGGCCCGACGCTGGTTATACTCTGAGTTGCCCAGGTTGTGGTGGACGCCGCTGTTGCAGACGACCACGCGCACATCGGGCGGGATGGGCAATGGCCGATAGCTCAGGTCGCGGCAATCGATCAGCAGGGCGTGGTCGGCCCGCCCGAAGGTCGAGATGAACTGATCCATAATGCCGCACTGCACGCCGACGAAGCTGTTCTCGGCACCCTGGGCCAGCAGGGCCAGTTCCTCGCCGAGCAGGTTGATGTTGTTGAGCAACTGCACCGCGTAGCCAACGGCCACCTCCAGGGAGGCTGAGGAGGAGAGGCCGCTGCCGAGCGGCACATCGCTGCGGATCAGTATATCCGCCCCGGTGATCGGCAGGTCGCGGGCGAGGATGCCTTTGACGATACCACGGACATAGTTAGCCCAGGGCTTATCCGAACTGCGCTCGATGTGGCCGATGTCGAAGCTGTCCTCTTGGCCGAACTGAGTGGTGTAGGTGCGGATAGTGTGGTCGGGGCGGCTGCGGGCGGCCACAAAGGTCTCGCGGTCGATGGCGATTGGGAAGACGAAGCCCTCGTTATAGTCGGTGTGCTCGCCGATCAGGTTGACCCGGCCAGGGGCGCGGACGATCAGGCGCGGGCGAACGCCGAAGTGTTCGGTGAAGGCGTCACGAATACCGTGAGGGTCTTGCATAATGGCTCCGTCAGCTAGCGGTCTATCGGGTGTTCCCTAGTCTACCACCATACCCGACGTGATGTACAATAGCGCCCATGCGTACCAGGGCGGTGGCCACATCGCCTCCGGCGGGGGTTTGGGGGGTGGCAAAGCCACCCCCGAAAGATCTTTTTCTGTTGGTTTTTGGCGGCTTCGCCGCCAAAAACCAACAGAAAGCGCGGTCTGGAGCGCAGCCCCAGCGACGTTACATCAGCCCTGCCATGCGGCTCCGCCGCACAACACCAGATGAACATGGCCGCTGATGCCCGACTATCGGCTATCGGGTATTGGCTATCGGCTATTTTCACGTTAGCCCTGCCATGCGTACCAGGGCCTGCGCCCCAGACCCGCCTTTTGTGAGGTTTGGGCAGCTTCACCGCCCAAACCTCACAAAAAAATAACGCGGGGACGGCGAATCCGCCCTCCCCCTCCCACTGGAACGCCCTGCATGCACAGCTCTCGCCCGTGGGCGGCCATCCGCCACTACATCCTCGCCCTGGCGGGCTACGCGCTCGTGGCCCTGCTGGTGATGGCCCCCGTGCTGCTACAGTTCACCACGGCCATCCCCGGCGGTATGGTCGCCGCAGTGGACGGCTGGCAGAATGTCTGGGGCCTGTGGTGGGCGGGCCGGGCTCTGGCCGTCGGGCGCAACCCGTTCTTCAGCGACATGATCTTTTTTCCGCAGGGTGCGCCGCTCTATCTGCAGACCCTCGGCCTGAGCAACGGGGTACTCGTCTTGCCGGTGACGCTGCTCTGGGGGCCGGAGGCCGCCTACAACGCGGCGGCACTGTTGGGCCTGGCCCTGAGCGGCATGGCTGGCTACGCCTTGGCCCTGGAGGTGAGCAGCCACCGGCGGGCATCCTTTCTGGCCGGGCTGATCTTTACCTGCTCGCCCTACCACCTGAGCCGAGTATATGACGGCCAGTTGGAGCTGATCTCCCTCCAGTGGCCGACCTTCTACGCCCTGTTCCTGCTGCGCGCCCTGGCCCGGCGTCGCCGCCGCGACACGCTGCTCGCCGGGGTCTGCCTGGCGCTCACCGGCTACACCAGCCTCTACTACCTCGTCTTCATGATCCTGTTTAGCTTGGCGGCGGTGATCTTGTGGCCCTCAGTGAGGGGACGGATACGCCCGGCCCTGGCCGTCGGCCTCACCGGGCTGCTGCTGCTACTGCCGCTGCTGCTGCCAGCTATGGCCACCGCCGTCGGGCGCAACGGGGCGGTGTTTCGTGCGGGTGCCGAGGAGGTGCTGGGCCGCTCGGCTAATCTGCTCGACTTCGGCCTGCCGAGCTACCTGCACCCGCTCTGGGGCCAGGCGCTGTTTGCGGCGGTGGGTCGGGCTTGGCACGACTACAGCGGCGACTGGAATGCCGCGCTGGGCTATGGCGTGCTGGCCCTGGCGGCCTTGGGCGCGCGGGCCAACTGGCGCGCGGCCTGGCGCTGGTGGGCTATCGTTGGCGTGGCCCTGCTCTTCGCCCTCGGGCCGCAGCTCCAGATAGGCGCGTGGCGCAGCGGCATGCCGCTGCCCTACGCCCTGCTCGACGCCCTGCCCGGCCTGAGTCTCGGTCGACGCCCGCAGCTCTTTGTGGCGCTGGCGACCATCGCCCTGGTGCCGCCCCTGGCCCTGGGCCTGCGGGCGCTGGACGCCTGGGCCGTCCGGCGGCGTCGCCCGTGGCTCCTGCCGGTTCTCCTCGCCGCCCTGGCCTTCGAGTTGCTGCCCCGCCCGCTGCCCGTACTGTCGGCGGCGGTTCACCCCTACTACCGCCAACTGGTCGGGCGGCCCGGTGCGCTGCTGGAGATCCCCCCGGCGCGCTATAAGTACAGCCTGCCCCAGCTCGCCCAGACCGTCCACGGTCGGCCGATCTTCGGCGGCTACCTGGCCCGCCCGCCGGTCTATGCCGTCGTGGATGAGGCTCCTGTCCTGCACACGCTCTGGCAGATGCGGCTCCCCGACGGCCCGCCGCTGCTCGCCGATATGACCGACCCGCTGGTGCCCCTGAGCTACTACGGGGTTGGTGATGTACTCGTACACTGGGATCGCGTCGAGCCAGCCCGGCGTGCGGAGGTTGAGGCGGCCCTGGCGCTGGCGCTGCCAGGGGTGATGCCCGAGTACGCCGATACCACAATCAGCGTGTACCACCTGCCCGCCGTCGCCCCACGCCCCTTTGCCGGACTGGTCGGCCCCGGCTGGCACCCGTCCGAGGGCGACGGTGCGCGCAACTGGCGCTGGATGCGCGACGAGGGCCGCATCCTGCTGGTCAACCCGACCGACCACGCTCTGCCGATCACGCTCGGCCTGCGCGCCCAAGGCTACCACGGCCCGCGCCACGTGCGCCTCACGCTGGATGACGCCGACGCCGGAGCCTGGGATGTCGGCGCGGGCGAGACCACGGCGGCGCTGCGGCTCTGGCTGGCCCCCGGCGCGCACCACCTGGTGCTGACAGCGCAGGCCGTCCCCGAGCAGATTTCCAACAGCGGTCGGATGATCAGCATCGCGCTGCTGGAAGCGCAGATTATCGCGCCGCCCTCTAGGGCGGCACCCTAAGCCCGCAGGCGGTAGATTTGGGCGGTGAAGCCGCCCAAATCTACCAAAAATCGCAATACCGCAAATGTCGCCCTGTGCGGTACCACCCGCCGGGGGGCTGAACCCCTCGGCTACGGGT
>CAISPW010000070.1 GCA_903887465.1 uncultured Oscillochloris sp. | reverse complement strand
TTCAGCGGCCGTCGTCAACCTCGCCCGCCCGTTTACGAGCCGGGCGCTCTCGGGGGCGGATCCGGTGAGCCGATGGTTGCGGTCTTCGCCAGCGCGACATATAGCAATCCTCTTGGGGTTGTTGCGTGGAGTCGAGGCTTTAGCCGGAGAGCGCCGCCTAAAGGCTCGACTCCTTTTCACAATCTATGTAGGATTGCTATATCACCCTCAGCTATTCGCCGCCGATCTTCCCGGCCCAGCGTGTTTTCCCCCGGCGTTATCGTATCCGCCATCTGGACCGCGCCGCTGAAACTCGGCCGCTTGGTACACAAACGCCTCCAGCCGTGTGGTGATATTCGTGCCCCCCTGGGCATCAAACGCAATGTCGAGCCACGGCAGATTGCCTAAGTCGGCCCGCAGCCTCGGGGCCATGCCCGCCATGATGATGCCGGGCATGCACGAGAACGGCATCACGTTAATCATCCCGCAGATACCTAGCCCCTTGAGTTCAACCATCTTACCCATCGACAGCAGGCACTCGTTGGCCAGCACCGGCGAAAAATACGGGCGGATATGGCGCATCAGGCGGGCCGCCGAGGTTTCGTAGGGATGATCGAGCAAATGGGCCACCGGCCCAACCAGCCGGCGCTCCAAGATGCGCTGGTAGCGGTCGGTGGCCACCGTTTTTAGCCACTCGACCGGCTGCCCCAGCACCCAGGAGTTGCTGGCGTGATCCCAGTTGGTGTAGTAGATCCACTCCATCATGGTCGCCAGATCGGCCTCGCCGCCGAGGGCCTCGATCCGGCGAATGATATTCAGGTTGCTGACGGTGTTGTGTCGCAGGTAGATCTCGCCGACCACGCCGATCATCGGGCGGCGCTGGCCCTGGCCGTTGGGCAAGCCCGCAAACTGCGGGCCGACCACACGCATTGCCCGCACCAACTCCTTCCCGCCGCCCGCTCGCGTCGCCGCAACCACCTGCTCAAGGCATACCTGGTAGATCCGGTCGGTTTCGCCGATACGCTGCTCGTAGGGTCGGTAGCGATGCAGCAGCTTCTGGAGGATGTCTACCGCAACCATACCCTCCCACAGCAGCCGACGCATACGCACCGGGTCATCGCCGAGATCCTGGTACGAGTTGTTCGCCGACGGGCCGATGATCTTGGTCTGCTGAAGCCCCATCTGGTCGAGGATCTGACGCATCAGCACCGTGTATTGGCCGAACCGGCACGAGCCGGTGGTGGTCGGCAGAAAGATCACCGCCTCCTCGGGATCAAAGCCCGGACGCCGGGTTAGGTGAACCACATCGCCGCTGACGCTCAGACAGGGCGAGCACTCGCGCCCCCGGCAGAACGACAGCCCGATTGCCAGCGTCTCCTCGTTGGGGCGTGGAAGCACCTCGGCGGGCTGGCCGTTGGCCGCGATGGCCGCCGCCAGCACGTAGCAGTGGTCGGCCATATACGGGATGTAAATCGTCTTCGGTGCAGATGTCATGCTCATGCTTAGGCTCCTTACACCTCGCCAACGGCAATGCTAACGGCCTGCGGGCGCATGCGCAAGCTGTCGAAGAACGCCTCGCAGCGGGTGATCACCCCCGCGTCAGCGCTGTGTTCGTCCAGCTCCAGTTCCAGGAACGGCTGCGCGCCCAGCAACTTCTGAAAGTAGCTGACTAGGAATGAGTCTGGCCCGCAACCAAAGTTTGTGACGTAGATCGCGTGCAGGCGCGGGTCGTCACGGATGATCGTGGCCGCCGCGAGGATGTCGTGGCCGCTGCGCCAGTACATCTCTGGGAAGTGCGCGGAGATATCGACGGTGTCGAGGGGCAGGTAGTCGATTGGGATGGGCAGCACACCCAGCTTGCGCAGCTTGAAGGGCAGATCCTGGCAGACCCGCAGATCGTGGGTGTTGTAGGGGTGTCCGACGATCACTGCGGCGGGCTGGCCAGGCCGCAGGTGCGCGAGGGCGGCGCGTCCACGCTCGCACACCGCTGCGTAGAAGCCCTCTTGGGCGGCGGCACCGGCTAGATCTGCGCCTCGGATGGCCTTGGGCGAGACGCCGAGCTGGGTCGCGATCTGGCCCAGATCAAACTGCTTGAAGCGTGGATCCATAAAGCGCAGCGCCCCCAGCACCGGCCGCCACGGGCGCTTCTGGAGATCGATCTGGGCGGCGACCATGTACGAGATGGCCGGGATGTAGGGGCAGTAGTTGCTCTCGCGCTGCCCGTGCGGGATGTGATCGCGGTTCATCACGCTCGGCAGCAGCACCAGATCCACGTCCTTGTCGAGCAGGTTGAGGATGTGGCCGTAGGCGAGCTTGGCTGGAAAGCACGTCTCGGCGGTCGAGTGTTCCAGTGAGCGGCTGACGGTGGTGGGGTTGGTCGCATCCGAGATCACCACATCCATGCCGAGCGATTCAATGAAGGCCCGCCAGTAGGGGAACATATCGTAGAAGAGCAGCATCTGCGGGATGCCGACACGAACCCGCCCATTACGCCGGCCCTCGGGGGCGACATACTCTCCCATGAGCAGCCGGTGACGCTCGGCGAAGAGGTCGGGCAGGCCATGGGCGTGGGGATGTCTCCTGCCGACATCCTCGAACTTATCGCAGAGAGCCCCGTAAAAGATCGGCGGCTCGTTGGCAATCACGACTTTGTTCACCGCGCACAAGTTGGGGCAGGCCCGGCACTCGAAGGTATTCGTCTCATAATGGAGGTCGGTTAGGTCGAAGCCCCTAAAGTGGGTGGGGGCCGGATCGCCCTGCGCCCTGCGCTCGCTCAACTCCTCCTTTGCCAGGAGTGCCGCCCCGATTGCCCCGGTCACATCGTGATGTGGGGGCACGGTAATGTGCCGCCCCGTGAGCGACTCGAAGGCGCTCACCGTGGCGCTGTTCCAGGCCACCCCGCCCTGAAAGAAGATCCGCTCACCGATCGGTCGACCGTTCACCACCCGGTTCAGGTAGTTCTGCGCGACGGCGTAGGCCAGGCCGCCGGTCAGCGTCTCCAAGCTTGCGCCCTGCTGCTGGTGGTGGACGACATCCGACTCCATGAAGACCGTGCAGCGCTCGCCGAGGCATGCCGGGCGTTCAGCGGCGAGCGCCAGCCGACTGAAGTCATGCTTAATACTGATGTTCAGCCGGTCGGCCTGCTCCTCTAGGAAGGAGCCGGTGCCGGCGGCGCATGCGTTATTCATGGCGAAATCAACCACCGCGCCGTGGTTGATCCGGATGTATTTGCTGTCTTGGCCGCCGATCTCGAAGATCGTCTCGACGGTGGGATCGATGGCGACGGCGGCGCGGGCTTGGGCGGCGATTTCGTTCCGCACAATATCGCCACCTACGAAGTCGGCAGTCAGATGGCGTCCCGATCCGGTGGTGCCCACCCCGATCACCGCGATCCGGCCACTCACCTCTTGGCCGATCTCGGCGAGACCCCGCCGCACCGCATCAAGCGGGTTCCCGGCGGTGAGCATGTAGCGTCGGGCCACCACCTGCCCTGCAGCGTCGATCAACACGATGTTGGTACTCATCGAGCCAACATCGATCCCGAGGTAGACCGGGGTTGGCGCGGTGTCTGCGGCAGGCGCTACGATTGGCGCGGGGCGGGCGGGGCGGGGGTGGCGCAGGGCGGGCATATGCCGGTCGCTCTGCTGGCTGACGATCAGGTCGTGTTCGAGCCGATCTAGCCCGATCAGCGAGATACGCCGACCAAATGCGGCATCATCGCCAGCGATCAGGGCGGCACCGAGGGCGGCCATAACCTCATGTTGCGCCGGGACGATCAGTTCACCTTGCCCGAGCCCGAGGACCGTTTCGAAGGCGCGCACCACGGCCAGATTATAGGCCACTCCGCCTTGGAAGAGAATCGGCGGCGTGAAAACCTTGCCCTTGGCGACGACGCTGGTAAAGTTACGGGCGAGGGCCAGGCACAGGCCGGCCAAAATGTCGGGGAGCAGCGTACCCTTCTGCTGGAGGTGGATCATGTCGGACTTGGCGAAGACGGTGCAGCGCCCGGCGATGCGGGCGGCGCTGGTGGACTGGAGGGCGATGCGGGCGAACGCATCCTCGATATCGATCCCAAGCCGCTCGGCCTGCTGGTCGAGGAACGATCCGGTGCCCGCCGCGCAGAGCGAGTTCATGGCAAAATCGACCAAGCGCATCCGCCCTACCGCCGCATCCCAGTCGAGGATCAGCAGCTTGCTATCCTGCCCGCCGATCTCGATCACGGTACGTGCGGTTGGATGACGGGTGCCCACGGCCCGCGTCTGGGCAACCAACTCGTTGACGTGGCGGCAGCCGATCACGCTGGCAATCGCCTCGCCACCCGACCCGGTGAGGCCAACACTCGTCACCCGACCCATATCTGCGGCCGCCGCGAGCCCGCGTAGCGCGGAGATCAACATCGTGCGAGGCTGTCCGTTCGAGCGCAGGTAGCGGTGGGCGACGATCTGGCCGTCCATATCCGCCAGAACAACCTTCACCGTCGTCGAGCCAATGTCGATCCCAAGAAACCGTTCTTGCATGATGCCATCCTGTTCTGATTCGCCATGAGTATGCACACACGCGTGTGCTGAAGACTCGCTGGGTATGGCCAGGAACCGTAAGGGCAAGGATGCAGGGGGATGGATTGTTCGGTCGGCGTAGAGTGAAAGCGTAACAGATACACCGATGAAGATCAACACGCAAAAGGAGTATTGCTTTAACTTTGCACACAATACACTACGGCGGGGGATTTTGGCGGTGATTGTGGCGGTGATAGATCGGGGCAAGGCTGTTGAAGTGAGCGCAACGGGGGACAACAGCAGGGGCCGAACATCTACGCGGGGGGGGTTGTCATCTGCCCGCAACGTTGGGAGATGACAACCCCTGCGAGTACTGCGCGATTGCGGCAGATCAAAACGGGAGGTTGCGCTGGCCAGCGCAACCTCCCGTTTTGCGGGTATGATCTCCTACAGGCCAGCCGCCCGGCGCAACTCCTCGACCTTGTTGGTCTGCTCCCAGGGCAGGTCGATGTCGGTGCGACCGAAGTGGCCGCCGGCCGCCGTCTGGCGGTAGATCGGCCGACGCAGGCCCAGGTCGCGGATGATCGCGCCGGGGCGCAGGTCAAACACCTCGTTGATCGCCTTGACGATCACCTCGTCGGCGACCTGGCCGGTGCCGAAGGTCTCGCCGCTGATCGAGAGCGGGCGGGCCACGCCGATGGCGTAGCTCAACTGGAGCTCGAAGCGGTCGGCCAGACCGGCGGCGACCACGTTCTTGGCCACCCAGCGCGCCGCATAGGCCGCCGAGCGATCCACCTTGCTCGGGTCCTTGCCCGAGAACGCGCCGCCGCCGTGGCGGGCCACGCCGCCGTAGGTATCCACAATGATCTTGCGTCCGGTCAGGCCGCTATCGCCCATCGGGCCGCCCACCACAAAGCGCCCGGTCGGATTGACGAAATACTTCGTCTTCTCATCGAGCCACTCGGCAGGGATCTCAGCCCGGATCACGTCCTCGATCACATCCTCGCGGATCTGATCCTGGCTCACGTCAGGGGAGTGCTGGGTGCTGATCAGCACCGTGTCCACGCGCACCGGCTTGCCGTAGGCATACTCCACCGTCACCTGGCTTTTGGCGTCGGGGCGCAGGTAGGCCAGCGTGCCATCCTTGCGCAGCCCGGTGATCCGGCGGATCAGCCGGTGGGCCAGCGCGATGCTGGCCGGCATCAGTTCGGGCGTCTCGTTGCAGGCAAAGCCGAACATCATACCCTGGTCGCCGGCACCGACCGAGTCAACCTCGGCGTCGGTCATCCCGCCGCTGCGTACCTCAAGCGCCTTATCAACGCCCTGGGCGATGTCGGGCGATTGGCCGTGGATCGCCACCAATACACCACAGGTATCGGCGTCAAAGCCGAAGCTGGCATCGGTGTAGCCGATATCCTTGACCGTCGTGCGGACGATCTCCTCGATCGGAATATAGCCCTTGGCGTAGGTCACCTCGCCGAGTACGACGATCAGGCCGGTGGTGGTGGCCGTCTCCACCGCCACCCGCGCCCGTGGGTCGTGCGAGAGGAAGGCATCCAGGATTGCGTCGCTCACCTGGTCGCACAGCTTATCCGGGTGTCCCGCGCTCACCGACTCGCTTGTAAAGACAAACTTCGGCGACTTTGTGAATGTGGTTGACATGACCGATGCTCCTCTAGATGTAAGGGCGCAGCAGTTGCGTGGTAACTGCTGCCGCCCAGAGTCAGAGCGTAGCGACTGCTGCGCCCCTACGTGCCTTCCTGCCAACTGTTCAGGTACTTGACCTGCTCGGGGGTCAGAACGTCAAGCTCAATGCCCATCGCCTTGAGCTTGAGCGCGGCGATCTCCACGTCCAGATCCTTGGGCAGGGAGTGAACGCCGTTGCTCAGCTTGCCGTGGTTGCGCACCAGGAACTCGGAGGCAAGCGCCTGGTTGGCGAAGCTCATGTCCATCACGGCGCTGGGGTGGCCCTCGGCGCTGGCCAGATTGATCAGGCGGCCCTCGCCGAGCAGGTTGATCTTGCGGCCGTCCTTGAGCCAGTACTGATCCACGAAGGCGCGGGGCTGGCGCTTCTCGACGCTCAGCGCCTCCAGGGTCGGGATGTCGATCTCGACGTTGAAGTGGCCGCTGTTGGCCACCACGCAGCCGTCCTTCATGGCGGCGAAGGCGCGGTCGTCGATCACGTGCTTGTTGCCGGTGGCGGTGACGATAAAGTCGGCCAGCGGGGCGGCCTGCGCCATGGTCATCACGCGGTAGCCGTCCATCGTCGCCTCAAGCGCGCGCACCGGGTCAATCTCGGTAACGATCACGTTGGCACCGTGGCCACGGGCGCGCTCGGCGATGCCGCGTGAGCAGTAGCCGTAGCCGCCCACCACGAAGGTCTTCCCGGCCAGCAGGATGTTGGTGGCGCGGATGATCCCGTCCAGGGTGCTCTGGCCAGTGCCGTAGCGGTTGTCGAAGAGGTGCTTGGTGTCGCTGTCGTTCACCGCGATCACCGGGAAGGTCAGCACGCCATCGGCGGCCATCGCGCGCAGGCGGATGACGCCGGTGGTGGTCTCCTCGGTCGAGCCGAACATATCGGCGATCAGATGGGGGTATTCCTTGAGTACGCCGTGGACCAGGTCGGCCCCGTCGTCCATCGTGATCTGCGGCTTGTGATCCAGGGCGGCCTTGATGTGCCGGTAGTACACATCGTTGCTCTCGCCCTTGATCCCGTAGACCGGGATCTCCTCAAAGGCTACCAGGGCGGCGGCCACGTCGTCCTGGGTACTCAGCGGGTTGGATGCGGCCAGCACCACATCGGCCCCGGCGGCGGCCAGGGTACGCATCAGGTTGCCGGTCTCGCTGGTCACGTGCAGACAGGCGCTAACCCGCACGCCGGCCAGGGGGCGCTCCTTCTCGAAGCGCTCCTTGATCAGCCGCAGCACCGGCATCTCTTTCTCAGCCCAGTCCATGCGCTTGCGGCCCTGCTCGGCCAGTCCCAGGTCCTTGATGTCGTAGTTTACGGTCATTCCTAACTATCTCCTCGTGAGGTGCCCACTCGGGCGTCTTTCCAGGCGAACCCATGTGTTCGCCCGATCTCCCGCCCCTTTCACGTGCGGAGGTGGCGGTTTCGTCGTCATATTGTAGGGGCGAAGCATCGGCCCCTATTTGTCTGGCTTACACCGGTGCCCATCCAGGACCGATGCTTCGCCCCTACGCCACCGCCATCGCCGCCATCGCACCGGCGGGCAACTCCATGCCAAAGGCTTCCCGGTAGCGCTCGGCGAAGGCGTCGCGGGCGTAGGTGTGCGCCTGGCAACCGCGCTCCTCAATTGCATACGCCGCCGCCAGCGCCGCGACTCGCCCGGTCACCTCAATCGGCAGGTCGTGGGCGATGCCCAGGGCCAGCCCGGCCAGGTAGGCGTCGCCGGCCCCGGTGGGATCCACCACATCACGCACCGGCGCGGTGGGGATGCTCGCCGCCAGCTTCCCGTCCACATAGATCAGCGATCCGGCCTCGCCACGGGTCACCACGGTCAGCGGTACGCTGGCGATCAGTTCGTCCTCGCTGATTTCCAGCATGCGCGCCATCATGCCAAACTCGTAGTCGTTGCCCACAAACACCCGCGCCCCCGACAGGCCCGTGCGGATATGATCCGCCGACAGCCGTGGCGACTGCTTGCCGGGATCGAAGATGTAGGGGATGCCGAGTTGCTGGCACTCGACCGCGTAGCTCTCAATCGCCTCAGGCGTGGTCGGCGAGATCAGCACCAGATCCTCGCTGGTCAGGCCAAGCTCTGCGAGCGAGAGCTTGTGATCGTGGTTCATCGCGCCGGGGTAGAAGGCCACGATCTGGTTATTCGCCCGGTCGGTGTTAATAAAGCACGAGGCCGTGAACTCGTTGGCGATCTCGACCAGCCCGCTGGTATCGATGCCCTGATGCTCCAGCCAGGCCCGGTACTCGCCAAAATCTTGGCCGACCGTGCCCACCATCAGCGGGCGCTCGCCGAGCAGCGCCAGGGTATAGGCCACATTTCCGGCCACGCCGCCGCGCAGGCGCTTCATCGAATCAACGAGGAAGCTGACCGAGAGGATGTGCTGCTTCTCCATCAGCAGGTGGTCTTTGAAGTAGCCCGGAAAGTCCATAATGTAATCGAACGCGAGCGAGCCAGTTACTACAATTCGCATGCTTTATTCCTTAGACAAGGTTTCAGGTGCCAGGTTTCAGGTGCCAGGTTTCGGGTGCCAGGTTTCAGCGTGCCAGTTCGTAGCGCGGGCTTCCAGCCTGCGGTGGTACTCCTGACCGCCTGGAAAGCGGTGCTACATTCACTCAAGGCCGTGATCATCGCGCAGCCGCCGCGAGACGGCGGCGCACATCCGCAGCGCCTGCTCGGCAGCCTCAACCGAGAGGTTTGCCAGGCTCGCGCTGCTCGTGATCAGCGAGGCGGCGAGGATGCGGCCATGGTCGAGGCCGCCGACCGCCGAGAGATAGTCTACGGCACGCTCAAGGCGCTGGGTCAGCAGGTCCGCGTGCTCGTGCGCCAGGGCGACCGGGTCGGCGGGCACGATGCCCCAGCCCAGCATGCCGCCACGCTCAAGGAAGCTAGACACCGCCTCGGCGGACTGGATGAGGGCCGCGCCGTGTTCATAGGCGTCGAACAGCACCAAGTCTATCGGCAGCGCCAGCACCGCCGCCCAGCTCACGCCGCCGCCGAGGCAGATCCCCCGGCAGCCGGGCATATCGGCCAGGAGCCGCTCGATCATGCCCATCCCCTCCTCCCAGTCAATCGGGCAGAGCGGCAGGCTTAGCGCATCAAGGGATGGCTCGTCCAGGCAGATGATCACATTATCGGCGTAGGGACTGAGTTGCTCGTGGTGCCAGGCGACCCGCAGCGAAAGGTGGTGCAGCAACGCCTCGCGTAGCGCCGGGTCGTAGGCCAGGGGCCGGTCGTCTTCGTCGGTGAGCTGGAGGGCCAAGCTCACCGGGCCGAGTACCTCGCCCTTGAGCGCGCGGGCGTGGTGGCCGTGGCCCACTAGGCGCAGCAACTCGCCCAGGCCAGCGGCGTGATCGCTGGGGAGGATGCCCGCGCCCGGCTCACTGCGCAGGTAGGCTAGGCCCAGATGGTCCAGCCCGATCTCAGCCGCCGCGTGATCCACGCTGATCCGCGCATACTCAGGATCGATCGTCAGCCCCGGAAACCCGGCCGCCGCCTGGGCCAGGGCGGTCTCGCGGAAGCTGCGCTCGGGCACCGCCGGCCACGCGGGCAGGTCGGGCGTGACGGACACCACCAGCGCGAGGGCGTCGTGGGCGGTGGCGTGGGGCAGGCCGCCGCGTAGCACAGGCAGGCACGCCGGGGCAAACGCGAGAGGCATAGCGCTATGCGGCTCCCTTGGCGCGCCGGAGGCCCGGCACAAATGGCGGCTCGACCACACCGCGCTCGGTGATGATCGCGGTGATCAGCTCGGCCGGGGTCACATCAAACGCGGGGTGGGCGGCAGACACGCCCACCGGCGCGATCAACTGGCCGGCCAGATGCGTCACCTCTTCGGAGGATCGCTCCTCGATCGGGATGAGGTCGCCGTGCGCCATGCTCAGGTCAATAGTGGACGTGGGCGCGGCGACGTAGAAGGGAATACCGTGAGCGCGGGCCAATACGCCCAGGCTGTAGGTGCCGATCTTATTGGCCGTGTCGCCGTTGGCCACAATCCGGTCGGCCCCGACGATCACGCAGTCCACCTTGCCGCTTTTCATCATATAGCCGGCCATATTGTCGGTGATCAGCGTAAGCGGGATGCCGGACTGGTGCAACTCCCAGGCGGTGAGCCGGGCGCCCTGGAGGAAGGGCCGGGTCTCATCAACCCAGACGTGGATGCTGCGGCCCTGGGCGAAGGCGCTGCGGATGGGGGCGAGGGCCGTGCCGTAGCCGGCCGTAGCGAGGCCACCGGCGTTGCAGTGGGTGAGGACGCGACCGCCGACCGGGATCAGCGGCGCACCGTGGTCGCCGATGGCGTGGCACATGGCCAGATCCTCGGTGAGCACGGCGTGGGCCTCCTCCAGCAGGGCTGCGGCCAAAACGCGCGGCCCGTCTACGCTGACCTGAAGCTGCCGGGCCTTCGCCAGCAGCCGCTCGGTGGCCCATGCTAGGTTCACCGCCGTGGGCCGCTGGCTATCTAGCACCACTTTCGCCGCCGCCAGATCGGCCAGCAGCGCCGCCGTATCAGCCGCCGGGGAGATCAGCGCCGCCAGAGCCATGCCGTAGGCGGCGGTGCAGCCGATTGCCGGAGCACCGCGCACCTGCATGGTCTTGATCGCACTGGCCACCGTCTCCAGACTCTCGCAGCGGACAACCAGTTGCTCGTGCGGTAGCCGGAGCTGGTCGATCAGGCAGACCGCCCCCGACTCCCACCAGACTGTGCGTAGTTCATCGCTCATTGTTGTTTCGCCACTAAAAAGAGCCGCTCGCATGGCAAGAGGCTCCTATCGGCATTCCTCTCATCTTTCGGCGGTCATACGAAAGCCGCCGCAGGAGTTAGCACCGTTTCTTCGCAATCCAAAATCCAAAACTTAGACAAAGACGGTCAACCCGCGCCTTTATCTCACATTTGGTATTTTGCATGCTTCCGAGTGGTTGCCGGGCGTCATCGGGCCAGTCCCTCAGCCCATCGAGATGAGTGATATAAAGCCACCGATGTTGCATCGGGTGAACATTGGCGGCGATTATAGCACGGCTATTAGCGCGGCGCAAACGCTACGCACGGGCGGGAGAGGCGAGGAATACCTTCTCAGGCCGCCATGCCTCGCCCTCGCGCCGCAGCACCGCCAGCAGCGTGCCAGCCTCATCGTAGGCGTAGGCGTGATCGCCGGGCGTGTCGTCCAGCGCCACCGGCAGCCCGTTGCGCGCCCGTTGCGCGCCCTCGGCGTCGAGCCGCACCGTTGGCCATCCCGCCAGCGCCGCCTCGGGCGGAATGAGGGCCAGCGCGAGCCGTCCAGGATCAGCTTGAAGATCGGCGAGGGCCACAGCATCGCCAAGCAAAAACGGGCCGACGAAGGTACGCTGGAGCGCCGCGAGGTGTGCGCCGCAACCCAGGGCCGCCCCGATATCGCGGGCCAGCGCCCGAATGTAGGTGCCCTTGCCACAGATCACGTTGATCCGCAGCGAATCGGGGCCAGCCAGTTCCCACACGAGCGCATCGATCTGCACCGGGCGGGCCTCCAGTTCCAGCGTCTTCCCGGCCCGCGCTAGGTCGTAGAGCCGCTGGCCCTGGTGATGCAGAGCCGAATACATCGGCGGCACCTGCATAATCGCGCCGCGCAGCGAGCTCACGGCATCCGCGATCAGCTCAGGCGACAGCGGCGGCACCGGCGCGGTCGTTACCACCTCGCCTTCCGCATCATCGGTGCGGGTGATAACGCCCAGGCGTACCAGGCCGCGATAGCCCTTGCGCACATCGCCCAGATATTCGATCAGCCGTGTGGCGTGGCCGAGCGCCACCGGCAGCACCCCGGTGGCGGCGGGGTCGAGCGTACCGGCGTGGCCCACCTTTACCCCCCGCCCGACCAGGCGGCGCACCCGCGCCACCACATCGTGCGAGGTCATCCCCGCCGGCTTGTCAATGTTTAAAAACCCGTGCATATGCCCCCGTAGGGGCGAAGCATTCGGGTTTGCTGCAAAGCGCCAAACCCGAATGCTTCGCCCCAACATCACGCCCCAATCGCCGCACGCAACAACGGCAGCACCGCCGCCTCGGCGTCATCCAGGCCCATCGGCAGGTCGGCCCCGGCGGCCTGGGTGTGGCCACCGCCGCCCCAGGCGCGCGCGATCTCGGCCACATTAATCCCCGGCACCGAGCGCAGGCTGATCTTGACCGTGCCGTCGGCCCGTTCCTTAAAGATTGCCGACACCCGCATCCCGCCCACCCGCTGCATCCGCGTGATCGCCTCATCGGCCGCCTCGTCGGCTGCGCCGGTGGCCGCAAGCATATCCTGCGAAACCCGCGCCCAGAGCAGACCACCCTCGCGCCGCAGCAGGCCGAGGGCGATCCCGCTCAACTGCACCGTCTCGACCGGCATCGAGAAGTACACGGCGTGTACCACCAGACGCTGATCCGCCCCGGCGTCGAGCATGTCGGCGGCGGTGCGCAGGGTCTGCGCGGTGGTCACGCTGGTCTGAAAGCTCTGGGTATCGGTCGTGGTGCCCAGCAGCATGCAGGTGGCCGCCGCTGGCGAGATCGGCAGATCCATCGCCCGAAATAGCCGAAAGAGCAGGTCGGCGCACGAGGCCGCCGCAGGCTGGATCAGGTTCAGGCTCCCGCCGCCATTGTTCGTCACGTGGTGATCGACGATCATCAGCGGGCGGGCGATCATGGCCGGGCCGTGGTCGTGGTAGATCTGGCCGACCCGCTCCAGCGTGGCGGTGTCCAGCATCCAGATCAGATCCGCCTCGGGCAGCGTATCGCCGGATTGGTAGATCGTCACATGCGCGACGCCCGGCAGCACCGAGCTATAAGACGGCAGGGTCGATGCGGCGACGGGGATCGGCTCCTTGCCGATCCCCCGCAGCACGTGGTAGGCTCCCAGGAGCGAGCCGATCGCATCGCCGTCGGGGTTGATGTGGGTGAGGAGCAAGATGCGCTGGGCCTGGGAGAGTTGCTGGGCGAAGGCGGTGGCCGCATCGGTAGGATCAGTGTAGATCATAAGGTGCCTTTATCGCATTAAGGATTGAGGGTTGAGCGAAACTCAACCCTCAATCCTTGACCGTAGCAGGCGGTAGACCGTATAGCCCGACCGCTTTTTGATCTCTTTCAGCTTGAGCTGGTTGCGCACGCCGAGGCGCGGGATGAGGTGGTTGAGGCCGCTGACGACGACGAACCAGTACTCGCCGCCGGCCCGCAGCTGCGCGAGCGGGCCGAGGATAAATTCCTGCTCGATTGCCAGGTCGCCGATCTTGGCCGGGATGTTCGAGAGGATCATGTCGTAGGGGCCGGGCGGCACCGACTCAAGCCCCACGCTGCCGAGGGCGCTCGCGTTCGGCGCGTTATTTAGCGCGGCGTTATGCCGAGCGTAGCGCACGGCCAGCAGATCTTTATCGGCCATCACCACCGTGGCAGCGGGGTAGCGCCGGGCCAGGGTGATCCCAATCACGCCGCAGCCGCAGCCGAGGTCGAGGATGCGCGTGGGCGGCGCGACCGGCTCCAGGCTTCGCAGCAGCAGGTCGGTGCCGTCATCAACCTCAAACGAAGAGAAGATCGTGTGGCCAATATCGAACGCAAACTGCAGGCCACGCAGCGAGTACGAGATGCGCTTCTTGTAGTAGGCATCGAGATCGGTCATGTCTTGTAGGAGCGAAGCCTTCGCGACCGTTGCAAAGCAACGGTCGCGAAGGCTTCGCTCCTACTCCTCCTCAAGGTGTGGCGGGTTGATCTTACGCTCCTCCTCAACGTCGCGCAGCACCTTGTCGATGCGGATGCTATAGTCGAGCGAGGTATCGAGCAGCAGGTGCAACTCGGGGACAAAGCGCATATGGCGCATCTCATCGGCCACGCGCCGGCGCAGGAAGCTACGGGAACGCTGGAGCCCGGCCATGGTGTCAGCCCTAGCCGCATCGTCGCCCATCACCGAGATCCGCACCGTGGCGTGCTGCAGATCCGCGCTCACCTCCACGCCCGTCACCGTGGCGAAGCCCACCCGTGGATCTTTAATCTCGGACTGGATCACATCGCCGAGCACCCGCTGGATGCTATCGGCGACCTGCTGGAGTCGCTGTTTTGACATAGGATTAAAGAGGGAGGGGTTAGGAAGGCGTCGCCTTCCCAAACCCTCCCCTGTAGCTAGAGGCTGGCCTCAACCCGCTCCTGGCGATAGAACTCCATGTTATCGCCCACCTGGACATCCGTGAAGCTCTCGACGACCAGGCCGCACTCGTAGCCGTTCGTCACCTCGCGGACATCGTCCTTGAAGCGCTTGAGACTGCTGATCTTGCCGTCGTGAAGCACCGCACCGCTGCGCAGCACGCGCACGCTCTGGCCGGTGCGTGTCACCTTGCCGTCGGTGATATACAGGCCCGCCACCACCTCACGCGAGGGCAGCCGGAAGATGTTGCGCACATCGGCGTAGCCCTCGACCACCTCTTTATAGGTGGGTGCCAGCATGCCGACCAGTGCCTTCTTAATATCATCGGAGAGCTGGTAGATGATATTGTAGAAGCGGATGTCGATGCCCTGCTGCTCGGCTGCCCGCCGCGCCGCCGGGTCGGGCCGGACGTTAAAGCCGATGACAATTGCCTGGCTGGCTGCGGCCAAGTTGACATCGCCCTCGGTGATCGCGCCGGTGGCCTTGTGCAAGATCTTGATCTGCACCTCGGTCTGCGAGTTACTGAGCTGGCCGAGCTGGTGTTCGATCGCGCCGATTGAACCCTGCACGTCCGCCTTCACAATCACATTGAGGTCTTTGATCTGGCCCTGCTGCACCTTGCTGAACAGATCCTCCAGCGTAGTGCCGCGCACCATCCCCACCGCCTCCATGCGCGTCTGGCGCTGGCGCTGAAGCGCGATCTCGCGGGCGACCGCCAGGTCGTCCACCACCTGCAAGATGTCGCCGGCGTGGGGCACCCCGTCTAGGCCAAGGATCTCGACCGGCATCGATGGCTCAGCGAAGCGCAGGCGCTTGCCGCTATCGTTGAACATCGTTTTGATCTTGCCGGACACACCACCCACCAGCACGTTATCTTCGGGGCGGAGCGTGCCGTTCTGAATCAGTACCGTGGCCACCGCGCCGCGATTCTTATCCAGCTCGGCCTCGATAATCGTGCCGACCGCCGGCGCATCAGGGTTCGCCTTGAAGTCCTCAAGGTCGGCCACCAGCAGGATCATCTCCAGCAGCCCGTCGATGTTCAGCTTCGCTTTGGCCGACACCTCAACCGAGGGCACGTTGCCGCCGTAGGACTCGACGATCACGTCGTAGGTGGCGAGTTGCTGCCTGATCCGATCCGGGTTCGCCGTCGGCAGGTCGATCTTGTTCACCGCCACGATCATCGGCACACCGGCCGCCTTCACGTGCGAGATCGCCTCAATCGTCTGGGGCATCACGCCGTCGTCGGCGGCCACCACCAGGATCACAATATCGGTCGCCTGGGCGCCACGGGCGCGCATTGCGGTGAACGCCTCGTGGCCAGGCGTGTCCAGGAACGTGATCTTGCGGTGATTGACCTCGATCTGGTAGGCACCGATATGCTGGGTGATGCCGCCCGCCTCGCCCTCAGCCACCCGTGCCGAGCGGATCGCGTCGAGCAGCTTGGTCTTGCCGTGGTCGACGTGGCCCATGATCGTCACCACCGGCGGGCGCGTCCGCATCTCGCCCTCGGCCTGGGCGGCCAGCACATCCTTGACGTTATCCACAATGCCGGCCATCTGCTCTGGCACCGTCTCGCTGGTCTCGATGTTGAAATCAGCCGCGATCAGCGCTGCCGTCTCATAGTCAATCTGCTGATTGATATTCGCCAGCACGCCGCCCTTCATCAGCGATTTAAGAATCTCTGACGCGCCGATGCCTGTGGCCTCTGAGAACTCGCGGATGGTCATGATGCTCTGGAGCTCAACCGGGCCGCGCGGGCGAACCGGGAGCCGTGGCGGCGGCGCGCTCATGCGACCGCCCCGGCCACGCATCCCCGCCCCGCCGTCACGATCTTCTGGGCCACCAGGCCGTCGCCCGCCGCCGGGGCGTCCGCTGCCGCTGCCTGGGCGTCCGCCGCTGCTGCCGCTGCCTGGGCGTCCACTGCCGCCGCCGGGACGACCACCGCCGCCGGTGCTGCCGCCTGCGCCGCCGCCGGGACGGCTACTGCCGCCGGGGCGGCTACTGCCGCCGGGGCGTCCGCCGCCGCCGGTGCTGCCGCCCGCGCCGCCGCCGGGGCGACTGCCGCCGCCGCCGGTGCCGC
>CAISPW010000069.1 GCA_903887465.1 uncultured Oscillochloris sp. | reverse complement strand
TGAAGCGGCCTGTCTGAGGCCGCTTCAGCGGCCGTCGTCAACCTAGCCCGCCCGTTTACGGGCCGGGCGCTCAGCCGGGCAGCGTGCCTTTTGCGGTAGTGTATTTTCGCAATACCGCAGAACTTGCTCTGTCAGGCTGAACGCCCGACCCGTAAACGGTCACGCGGATCTGAACCATGCCTTGCGATAAAAACTATGAAAAGGAGTACTAGTACGACCCGGTTATGGAGTGCGAACTTTGGTGATAATCACATGACTGCCTTCATTCGACAGCTTCCCCCGATGTGGTAAAGTAGCGCCCATCGGGTTCGGCACCCGACAATGCACTCTCCGTTGAACCAGGATGCGCTGATGCTACTTGATCTACTCCGCAGCGACCCGTTCTCGCGATCTGTTCTTGAGGATCGCGCCCGCGCTCTCTCTCGTCAGGATGTGACCACTGAGACCGAGGCTGGCACGTCGACGATCTCCTTTTTGCTGGGGGGATGTAGCTACAGCCTGTCGACTTCGTCCGTGCGCGAGGTGCTGGCGCTCCCGCCGATCACCCCGCTGCCCGCCACGCCGCCCTTTGTCGCGGGCTTGGCCAACGTCCGTGGCCGGCTTGTGGTGGCCCTCGACCTGCGCCCCCTGCTTGAGATCTCGGCGGCCCCGCCCGCGCCCGGCAGCCTGCTGCTGGTGATCGGCGTTGGCGACCTCACCGCTGGCCTGATCGTTGATAGCGTCATCGCTGTAAGCCACCAGGCGGAAACCCTCGCCCCCACCCCGTCGACGACCGCCGGGCGCGGGCAGCCTTGGGTGCGCGGCGTCGACTCCACCCTCAGCCTGCACCTTGATGGCGCTATGCTGCTGGCCGACCCGCGCCTCGCCGTGAACGCCGAGGGTGCGGAGTGAGCTTGTCTTGTGTTCGGATCGCGTGGGGACTATTACTTCAGCTTTGTCGTTTGAGCTTGATCGTTCGTCGTGGCGGATTCAGCCGCGCAGGTGCTGAATTCGCTACCATACGCGGCGCAGACGGTGACGCTGGATTGAACCTTGGCTTCGGCCCAGCGGGTGATTTTCGGTACGTGCCTTGCCTTGTCGGCTGTAGAAAGCGAGAACTATGAACATCTCCATTCGCATGAAGCTCCTGGCGGCGCTCGGGCTGAGCCTGGTGCTCCTGTTGGCGCTGGGTACCTTCGCGCTCTTCCAGATGAGCGAGATGAACCGGCGGGCCGTATTTGTGGGCGAAAATAATATCCCCACTCTGAACATGGCCTCTGATATGCGCCGGGTTGTGAACCGCTACCGAGGGCTCCAGGGAGCGCACCTGATCTCCACCTCTCCGCAAGAGCAGGTGCGTGTGCACGATGATCTGACCTTGCAAGAGAAAGATATGGCTGTACTGCTCCACAGCTACGAGGTGCTGATCGCCGACGCTAAGGAGCGGCAGATCTACGATCTGATTGCCAGCCAGTGGACTGACTTTGTCAGCCAGACCCGCAGCTCGATTGTCGCCGTGAATCCCGGTGCCGGCGCGGCGGAAAAGGAGGTCGCATTCAGCGCACTCCAGGATGAATTTCAGAACCTAGTGACGAATACCACCGCGCTGCGGGATTTTGTCGGCACCCGGAGCGATGAGTCTATGCGCGTTGCGATATCCACCTATGAAGGCGCACGCACGCTGATGATTGGCAGCACCGCGCTGTCCATCCTCTTCGCCGCCATCGTTGGCGCGATCATCTCGACCGTGATTGTCCGCAACATCGCTATACTCACCCGCGCCACCGCCGCAGTTGCCGGCGGCGACTTGAGTCAGCAGGTCACGATCCATAGCCGCGATGAGTTGGGCATCCTGGCTACCGGCTTTAACCTGATGACCGAGAGCCTGCGGTCGAGTAAGGCCACCGAGCGCGAAGCCCGCACCGAGATCCAGCGGGTTGTGGCCCACTACAGCGACTTTATCGCGCGTATCGCCGCCGGGGATCTCACCTCGCGTGTCGATGAGCAGGGCGATATCGAGTTGCGCCGGATCGGCACCGATTTGAATAAGATGGTCGAGGGTCTGCATCAGATCACCACGCAGACTCAGCAGGCCGTTTCGAGCATTGCGGCGGCGGCGGCCGAGATCCTCGCCGCCACCACCCAGCAGGCTGCCTCCGCCGTCGAGCAGTCTACTGCCATCACTCAGACCACCACCACCATTGATGAGGTCAAGGCCATCGCCCTCCAGACCGCCCAGCAGGCCGCTCAGGTCGCCCACGATAGCCAGTCGGCTCTGACTGTGGCCCGCGAGGGCACGGGTGCGGTCGAGGAGACCGTCACCGGCATGAGCCAGATCCGCTCTCGTGTTGAGAGCATCGCCGAGACCATCCTGGCCCTCGCGGAGCAGACCCAGGCGATTGGCATGATCATCACCACGGTGAGTGATCTGGCCGACCAGAGTAACCTCCTGGCCTTGAACGCCGCTATCGAGGCCGCTCGCGCCGGTGAGCAGGGCCGCAGCTTCGCCGTGGTCGCCCAGCATGTGCGTGACCTGGCCGAGCGCTCGAAGGGGGCCACCCAGCAGGTGCGCGAAATCCTCTCGGAGATCCAGAAGGCGACCAACGCTGCGGTTCTGGTGACTGAGGAGGGCACCAAGGGCGTCGAGACCGGTGCGCGCCTGGCTGGGCAGGCTGGCCAGGTGATCCACCGCATCGCCGCCGAGGTCGAGGGCGGTGCCCAGGCCAACGTGCAGATGGCCGCCGCCGCGCAGCAGCAGACGGCGGGCATGGAGCAGATTGGCCAGGCGATGGGCAACATCCAGCAGGCCACCACCCAGGCGCTGGCCAGCACCCGCCAGGCTGAGCGCGCCGCCCAGGATCTGCACATTCTGGCCCAGACGCTCCAGCGCGCTGTCGCCGCCTATCGGCTGTGAAGCGAGGCAACAGGTGATTGAGCTGTTGCTGTGTCGTGCGCCCGGCGGGTAAACGGGCGGGCTTTTCGTCTACGAAGGCCGCCTATGGGGTCTATGTGCGCCCGCGTAGGCCGCCTTCGTAGATCAGAGCCGGGGGCTTCAGCTCCCTGACGATGGGTGTTTGTTGCCCGTTGCGTGTTCCCTGTTGCCGTCACCTGAGGTTTATCTATGTTCTCCGACACCGACATCATGGCCCAGGTACTTGCCGCCTTCCGTGCTGAGCAGGCCGAGCACCGCCAGGCGGCGGGCGAGATTCTGCTTGAGCTGGAGCGCGACCCGCTTCACCCCCAGCGGAAGGAGCTGCTGGATCAGCTCTTTCGCGAGGCCCACAGCCTCAAGGGTGGTGCCCGCGCCGCCGGACTGCTGGATGTCGAGCGGATCGCCCATCGCATTGAAGATGTGTTTGCCGCCGCGCGCGATGGTCAGCTTGAGCTGAGTCCGACGGTGTGCGACCCGATCTACGCCGGGCTCGACGCGATTGGCGTCCTTATGGCGCTCCGCGATGCTGGCGAGCCGCCCGATCTCGCGTCGTATGATCCGCTGCTTGAGTCGCTTACCCACGTCCTTCGCAGCGCGCCCGCGCCCGCACCTGCGCCCGAGTCCGCATCCGCGCCCGCGCCGCCTGCGGTGCCCACGTTCCCGACTCACTCCCGCGAGGAGTCGCCCGCGCCCGCGCCGCCTGCGGTGCCCACGTTCCCGACTTACTTTCGCGAGGAGTCGCCCGCGCCCGCGCCGCCTGCGGTGCCCACGTTCCCAACCCGTTCCCGCGAGGAGTCGCCCGCGCCGCCTGCGGTGCCCACGTTCCCGACTCGCATCAGCGAGGAGTCGCCCGCGCCGCCTGCGGTGCCCACGTTCCCGACTTACTTCCGCGAGGAGTCGCCTGCGCCGCCTGCGGTGCCTACGTTCCCGACCCGTTCCCACGAGGAGTCGCCCGCGCCGCCTGCGGTGCCCACGTTCCCAACCCGTTCCCGCGAGGAGTCGCCCGCGCCGCCTGCGGTGCCCACGTTCCCGACTCACTCCCGCGAGGAGTCGCCCGCGCCGCCTGCGGTGCCCACGTTCCCGACTCACTCCCGCGAGGAGTCGCCCGCGCCGCCTGCGGTGCCCACGTTCCCGACTCGCATCAGCGAGGAGTCGCCCGCGCCACGTGCGGTACCCTCGTTCCCAACTCGTTCTCGCGAGGAGTCGCCCGAGCCACGTGCGGTGCCTGCGTTCCCGACCCGCTCCAGCGAGGAGTCGGCCACCGTGCGCCTGCCCACGCGCATGCTCGACAACCTGCTCAACGAGGCGGGCGAGCTGATGACCTGCACGCTGCGCGCCCGCGAGGCCGCCCGCGAGGCCGCTGAACTGGCCGAACTGCCGGCTCGTTGGCGGCGAACATGGCGGCGGATCGGCCCACGGATTGCGCGGCTCCGCGCGGCCCCTTCCTCCCAGCAGCCTATCGTTCATCACCTCGATGCCGAGATGCGATCCACCCCCAGCGCATCTGCCATTGGCGGGCAGCCCCGCGAGCTGGTCGAGGCGCTGGAGCTGGCCAACGATCTGCTCAGCAACCTGAGCGCGACGGTGGCCCGGTTCGCCCGGCAGGCCGCCGAGGATCACGCCCGCCTCGCCGCCGTCACCGACCGGCTCCACGACCAGGTGCGGCGCACCCGCATGCAGCCCCTGGCTACGCTCTTCCCGCCCCTGCGCCTCCAGATTCGCGAGGTGGCCCGCGCTGCCGGTAAGCGTATCGAGCTGATCGTGGATGATGGCGGCGCTGAGGCCGACCGCCAGGTTCTCGACCAATTGCGCGAGGCGCTGCTCCATCTGCTGCGCAACGCGGTCGATCATGGGATTGAGTCGCCCGATCGGCGCATCGCCGCCGGTAAGTCCGAGGTTGGCAGCGTGACGATCCGCGCCGAGGTGAGCGGCGACCACCTTAACATCCAGATCAGTGATGACGGCGCTGGAGTGGATCTGGCGGCGGTGCGCGCCCGCGCCGGGGCGTCCGGTATGATCATCGACACCGAGCAGGCGAACGAGGCGGATCTGCTCGACATGATCTTCTTGCCCGGCTTCTCGACCCGCCACACGGTTAGCAAGTTATCGGGGCGCGGCGTTGGCCTCGATGTCGTCCGCACGCTGGTCGAGCGTATGAGCGGGCACGTGTCGGTGCGGAGCCGCCCCGGCGCGGGCTGCGACTTCATGATTAGCGTGCCGATCTCGCTGGCCCGCTCACACGGGCTGCTGCTGCGCGCGGCCGCCGCTGTGTACGTGCTGCCTCTCGACGCTATCCAGCGCATTGTCGCCATCGCCCCCACGCAGATCCGGCGTCTGGAGGGCCGACCGGTACTCTGGCTCGATGATCGGCCCCTGCCCTTGGTGGCGCTGGCCGATCTGCTTGGCGTTGCCCAGATCTCGGCAAATTCGGGTGGCCTCGCGCTCATCCTGGGCAGCGGCGAGCGCCAGGTGGCATGCCAGATCGACGCCCTGCTCGGCGAGCAAGAGTTGGTCATCCACCACCTGCCCGCGCCCCTGGTGCGCGTCCGCTACGTCTCGGGGGCGACGATCCTCGCCGATGGTCAGGTGGTGCCGATCCTGGATGTCGTCGATCTGGTGCGGGCCGCCGCCGGTAGCCGTCGCGCCCCGCTGCCTGCCCCCACGACGGTGGAGGAACACCGGATTCCCACCGTGCTGGTCGTCGATGACTCGATCACCACGCGCACGTTGGAGAAGAACATCCTGGAGTCGGCAGGCTACCGGGTTCGGCTGGCCACCGACGGCCAGGAGGCGCTTGACCTGCTGCGGGCGATGGCTGATAATGGCGGTTGTGACCTGCTGCTCAGCGATATCGACATGCCCCGGCTCAATGGCTTCGACCTGACCCGCCAGGTGCGCGGCGACGCAAAGCTGCGCCACCTGCCGGTGGTGCTGGTCACATCGCTTGATAGCGCGGGCGACCGTGAGCGGGGTGTGGCGGCTGGAGCCGATGCCTACATTATCAAGCGTGCCTTTGACCAGCAGGCGCTTCTCGATATCATCAGCCGACTGGTTTAAGCCGCGCGAGGCCCCTATGATCCCGGCCACATCCGCCCTGTCCGAACTCGTCGTGACCCTGCGCATCGGTCGGCAGCGCTACGCGCTGCCGTTGGAGTCGGTAAGCCAGGTGGTGCGCCTGCCCGACCTGACCGACATCGCCGGTGCGCCGCCGACTCTGGCGGGCATGCTCAATTTGCGCGGCAGCTTCCTGCCGGTACTCGACGGCCACGCCCTGATCGGCGACCGATCTGCCTACACGCTCGATAGCAGCATCTTGGTGATTGTCCTTGGCGGTGCGCCTATCCTTGGCCTGCTGGTCGATGAGGTGGAAGATGTGTACCCCATCCCCGCCGCGCACATTGTTGACCTGACTGGCGGCGCGGCCTTCATTCGTGGAATCATGCACGATGGCGAGGGTACCGTGATCCTGCTCGACCCCGCCGCGCTGGGGGAGAGCATCGCAGATCTCATCGCTTTTTGAAATCAATACTGACCGGTGGGGGCACACCGCGCCGCGCCTCCACCATTAGATTCGCAAAAGTGTTTTTTTATGAATTCACCCATTCGGGTGCTCGTCGTAGACGACTCGCCGTCGCAGCTGGCCCTGATCGTAGGGCTGCTGCGCGCCGCTGGAGACTTCGAGGTGGTAGGGACGGCTGCCGATGGGCGCGCGGCCGTAGCCGCCGCCATCCGGCTGCGCCCGAGCGTGGTGGCCATGGATATCCACCTGCCGATCCTCGATGGCTACCAGGCCACGCGCCAGATCATGCAGCACTGTCCGACGCCAATCGTTTTGTTCAGCAGCGTGTCTGGTGATGCCGGGGTGCGCTCCATGCAGGCGCTCGCCGCCGGTGCCCTGGCAGTGCTGCCAAAGCCTGCGGGCTTTGGCGTGCCTACCGCCGCCGCCGATCACGCGCAGTTTCTACGCATGGTGCGTCTCATGTCGGGGGTGCGCGTGGTCACGCGGCGTGCGCCGCGAGACCCGCTGCCCACGCCCGCCCTCGCGCCCATCTCCGCTCCGCTGCCGCTGTCGCGCCCGGAGATTTTGGCGGTGGCGACCTCCACCGGTGGCCCCGCAGCCCTGAAGACCTTCCTTGAGGGGCTTGGCCCCGGCTTTCCCCTGCCCATCCTGATTGTCCAGCATATCGCCCGTGGCTTTGCGTCCGCCCTGCACGAGTGGCTGTCCAGTGTTGTCCCGCAGCCGCTCGGCTTCGCCCACCCCGACGAGCGCCTTGTGGCCGGTCGCGCCTACCTTGCTCCCGACGACCATCACTTGCTCCTGGCCGCCCCCGGTATCGCCTCCGTCATCCCTACCATCCCCGCCGATCGCTACAGCCCCAGCGCCGACCGGCTCTTCGAGTCGACAGCCCGCTGGTATGGCCCGCGCGCCATCGGGGTGATCATGACCGGCATGGGCGACGACGGCACCCGTGGGATGAGCGCCATGCGCGCAACCGGTGCCCTCACCTTCGGCCAGGATGAGGCTACCTGCGTAGTGTTCGGCATGCCCCGCGCCGCCGCTGAGGCCGGTGCAGTGGTGCGGCTGCTGCCCCTGAGCGGGCTGGCTGGTGCCGTGCTGGCGGCGATTCCGTCCGCCACTAGCCTACAGCGGGGCGCGCAGTGACCGATCTCCCGCTCAGCGATGAACTCTACGCGCACGTGCGCACCCTACTGCGCGAGCGGCTGGGCCTGCATTTCCCCGCGCAACGCCGTGCTGATCTGGCCCGCGCTTTGACGGCGGTGGCCCAGGAACATCACTATGCGGATTTGGGCCTCCTCTACCTGGCGCTGATTGCGGGTGGCCCGATCTGGGATACGGCGGCCCGCTGTCTGACCATCGGCGAGACCTATTTCTTCCGCAACGGCGCGCAATTCGCCGCCCTGCGCGAGCGGATCCTCCCCGACCTGCTCGCTCGTCGGGCTGGTGTCCGCAGCTTGCGCCTCTGGAGCGCCGGTTGCGCCACCGGCGAGGAACCCTACTCGCTGGCCATGACCCTCGCCGACAGCCTGCCCGCCGACACGGGCTGGCAGATCAGCGTCCTCGGCACCGACCTGAACCTCGACTTCCTCAGCCGGGCTCGTCAGGCCAGCTATGGGCAGTGGTCCTTTCGCGAGACAACCGAGTCGCAGCGGGAACGCTTCTTTACCCCCGAAGGTGCCCGCTGGAGCCTGCGGCCTGAGATCCGGCGCACGGTGATCTTTAGCCGGCTGAACCTCGCGGCGGACGAGTACCCGGCCCTGATCAATGGCACCACAGCGATAGATCTGATCTTCTGCCGAAATGTGTTGATCTATTTCGATGAGGCGACGACCCGTGGGGTGGCCGAGCGGCTGTACGCCAGCCTGGCCCCTGGGGGCTGGCTGGTGGTTGGCCACGCCGAGCCCAACGTAGAGATCTTCCGCCAATTCGAGACGGTGAACGCCCCCGGCACCATCCTCTACCGCAAGCCGCCAAACGCCCCGATGTTCGTCACTACGGCGCTGCCAAGCGCCCCCACCGTGGCATCGCCGATCACGCCGTCGCAGTGGATCACGCCAACCCCGCTGCACGAGGTGCGCAAAACGGTTTCTGTGTCGGAGCCCGTGGCCCCGGCGTCTCCCCCCGCGCCCGCGTCTACGGATCTGCTGATCGCGGCCCGCGCCGCCGCAAACGCGGGTAACTGGCAGCGCGCCGCCGAGTTTACGGATCGCGCCCTGGTGGCGGACCCGATGCGGGCCTCCGCCCACTTCCTGCGCGGCCAGGTCTACGATCATGTCGGCCAGATTGACGCAGCCCTGGATGCGTATCGCCGCAGCCTGTACCTCGACCCCACCTTTGTGATGGGCGCCCTGGCGATGGCGGACACTTGGCGGCAGGGGGGGATGACAGTCGAGGCCCGCCGGGGCTATCGCAGTGCGCTCAAGCTGCTTGCGCCGCTTGCTCCCGCCGAGCTTGTGCCTGAATCCGACGGTACGAGCGTCGCTGAACTGCGTACCTACATCCTCGCCCAGCTTCGGCTGCTCGGCGGCTGACGCGCCAGGCGACGTTGCAGCCGCCCTGAGCAGATCCGCAGGGCGG
>CAISPW010000068.1 GCA_903887465.1 uncultured Oscillochloris sp. | reverse complement strand
TGCCATCCTCGCTGGCAAGCGCCGCCACCTATCCTTATGTTGGGTCAGGGCGACGGCCCTAAGATTACTTGAGCGTAGACAGCAGATCGAGGAGCGTCTCTAAATCTTCGGCCTTAACCCGCGTCTTGAAGTCTCTCGGCATCACGAAGTCGGGGCAGGGGCCGGTCGGGCATTCGAGCGATACGTACGTGGAGGGCGAGAGGATCGACTCTTTCAGATACTCTCTGGCGATGGTCGCCTTGCCCGTACTCTTGTACATCGGCGATGCGATGATGGTGGCGGCCCGCGTGTAAACGTGGGTGAGGTTTGGCCCGATCACGCCTACCGCCTCAGGGATCGAGTCAATCGTGTGGCAGCCGATACAGCCCAGGGTGATGATCAGCTTCTTGGCGGCGGCCAGCCGCGCTGGGGAAACTGTCGGGACAGGGGTGGCGACCGGTGCGGCCACGGCGGCTTTCGGCGTTGGTGTAGCGGCGGTCTTCGCCACCACCGTCGGGTTCTGCTGGCAGCCTGTAACGAACACAACCATAAACAGGACCAGGGCCAGGTAGGCCAAGGTGACGCCCATCGGAAGCTTTTTGGGTAGCACTGACAGTTTCAAGGTTTCTCCTATTCCTTAGCTTTAGGTTAGGGAGGGGGCAGGGGCGGGCGTTGCCCGCCCCTGCTATAGCAGTCCTATCCAAGTTGTGAAGAGGAGTCAAGGCTTCAGCCGGCTAAAGCCTTGACTCCACGCAACAACCCCAATAGGATTGCTATACTACCGCGTAAACTACGGCATCCACGTCGCCGGCGTCGCCGGTGGTGGCCCTGCCGGGTCCGGCACGAAGGGCGTAACTGGCTCGCCCTTCGGCCCCATGAGTTTCAGGAAGGCATAGACCGAGCGCATGTCCTTCTCGTTGAACTGGTGCAGGGCGAACCAAGGCATGTTCGGGTTGGCCGAGCGGGTCTTCATCATCTTCACGAACTCGTCTGCGGTGTAGTTCTGCGGAACCAGGCGCAGGTTAGCCGAGTAGACCGTGCCGTAGTTGCCGACGTTCTTCCGGCCACCCATCAGCCAGTCATCCTTCGGGGTGGTCTCGGTCCAGTTCGCGACGTTGGTCTTGAGGTCGGCGGTGTGGCAACTGTTGCAGCGACCGACCCAGATGATGTACTCGCCGGCCAGTTCGGGCGTATCAGCCTGGACATACGCCTCGGGCGGGGCCGTCTCAATCTTGTCCTGGGCGACGAGATCCGAGCGTGGCGTGGCGGTCGGGGCCACTGCGGTTGCCGGGATCGTCGTCGTCGTGGGCGCGTTGGAGTTGGCGGTAGCGGTGGCGGCGGCGGTGACCGCAGGGTCGGTGGTCGGTTTCGGCGTCGACGTTGCGTACGGCGTGGCCGGATCACCCTTCGGCCCGAGGCTCTTCAGGAAGCTGTAGATCGAGGTCAGGTCTCTCGGGTTGAGTCCACGGAAATAGTTCCACGGCATACGCGGATTCTCGCGGGTCTGGAAGCCCGCGATGAACTCCTCGAGGGTCATCTTGCCGGGCACCAGGCGCAGGTTGGCCGAGAAGGTCACGCCAGCGGGGGCCACATTTTTCTCACCACCCATGAGCCAGTTGGCCATCGGAACCCGGCCCTCGTAGGGGCGGGTGCCCCAGCCGGGGGTGTGGCAGTCGTTGCAGTTGCCGAGCCAGCCGATGATGTACTTGCCGGCGTTCTCGGGCGTATCGGCTGAGATATAGGGGCCGGTGGGGGCTTTCAGAACCTCGCCCGCCGGCGCGGCGGTGCCGGCCGCAGCGGTGGTGCCGACCGCAGTGGCCGGGGCGCTGGTCGGGGCGCTAGTGGACGCCGTGGTGGGAGCATCCGTGGGCGGCACGGTCGTCGGCGGCACGGCCGTGGGCGGCACAGTGGCCACGGGAGCCTTGGTGGCTACCGCGACAGGGCTGGGCTGCACTGCGGCAGTGGGGGTTCTCCCACAGGCGGTGGCGAGGATGGCGAACAGCAGTCCGACGAAGCCAGGGACGAGCAACGAGCGGCTCACGTCTCTACTCCTTGTGCCTGTTCCCTCCTTAAGGGACAGGCTCGCGAGGATTCCTGGGCAGCCTTTGACCAAATGCTTCGGCGATCTGCCCCCACGCCGAAGTGCCGCGAGTTGGGGAGCGGCGGAAGTAATTATGTAAATATAGATCTAATGGCTATGGTTATGAGTTATTTTAAGCTATGTGCTTAAAAATTTGACATGAAATAACCCGCGTCAAGTAAAAAGTCATTAACCCAGTGTTGCGATCTCATGACGAATACGGATATCTGGCGCGGTATCGCGTACCTTAGGCATGGCGCAAACCCGCTTTAACCGCTTGGGCATGGTTCAAACACACGTGACCGTTCAGCGACGAGACGATGACGCGCTGAGACGATAGGAGCGCGTCCTCGCCTCATCGCAGGACTATCATGCTAAATGTACCCATTTTGAACTATGCCTAAGCTTTTTTTTCTTTCGGAGGGGCGAAGCCTCTCCGAGCCTCCCCGCCGGGGGGACTACAACTGCCGTAATAGCCGGACACCATGTTCAGCGGGTGTTGTGCGCAGGGCTGGTGCAAAATCGCTAGGGCTGCGCCCCAGACCGCGCTTTTGGTAG
>CAISPW010000067.1 GCA_903887465.1 uncultured Oscillochloris sp. | reverse complement strand
TGGTGCTCGACAAGCTGCATTGAGGATGGCTTTCACACGAATGTGCGTATACGTAGAGTATAGCAGGAATGACGCCTTTCCGCAATAGGACGCAATAAAACGCGATGAAACGCAATGGATCTTATGAACGCAAACGATACTCCCAATCCTGGGAGATCTGCACAGGAGAGGAGGATCACGATGCGCAGACCGGCATGCCCATCGTGCGCGGGTTGCTGAGCGATGATGCGAACGTCTACCATGGGATGCGCCTCGGCCTGACCCAGTGGTTTTGGAGAGGCTACGCTTCGCCGCCAAAAACCAACCAAAAGCGCGGTCTGGGGCGCAGCCCCAGCGACTTTGCACCAGCCCTGCGGGTGGTCGGCCAACGTTATCGTGGGCCTACTCCGCATCGGTACGGTTCGCCCCGCGCGCCAGCACCTCGGCCCATGCCGCCAGGATCGCGCGGTTCGTCGGCACGAGTTCCAAAAAGGTATGCCGGGTCGCCTTGTCCATCGGGGCCGCCTGCGTCATGAGGCGTGCGTGCAGGCGCACGAGCAGCGCGGGTGCCCGCGCATCGCCGAGGGCATGCAGCACCTGGTACAGGTCGTAGTAGGCGCGGAGGTGCCGTTCGTGGCCGAGGAGATCGCCATCCGGCAAGTCATTCAGCGCCGGCCCGATCTGGGCCAGGGCTCCGGGCGTGTCGTCCTGCGCCAGCAGCGCGCAGGCCATGGCGGCCTGGCCGCAGAACCGATGCACGCCCCCGATCCCTAGCACGTCCCGCAATGCGAGATACTCCTCGAACCGCACCATGGCGGCGTGGAACTCCCCGCGCGCGATGTGGATGTAGCCCAGGCCGAGCAGGTTGATGCGCTCGTAGTGGTGGTCGCCGGTTGCGCGGATCAGCTCCAGACTGCGCGTAACGTCGCGGTACGCGGTGTCCATGTCGCCCTGGTAGTAGGCGCACTCGCCCAGGAGGTAGATCGCAGTTGCCTCAGTCTGACGATGTGCGGTGAGCTGGACGAACCGCAGCGCCTGCGTGAGTTCCGCACGGGCCGTGGCATAGTTGCCCAGGATGATCCGCAGCCCGCCCAGATTGAGCAGCGTGATACCCTCACCCATGTGGTTGCCGATCTGCTGGTGCAGGGCCAGCGCCTGAGACTGGAAGGTCAGGGCGGCGGCATAGTCGCCGATGTTGTACGAGATAAAGCCCAGGCGGCCCAGCGCGAGCGCCTCGCTCTGTCGTTCGCCCAGGGTTCGGCTGAACATCAGCGCCTCTGCCGCGTACCGCCACGCGGCAACCCAGTCATCAGACGCATGCGTCATTGCCAGCAAGCCCTCCAGTTCGGCGCGTCGCTCCCCGTCGGCGCGCACCCAGGCCAGCGCTGGCTCGATCTGCGTGCGCGCCTCGGCGTAACTGCCCTGCCGCGCGAGTACGCGCCCCAGGTGAAAGCGGGCGGACGCGGCTCGGGCCGCGTCGCCCGCCGCCAGCGCGAGCGACCGCTCGGCGTTTGCCTGGGCCGCGTGAAAGTTGCCCGTCGTCTCGTGATAGGTACTCGCACGGAGCGCGGCGTCGGCCGCACGCTCAGGATGCCCGGTCGCCAACTGTTCCAGGGCCGTAAGGTCGGTCGCCTGAAGCTCACGCTGCCCCAGCAGCGCGTAGACCGTCTCGCGCACCCACAGGATCGCCCAGCGATCTTCCCAATCCTCCTCAGGTGCCAGCGCCAGCGCGCGGCTCAAATAGTCCACGGCGGCCGCATTGGCGTAGTCGGTCGCCGCCGCCTCGCCAGCCCGCCGCAGGTAGGTGCGACGCTTCGGCAGGTTATCGCTGCGGTCGTAGTGGTAGGCCAGCAGATCCAGCGGCGGCGTGTCTGGGTCGGCCTGCTCCAGCCAGTCTGCCAGCGCGCCGTGGAGCCGAACCCGCATCGTCTGCGGCAGGCTCGCGTAGGCTACCTCCTGGGTCACGACGTGTTTGAAGAGATACGCCAGCTCAGGATCCGGCGTGTCCATGGGCGTGAGGCCGAGGCTTGCCAGCTGCTCCAGATTGTTCCTCACGCGCAGGGGGCCGCCCAGGTCGGGGACGAAGCCCGGCAGCCATGCCGCACGGAAGACCCGGCCAACCACGCTGGCCACCCGCAGCGTCGCCCGCTCGTGCTCGGTGAGTTGGTCGATGCGGGCGAGTACCAGCCGGTGCAGGCTGTCCGGCAAATCCAGCCCCTCCAGCGCCGCCGGGTCGTCGGGTGTGATCCCCCGGTCGTGGAGGTAGTTGAGCAACTCCTCGATATAGAACGGGTTGCCCTGAGCGCGGGCGGCGAGCGACGCCACCAGCCCCTCGGGCAGTGTGGAGGTTCGCGCCGGAAATAGCCTAGCCAGCTTGGCCCGCACCAGCGCCGTCAACTCCGCCTCGTCCAGCCCCTCCAGCGCCACGGTAGTCACATGCGGCAGCCCCAGCAGCGGCGCGAGGGCCTGGGCCTCCGCCGGGCGGGCGGCCAGCACGAGCAGTATCGGCACGTCGCTAGACTCCTGGGCCAGGTGCAACAGCAGCGCCTGGGACAGCGGATCGAGCCAGTGGGCGTCCTCAATGACGAGCAGCAGCGCCCCGCCCGCCGCCCGCGACTCCTGAGCGGCATGGATGAGCAGATCTACCAGGAGTGCCTCGCGGGCGCCCTTGCGATCCTGCGGCGCGAGGGTTCGTGTGAACTCATTTTCTGGCGGCTCCAGTTCCAGCAACAGGTCGAGCAGCGGCAGCGCCTTGGCCCGCGCCGGCACGCGCTCCTCCAGCTTGCCCGCCAGCAGCTGCAGTTGGCAGCGCAGCGGCGCGTCCGGGTCAACATCCAGCAGCGCCTGGATGATCGGTCGCCACGCCAGGTAGGGCGTACGCATGCCGCTGGCCGCAGCCGATCCCCCGTAGCCCGTACAGCCATACTTGCGCGCCAGATGCACCACTTCCGTGACTAGGCGGCTCTTGCCCATGCCCGCCTCGGCCTCGATGAGTACGATCTGGCATTGGCCGGCGATGGCCTGCTCCAGGCAGGCATCGATGCGGGCCAACTCGCGCGCGCGCCCCATCATCGGCAGCGCGTAGGCTGGCTCCTGGAGGCGGATAGCCCGCCGCCGCGCCAGGCCGGTCAGCGCGAAGACCGGCAGCGGCGCGGCGCGGCCCTTGAGCGTAATGGGCAGGCGCGAGTCGAGGATGAATGCCTCGCCAAGGGCGGCCTGCACGCGCCCGGTGAGCAGGGTTTCGCCGGGTGCGGCGCGGCTCATCAGGCGCGCGGCCAGGTTGACATCGTCGCCCAGCACGCTATAGGTTTGCCGGTCGAGGCTGCCGTAGGAACCGCAGCGCATCATACCTTGGCTACCCCCGACCTGGAAAGCAGGAAGCCCGAGATCGGCGGCAATCGCGTGCATGGCCAGAGCCGCCTGCGCAGCGCGGCGGGCATCGTCCTCGTGGGCGACCGGAGCGCCGAAGGCACCATACAGGTACGAGCCTTTATCGCCGACGGTGATGCTCAGCAACGTGCCGCTAGTCTCGGCGAAGATCGCCTGGGCGCGGCGAACCAAGGCGTCAAGCCGCTCGCCCGCCCGATCATCGCCGTCGAAGTCGAGGCCACCGAAGCGCAAGAACAGCGCGACCGCCGGGCGCAACTCGGTGAGGAATGTACCCAGTCCCGCCTGCTCGCGCTCCCAGACCGTGGGGAGTACCCAGGGGCGCAGAGTGTCCGCAGGCAGCGCGACCGACACCCAGGGCGTTACGGCGGGCGTATCGACGAGGGCGTGCAGCAGCGTGAAGCGCTCTCCGGTCTCCTCGTCCATCCGCGACTGGCTGATCAGCGCGCCGGGACCCAGGGCGGCCCGCGCCGCATCATCCAGCAGCACCTCGCCCGCGCTGGCGAGCACCTCGCCTGCGGCCATGCGTGCCAGCGTAGTGCCAGCCAATACGTCGAGCTGCTGGATGGCCGGATCCCCGACGACAAAGCGCCGGGCCGAACCAGCGGCAATCGCAACCTTCAGGGCCAGCCCGACCGTCGGCCCTCCCACGAGCTGGATGGCCGCAAACGGTACCATAGCGGCCTGGAACTCAAGGGCGCAGGCGGCAGCGCGGGGGGTGGCGGGGCCATCTGCATCGTCAAACCAGCAGGTGATGGCATCGCCCGCGAAGCCGATGATGCTCCCGCGCCAACGGGCGACGACCGCACCCAAGGCTGCGTACACCGCGTTGATCTGGTCGGTGAGAGCCTCGATGCCACGGCGCGGGCCGAGGGTCTGCGTCAGAGCCTCGGTAAGCGGGGTGAAGCCGGAGATATCGGCGAACAGGGCGGCGCCGCGAGTGCGGTCGGGGAGATCCTCCCCGGCGGCAAGGGCGCGGGCGCGATCCTCAGCCAGATAGGCGCGCAGGGGGTTCATCGGCATGCTTTTTCGGGTGCAGATATGCGGCGGGCAGCATGAAAGGGGCTGCCCGCAAGTCCTGGTAGAATACGGGTGATACTTTATCCGAAGGTTAGAACGAAGATATGCCGAAAAATGCCGCGCTCACGAGCTTGCGTGGAAGGGAATTTTTGCACTACCGCAGAAGTTGCCCGGTGCGGCGACGCCCGTCGGGGGGTTACGACCTGCAAAGGCCGCCCTGGAGGTCTCTGCCCATTGATTGACATCCGTATACCTCTGCGCTATACTAGCCGGCGATGACCCCGTAGCTCAATTGGATAGAGCGTCAGCCTCCGGAGCTGAAGGTTGTTGGTTCGAGCCCAATCGGGGTCGCTGATTCAACTCGGTGCGGTATGCCTGAATTGCCTGGATGAGCGGCGCATAGTCGCTTGTCGGCGTGATGGCTACCACGCCGATTTTTTGTCCAAAAAAACACGGGCGAACAATGTCTGTAGTAATACACGGCGCTGGACGATGCCACCCTGAGCGAACAAGGCAGGCAGATCGCGTAGAAGCCTCTCAGCCTCAGCCTCGTTCAGCCGTAGCGCAACGACAGGTAATGCAGGGCGGTCGTCACTTAATGCGGCGCGGGCCGCGTCATATTCCACGCTCCCATAGCTCTCGGCTCACGGCAGCCTGGTGCTTCCCCTCAAAGCGTTCTCCTCGGTAGACCACCCATCCCGCGTAGAGTGGGTTGACGATAATGCCCCGGATGGTGTCACGCACCCACATCTTCACATTGCCCGTTTGCGGATGAATATGCGGGATGCCCTCGCGGTTAAGCTCGGCGGCGAGTGTCGTGTCGCTGTGCTTCTTCGATGCGTAGGCCGTGAAGATGCGCTGCACGATGGGAAGGTCGTTTGTTGGCACCAGCTCGTCAGAGCCTTTGAGCTTGTCACCACTGCGCGGGTTAATCTGAAACAGTCGGCGGTATCCAAACGGGGCAAGGCCGAGAGCGCCGCCCTGGAGGGCTTTCTGTGACAGCCCTTTGGATACCTCCGTATAGCAATCCTATGAAAGTTGTCGCATGGAGTCGAGGCTTTAGCCGGAGAGCACCGGCTAAAGGCTCGACTCCTTTTCATAACTCGTTTAGGATTGCTATAGCTTATCTTTTTACATTATATCAACTAGCAATTTTGTATCATATCCCCATCCTCGGTTTTAGGGATAGGGGCGTACCTCGTGCGCCTCTCATCGTGTCGATCACGACTGCGCCCTATGCGCCGATCCGCTGTGGTATACTTTCGCGCAGCAATACGATGCCCACATTACAGTGATGGTTCAATCCAGCGTGACAGTTTGGACACATGCACTGCGTCCTGTTGCGAAAAATCCGCAATCTAAAATCTGCAATCTGAAACATACCCAAGGGTATCTGACATGTCTGCCTCCCAGCTCGCGCTGCCGATGCCGCCCCACCGCAACCAGCAACTCTTCTCCGACTACTACCTGAATACGATACTCCCGCAGCGTGAGGATTGGCAGCATCTGGCTGCGCAATCTGCGCAGGCGATGACGGCGATTCAGGCGATCTCTGCGGCCTACACCCCCAGCAGCAATGAGGCGCAGACGGAAGAAGGGTGGATTAAGCCGGTGCTGAAGGCGCTCGGCCATACCTTCGAGATCCAGGCGGCGCTCACATCGCCTGATGGCACCAAGAAGCCGGATTATGTTTTCTACCGCGATCTCGACGCGCTCAATGCGAACAAGGGCAAGACCCTCACCGATGCGCTGCCGACACAGGGGATGATCGCCATCGGCGATGCGAAGTACTGGGATCGCCCTCTGGATGTGACCATCAAGGACAAGAACAAAGACCTCTTTACCAACAAGAATCCGTCCTATCAGATCGCCTTCTACATGCAACATAGCGGGGCCGAGTGGGGGATTCTGACCAATGGGCGGCTCTGGCGACTCTTCCACAAAGACACGGCGCATAAGCTCGAACGCTACTATGAGGTGAGTCTGCCCGAGCTGCTGGAACATAACGACCCAGCGGCATTTCTGTACTTCTACGTCTTTTTCCGCCGCACGGCCTTCGATGATCATGCGCTTGGTCTGCGGGCCATGTTGCAGGCGAGTACCGACTTCGCCCGTGGTATCAGCGAGAATCTCAAGCAACAGGTTTATGCCGCCCTGCGCCATATTGCCCAGGGCTTTCTTGACTGTCCACCGAACCATCTTTCGCTCGACGCAGCAACCTTAAAGACCATCTACGACAACAGCCTGATTGTCCTCTACCGGCTGCTCTTTGTGTTCTACGCCGAGGCTCGTGAGCTGCTGCCGCTACGCGAAAGTGATCAGTACCGCGATTATTACAGCTTGGAGGCGATTAAGCGCGAGGTGGCCCAGCGCAACGATTCTGGCAAGAAACTGCTGCCGAGTAGCGCGACGTTTTGGTCGCGCCTGCGCGAGTTGTTTGGAATCATTGACGCCGGTAGCCCGCCGCTCCATGTGGCGACGTTCAACGGGGGACTCTTCGACCCTCAGCAACACTCTTTCCTTGAAGAAAAGAGCATCGGCGATGCCCACCTGCTTCAGGCGCTCGATATGCTGGCCCGCGTAGACAAGAAATACATTGACTACCGCGATCTGGCCGAGCGCCATCTCGGCACGATCTACGAGGGGCTGCTGGAATATCATCTGGAGCCGACTCCGCCAATGGACGGATGGAGCGTCGATCTGCTCAACGACAAGGGCGAGCGTAAGGCCACCGGCAGCTTCTACACGCCCGACTACATCGTGAAGTATATCGTTGACCAGACCGTTGGCCCCGCTGTGCGGCGTGCGGTCGCGGGAGTGAAGGACGAATCTGCTCAGGTACGGGCGATTATGGCGGTGAATATCTGCGACCCGGCCATGGGTTCGGGCCACTTTCTGGTTGAGGCCACCGAGTATATTGCTCGGTTTCTGGTTGATCTCGCGCTGGTGCCGGATGCCGATGCCCAAGGCGAGGCGGATCTGGCCTACTGGAAGCGCCGGGTGGCCCAGAGTTGCATCTACGGGGTGGATTTGAACCCGCTGGCGGTCGATCTCGCCAAGCTCTCACTCTGGCTCGTGACCGTGGCAAAGAACAAGCCGCTCTCATTTCTCGATCACCACCTGCGGTGCGGCAACGCCCTGATTGGCGCACGCCTTGACGACCTCCGTATGAATGGTGCAGCAAAGGCTAAAGGTCACGCGAAGAAAGCTAAGTCAGCCGTCGCTGCGGGCCAGCTTATGCTGCTGGACGATGATGTCTTCCGCCAGAGCATAAGTAGCGCCGTAGACAATATGTGGCTGATCGAGAGTAAGGCGGCCAATACCGTCGAAGTGGTCAAGGAGCAGGAACAGATTTACACCAACCTGCGGGCCAGCTTAACCCGCACGTATGGCCGGTTGGCGAACCTCACCACGGCCCAGCACTTTGGCCTGAGCATCCCGTCTGATCTGCGCAATGCCTTGACCGACTATGCCACCGGGCGCGTCGTCGCCACGATGCGCCAGATCGTCGAACTGCTTGACCAGGCTGATGCGCTTGCGACTGAGCGCCGATTTTTCCACTGGGAGTTGGAGTTTCCCGAGGTCTTCTTCGACCGCCACGGTTTTCCGCTCGGCGAGCGCGGCGGCTTCGATGCGGTAGTGGGCAATCCGCCGTATATTCGTAGCCTGAGGCTTAAAGAATCTGATGTACGAGCCTGGGCCTACTATGCCGCCACGTACCAAGCAGCCGCAACTCGTGAGTACGACATCTATATGTGTTTTGTTGACAAGGGCATGAGTCTGCTCACCCAAACTGCCTATCTGGGATTGATTATTCCCAACAAATGGCTGACAACCCAGGTTGGCGAGTCGCTGCGGTCAATGGTGGCAAAAAAACACGCCCTGGCGCACTTGGTAGATTTTGGCTCATTTCAAGTTTTTGCCGACGTGACCACCTATACCTGTCTGCTCTTCCTCACGAACACCTCGTGTAAAATTGCGTCTATCGCGGCGTTGTTGCAGGCGAACGAGCAGAGCCATCCACTACCGGGTATTCAGGGGGTCTGGGAAGATCGGCTGCTGCCCACGGCACAGTTGAGCGGCGCACCGTGGACTATCTCCTTTGGGGCGACGGATGCGCTGATGCAGAAGCTGCGGCCCCTTGCATCTTTGCAGGATGTCGCCACTATTTTTAAGGGAACGGGGACAAGCGCCGATCAGGTTTTCTTTATGCAGCGCAAAGGCCAGCACTACGTCTCGCGCTCGCTACATACCTGGGTTGAGATCGAAGCGGCGCTGATGCGACCAGCACTCACCGGCAAAGATATTGATCCGTATTCGTATCACACCGAGAATTACCTACTCTTCCCGTATCGTCAGGCCAATAACGAGATCGAGCTGATTTCGCCCCAAGAAATGCAGGCGGCGTACCCCAAAGCTTGGAGCTACCTCACCCATCCGGTGAATCGAGAACTGCTGGAAGGGCGTGACAACGGAGATTTTGCTCAGCGCCCACACTGGTACGGGTATGGTCGGCCCCAAAACCAACATCTCCTGGGGCAGATTAAGCTTGTGCTGCCCGATGTGGCGGGCCGTGCCGAGTGTGCCTACGATGGCGAGGGCAGATACATCATTGATACGGCCTACGGCGTGCAGATCAAACCAGGATCGCTGCTGACCTTGCCCGCATTAGCGACGCTGCTCAACAGTTCGCTGCTGACTTTTTTTCTTCAGCAGACGGGGACAGATCTGCGCGGCGGGTATTTTCGTATGAAGACCGCGTACCTCAACCCCTTTCCTCTGCCGCCTATCACCTTCACCACCCCCGACGCCGAGCGTACCGCCCTGCGCGACGAAGGTGTAGCCTTATACGCAACATGCACACTCAGCGAACTACTGGCTTTCTGCAAGGCCCGCCTGGCGGCGCAGCCCGCGCAGAGCGACGTGGTT
>CAISPW010000066.1 GCA_903887465.1 uncultured Oscillochloris sp. | reverse complement strand
GCGCGGAGCGCCAATTCAAATGCATCGGCCCGACGGGGACGATATTATGTTAAATAAGGTTCTCGTCGCCAACCGTGGCGAGATCGCCGTCCGCATCGTGCGGGCCTGCCAGGAGATCGGCATCCGCACCGTCGCCGCATTCAGCGAGGCCGACCGCGATTCGCTCGCGGTGCGCCTGGCTGACGAGGCCGTCTGCATTGGGCCTGCGGCGGCGGCCCGCTCCTACCTCAATCCGCCGGCCCTGATCAGCGCGGCCCTGATCTCTGGCTGCGACGCCATCCACCCCGGCTACGGATTCCTCTCGGAGAACCCCTATTTCGCCGAGATGTGCGCCGACTGTAAGCTGATCTTTATCGGCCCTAGCGCCGAGACGATTCGCCTCATGGGCGATAAGGCGATCGGACGCCAGACCATGCGCGCCGCCGGCGTGCCGATCATCCCCGGCTCCGAGGGTGAGTTGCGCTCGGTCGAGGAGGCCGCCGACCTGGCCCGCGAGATCGGCTACCCCGTCCTGCTCAAGCCCAGCGCCGGCGGCGGCGGGCGTGGCATGCGCGTGGCCGACGATGAGAGCGACCTGCTGCGCGCCTACCCCACCGCCCGCGCCGAGGCCGAAAACGCCTTCGGTCGCGGCGACCTCATCCTGGAGAAGTATCTGCCCAAGGTGCGGCATATCGAGATCCAGGTACTTGCTGACGCCTACGGCCACGCCATCCACCTTGGCGAGCGCGACTGCTCCGCCCAGCGCCGCCACCAGAAGATCCTTGAGGAGTCGCCCTCGCCCGTGGTCGGCCCCGAGTTGCGCGCCCGTATGGGCGGCGACGCCCTGCGCGGTATCCAGTCGATCGGCTACCTCAACGCCGGCACCCTTGAGTTCCTCATGGATCCCGACGGTAACTACTACTTTATCGAGATGAATACCCGCATCCAGGTCGAGCATCCGGTGACGGAACTCGTCACCAATACCGACCTGCTGCGCTGGCAACTGCTGATCGCCGCAGGCGAGCGCTTGACGCTCCAGCAGAATGATATTAGAATAGCTCGGCACGCGGTTGAGTGTCGTATTAACGCGGAAGATCCCGAACGGGACTTTCTGCCCGCCGGTGGCGAGATCGAATTCTTCCTTCCGCCCGGTGGCCCTGGGGTACGGGTCGACTCGCACCTGTACGCCGGCTACACGCCGCCCGGAAACTACGACTCGCTCCTGGCGAAGATTATCACCTATGGGGATACTCGCGACGACGCCCTGAACCGCATGCGCCGCGCCCTAAACGAATGCATTATCACCGGGATAAAGACGACCATCCCGTTTCAACTACGCCTAATCGATGACCCGACCTTCCGCGCCGGGAACATCTCGACGAGCTATGTCCCCGAGTTGCTCCAGCGCTGGAAGCAAGAGCGCGCGGCGGCGAGGGCATAGCCGCTAGGCTCACTAGGTAGGTCAGTGGATCGCTGCTTAACAAATCGCCCCGCAGTACTCAGGGAGGTTCGCCGTGGCTAGTCTGCGCCACCGGGTGCGCATCGCGGCGCTCCAGATCCTCTTTGAAGTTGACGCCACCGATCACCCGCTCGATGTGGTTCATGTGCGGTGCCTCGCTGAGGAGGAACTGACCGCAGATAGCGAGCGCTTCCTTAGCCGGATCATCTTCGGCACCTGGGAACACCGCTCCTACATCGACCGGATCATCGAGGAGGCCGCGCCAAACTGGCCGGTCACCCAGATGCCCGGCATCGACAAGGCGATCCTGCGGATCGCCCTCTTCGAGTTGCTGATCGATGAGGTCGAGCATACTCCGGTCAAAGCGGTGATTAATGAGGCCGTCGAACTCGCCAAACATTTCGGCAGCGATAACTCAAGCCGCTTTGTGAACGGGGTGCTCGGCACCGTGGTGAGCCGCTACCGCCCCGGCAATAGCGGGGATCTGCTCGCCAGCGAAGGCGATGCGTGAGCGGGATCAACCGCAGTTCTCCTGGTTCCGCCCTGCCAGAGGCGACGTCGCCCGTTGCGGCAGTGAACACATAGGCTCGTACACGAAGAAAGGTAGATAGTTCATGGCTTCTCAGGAGATCCAGGATCGCCTGCGCAAGATCGTCGCCGAGCAGCTCGGTGCCGACGAGATCAAGGTCGTCCCCAGTGCCCACTTCACCGATGACCTGAACGCCGACTCGCTCGACCTCGTTGAGCTGATCATGGCCCTCGAAGAGGAGTTTGGCATCGAGATCCCCGACGACGATGCCGAGAAGATCGTCACCGTCGCCGATGCCCTCAAGTATATCGACGACCACGCGCCCGAGGGCGAGTAACCTCACCCGCGCATCCAGCGTAGAACCCCCCTCCTCCACGACGTGGGGAAGGGGGGTTCTGTCGTAGGGCTATCGCCCGAGAACGTCACGTATTGCGAGCTAAAATCGCCCGCGAAGCTGACGTGAAAATAGCCGATAACCAATACCCGATAGCCGATAGCCGGACATCAGCGGCCATGTTCAACGCGGCGTTGTGCGCCATGCGCATGGCGGTCTAACAAGAAAAACAATACCGCAAAAGTTACCTTGCCAGCCCAAGCGCCCGGCCCGTAGACCTCGCCGGGGGCTTCAGCCACCCCCGAAAGATCTTTTTTGGTTGGTTTTTGGCGGCGAAGCCGCCAAAAACCAACCAAAAGCGCGGTCTGGGGCGCAGCCCCAGCGACGTTGCATCAGCCCTGCGTGGCACCAGCCCTCTACCGCGCACCGCTACGGAACATGGTAAGATGGCCAGGGAGGGTGCGGCCCTCCCTGAAGCTCGCTCAGTTTTCGGGGAGAAGGTATGGAGATCTTTAACGTCAGCATCCCCGAGCTTATGCTGATTGCCGGGCTGGCCCTGGTGGTCTTCGGCCCCGAGCGCCTGCCCGAGATCGGGCGGTTTCTGGGCAAGCAGATGGCCAAACTGCTCGCCTGGCAGCAAAATTCGCCCGAGATGCAGATGCTCAACGATGTGCGCGGTGAGTTCGAGTCCGAGATCGCCAGCCTCCGCGATGAGCTTGTGCGTACCCGCAAGCAGTTCGATATCTCCAAAGACTTCACGGCGATTAGGGAGGAACTGCGGCCCATGCTCGATCTGCGCGGTAGCATGAACGGGGTCGCCCAGGTCGCCGCCAAGGGCGCGGAGCCGACCATCGCCTCGCCCCGCCCCGCCGACGCCCCGCCGCCGTCAGACGCCGTCACCGTGGCCCCGCCGCCCGATATCGTGGCGCAGACCCCGGCCCTCAGCCCCACGCCCGCCAGCCAGACGGTGCCCGCCGCCGGGAGGCCCACCAAGATCGCCGCCACCGCGCCGACCAGCGTGCTCGCCCCGCCGTCCCCGCCCGCCCAGGTCACCCAGCGCCTCCAGCAGATCGCCGCCGATCTCCACGCCCTGACGGCAGAACTCCAGGCAAGCGGGCAGCTTCGCCCCGATTGGCAGCCGCCGTCGCAGACCTCTGAGCAGGAGACGGTCGCACCGTGATCAGCCAGCAAAGCAAACCCGCTATGTCTACCGGCACACCGCCTGAACATGAAGCCGATGAAGTCGCGATGACCCTGATCGATCACCTGGTCGAGCTGCGCGGACGACTGATCAAGGCGTCGATCGGCGTGCTGCTCGGGCTAGGGATCGGGGTCTTCCTGGTCACAGGGCCAGTGCAACTTGTTGATGTTATTATCACCACCTTCGCCCCGATCAACGCGAGCTACGCCCCCGTCCAGTCGGTCGGCACCACCGAGACCTTCACCAGTTATATGAGCGCAGCCCTCACAGTGGGGGTCATCGTAGGCATGCCGGTGATCGTCTACCAGTTGCTCGCCTTCATCGTGCCGGGGCTAACCGACAAAGAGCGCCGACTGATCTACCTCTCGCTGCCTTTCGTGACCGCCTTCTTCCTCAGCGGCGTCGCCTTCGGCTGGTTCATCACCGTGCCCACCGCGATCCGCTTCCTAATCGGCTTCTCCGGCTCAAAATTCATTCAGGCCCAGCCGTCGCTCGCCGATTTTCTCGGCACAATCACGATGCTGCTGCTGATCAACGGCGTGGTCTTCGAGCTGCCGATCATCATCTACGTCCTCGCCTTCCTCGGCGTGGTCACGGCCAAGCAACTGCGATCCTTCCGCCGCTTCGCCATCGTGATCGTGGTGATCGTGGCGGCCGTGATCACCCCCACCGGCGACCCGATCAACCTTATGCTGCTCGCCATCCCGATGTATCTGCTCTACGAGGTGGGCGTGATCATGGCCCGCTTCGTGCCCAAGCGGGACTAACGTGAAACTAGCCGATAGCCGATAGTACTAGATTTTGGTACGAAATGCATCAGGACGCCATGAAATGGTCTTGTACCTTTCTTGGTTTTAGACCGTCCTGATGCGGTATGAGTCATCCGATGGCATTCCTAATGCGCCGCATTTCGCACCAAAATCTAGTACTATCGGCTTCACCTCAGCGAACCCGGTACGAACGTCTGGAAAGCTGCACGAGCGCCGCCGCCGGAGGCTTCCGTCCCCCCGGCGGGTGGCTTTGGCGTGGCCCTGACCGCCCTGTCCGCCCGCCCCATGTGGTTGACCACGCCCCTGCGACATGCTATACTTCGCCGATAGCAGTGCGGTAAACAGGAGTGATATTAGGCTCCCTGGAGGGCCGCACGATGTGTGATCTGGCAGGGGTACCGGCATGCAGTGCCGCGCGGCTCCTGACAAGCGGCCTATTTCTACGTACTATCGCAGTGAGCGCGACAACTGAGCCCGACGGATTATGGCAGCACAGACCAGCGCTGCGCGATTCAGTGGCTCAGTGGCTCAGTGGCTCAGTGGCTCTATTGAGGAAAAATATAGCTATGGCACAGACCCGCCTGGTGATCGCCGATGACGAGTCGATCATCCGCATGAATCTCAAGGAAACGCTGGTCGGCCTCGGCTACCTGGTGGTAGGCGAGGCGGGTGATGGCGTCAGCGTCATAAATTTAGCCCGCGAGCTTCAGCCCGACCTTGTCCTAATGGACATCAAGATGCCGAAGCTGGATGGGATCCAGGCCGCAAAAATCCTCACCGAGGAGAAGATCGCCCCGGTGCTGCTGCTCACCGCCTACTCAGATCGCGAGCTGGTTGACCGGGCCAAAGAGGCCGGCGTGGTCAACTACGTGGTCAAGCCATTCCGCGAGGCCGAGCTGCTGCCCGCCATCGAGATCGCGATGGCCCGTTACCAGGAGTTCCTGGAGATGGACAAGCAGATCTACGACCTGAAGGAGACGCTTGACACGCGCAAGCTGGTTGAGCGGGCCAAGGGCATCCTGATGGACTCGCAGGGTCTCAAAGAGGCCGAGGCATTCCGCAAGATCCAGCAACTCTCAATGAATACGCGCAAGTCCATGAAGGAGATCGCGCAGGCCGTCCTGCTGGCCAACGAGATCTAGCCGTGTCCGAGACGAACCCGGCACCCGAGGAGCAAGGCACACCAGAGACCCTTGCTCCCCGCAGGCCACACCCGCTGGCGGCTGCGCTGCCGTACATTGCTACGGCGGTTGCGGCCGTTCTTTGTAGCCTGATCATCCAGGCCGCGATCATGTCGGCCACCACCGCTACCGTCCCTCAGCCGCCGTCAGCTGCGGATCCCTCCCCCGCCACCACATCAGTCGCAAGTGTGTCACGTGAAACGCCTGCGCCCGCCACACCCGCCCCGTCGGCCCTCCCCGCCGACGTGGGAGGACTCCGGCTTGCGATCCTCGACCTAGAGGCAGTCGACCGCCGCCTCTGGAGTGCGATCTACCTCCTGCGCGCTGCTAGTCAGATCGACGATGCCGTCGTCGCCCTCCAGTCCAACGATCTCGATGAGGTTGACCGCATCATGCTCAATGCCCGCCGATCCTTCGACCGGGCCTACGCCTTTAGCGCAGAGCAGGAGAAGGGGCCGATTGATACATTCCGCCTCCAGATCGGCCAGGCCCGCGACGACCTGCACATCCGCCCCGAGGGTCTCGACCGACACCTGCGCCAGATCCGTCAACTCGTCCTCAGCCTCGTCGATGAGAGCGGCACGTAGGTACGTTGGAAGGCGTGGCGCACGCCGTACCTTCCGACACACCTACACTGCCTTGAAGTCCACAAAGCGGTAGCCCACGCCCCGCTCGGTGAGGATATACTTCGGGCTGGACGGATCCTGCTCGATCTTCTGGCGCAGGTAGGTGATATACAGCCGCAGGTAGTGGCTCTCCTCACGGTACTCTGGCCCCCAAACCTTCGTCAGCAGCATCTCGTGAGTCTGCACATAGCCAGCATTCTGCACGAGGTGGTAGAGCAGCCGATATTCGGTGGGCCGTAGGTTCACCCGCCCGCCATCCACCAGCACCTCACGGCGGGCGAAGTCGATGCTCAGCCGATGATCGACCTGCACTAAGGTTTGCGGCACCGGCGGCGCGGCGTAGTGCCGACGCAGCACCGCGCGGATGCGGCTCACCAGCTCGCGGTGGCTGAAGGGCTTGCCAATATAGTCGTCGGCCCCAAGCTCCAGGCCGCGCACCCGATCTTCCTCCTCATCCTTCGCCGTCAAGATTAGCACCGGTACCTGTGAGAACTGCCGCAGCCGCCGCAGTGCCTCAAAGCCATCCATCACTGGCATCATCACATCGAGCAGCACCACGTCGGGCATATCGTCGCGCGCGCGCTCGATGGCCTCGCGGCCATTCGCCGCCGTGGCAACCCGCATCCCCTCGAGCTCAAGGTTTAGCCGCATAAAGTTGATCATGCGCGGCTCGTCGTCCACCACGAGCACGAGCTTATCTTTTAACTCTGACATCTGCTACCTTCTTTACTGATCTGATGCCGAAATATTGTAGCACGATGCACGCAGCGGGCTAGGATGTAGATCTTCATACCATGGTCGATCTCGCCCACAGCGGCTCGCCCGCTGGCCTCGGTTGTCGCGTATTTTTTAGCCCGGTGCTGCGGCCCGGTCGCAATGGGAAGGCTGTCGGCACCCTGAAACCCTTGACACCCGAAACCGCACGCACGTATAATGAGCGCCATAGCCCGGTGCTGCACAGATCTCACCAATACCTTCCTCGGACATAGCCTATGGATAGCGCCGCCTTCGAGCAGCTTGTGGTCGATGCGCTGGAGAGTCTGCCAGCCCCCTTTCAGGCCCACCTCGCCAACGTCGATGTGATTGTCGAGCGCAGCCCCAGCCGCGAGCAGCGCCGCGCCCTCGGCCTCCGCCCCTGGCAGAGCGTCTACGGCATGTACGATGGCATCCCGCTCACCGAGCGCACTGGCGGCACCATGGCACCCCCCGACACGATCATTATTTTTCAGATGCCCCTTGAGCGCGACTTCCGGTCTCCCGCCGAGCTACGCAGCCAGGTTCGTCGCACGGTGCTGCACGAGATCGCGCACGTCTTCGGGATCAGCGACGAGCGCCTGCGCGAGCTTGGGGCCTACTGACGCCGATGAGAATACGTCGCTCTGTCTCGCTCAGCACCGCCACCCTTGGCCTGATCTACGCGGTCGCCGTGCTGGTGGCCGGCGCGCTGATCGCCCAGACCCTGATCATGGCTCGCAGCATCCCTGCGGCCCAGGCGTCGAGCACCCAGGAGGTGCTGATCGTCACGCCTACGGACGAGGCCACCGCCGCCCCGCTGATCATCCTGCCTACGCCGGTGCCGCCTACTCCCCTGCCCACCGCCACCGATCTGCAGACGGCACCGGTCAGCTACCACCCTAAGAGCGGTCGTTATATTGCGGTCTGGCTGCCGCCCTCCTTCAGCGGCGGCGCCCGCGAGTCCTTTGAGGCCAACAAAGATATTATTGATGATGTTAGCCCCTTCTGGTACTCGACCGACTCGAGCGGTCGCCTCTACGGCACCCGCGATGATGAACTGGTGCAGGAAGCCCACGCAAATAACGTGCGGGTGATCCCGTCGGTTCATAATGTCACATCGACCCCCGATACGGTCGTCTCGGTGCTGCGCGACCCCCAGCGACGCACGCGACACATCCAGAATATTGTTGACGAGGTGCAGGCCCGCAGTTACGATGGTATCGACATCGACTACGAGGCGCTCGACAGCTCGCTGCGCGATGACTTCTCGGCCTTCATGCGTGAGCTTTCCGCCGCCCTGCACCAGAATGGCAAATTGCTTACCGTGGCCGTCCACGCGAAGGCCAGCGACTATGGCGGAATGGGCGGCTTCCAGGACTGGGTTGAGATCGGTAAGGTCGTCGATCAGTTGCGGATTATGACCTACGACTACCATTGGCGCAGCGGTAGCCCCGGCCCCGTCGCCCCCGCCTACTGGATCCAGTCGGTGACGGAGTACGCCCACAGCGTGGTAGATCCGGCCAAGGTGCTGCTCGGCATCCACTTCTACGGCTACGACTGGCCCCCCAGCGGTTCGGCCACGCCCCGGCCATGGAGCATTATCCAGGAGATTATTGACGAGCAGGGTGCCACCGTCAACTTTATGGAGAGCAATGCCGACGGGCGCGTCGAGGAGAGCTATTTCTCCTACCACTCCGCCCAGGGCACCCGCCAGGTCTGGTTTATGACGAAGACGGGCCTGGCCTCGAAGATCAAGACCGTGCAAGATCTCGACCTGGCCGGCATTGCGATCTGGCAACTGGGCTACGAGAAGCCCGAATACTGGGAGACCGTGCGCCAGAATATGATCGAGGATCCGACGCTCATCCAGCGGGCGATCAACCCGCTCATCCCGGATCACTAGCCGTCGCCCCGACGTATAAGGCCAAAGCATTCGCCACCCGCTGATGCTGGCCTCACCGGTACATTTCCGAACGAATACTTTGGCCCAACGGATCACCAGGTACGAGGAATGACCACAGAGACCGCCGTCAAAGCCGATTTCAGCGAGGCCCAGCGCCTCTACCAGCGTGGGCTGGCCGCCGCCCGCAGCGGGCAGAAGCGCGTGGCCGCCGGGTTACTCACCCGCTCGCTTCGGCTCGACCCACACAACGAGCTGGCATGGCTGTGGTTAAGCGGCGTGCTGGAGGAGCCGCGCCAGCAGGCGTTCTGCCTCCAGTCGGCCCTGCGGATCAACCCGGCCAACCAGCATGCCATGCGCGGCCTGCGCGTGCTGGAGGAGCGCAAGGTGCTGGATGGCGGCGCGCAGCCCAGCCCCGGCCTGAGCCAGCCCGCCGAGGCACCTATCGCCGACCGCACCCCCAGCGAGCCACACGAGTCGTGGTGGGTCTCCTGGCGTCGCCGCCGCCGCGACATGAGCCGGGCGCGCCTGCTGCTCTGGCTCTTCCCGCTGATCGCGGTCGGCCTGGCGATTGCCCTAAACCGTCTGATCGCCCTGGCGGTGATGCCCGCCCTGCCCCCGCCTGCGGTCGCCGCAGTCTCGGTGGACGCCTTCAGTTTGCCCTTGTCCACGCCGTCGGTCGATCCGATTTTGGAGGCCGAGCCGCTCTCGGTGATCGAGGGCTTCACCATCTCCTACCTGGGCGCGGTCGATCCGCTGCGCGCCGGGCTGCGCGAGGCCACCGCAGCCTACCGTGGGGCCACCAGTCAGCCCGGCGGATCGGTCGGATACGTGGCCACCACCCAGCGCCTGCGGGCCACCGTGCAGCAGGCCCTCGATGATCTGGGGCGTCTGCGCCCGCCCCGCACTCTCCAGCAAGCCCACGACGACTACCGCAAGGGCCTGGAGCTTGAGATCCAGGGGCTCGACGCGATCCTTGAATTTTATGGCGGCTATAACGTGGCGAACGCCAATCGCGCCGCCCAGCGCTTCCAGGAGGCCCGCGCCTATATCGAGCGTGCCACCGCCGCGTTCAGCGCCCGCGCCCAGCAACTCGCCCAACTCAGCAGCGTCAGCCAGAATACCGCCCGATAACCAGACCCATACCGTACACGGTGAGGGCGTGGGTGCGGCGAAACCGCGCCCACGCCCTCACCGTGCTTCTCTCATCACCCTCTCACGTTGACTTAAAGCCGCTTTTAGGCGTATAGGCGATACTTGACTCAGGTATCCTGAACTTTTTCAGAGGGAACCCCTATGGAACGATCAAATCGCCTTGGCCGCATCCTGCTCATCTTCGCCGTCGTCATGGTTGTCTTCATCGGCATCGCCGGGGGCGCCGTCGCCGGGGGGGCTGCCGCCTACTATATGGTTCAGCGCAGCCTGATCACCCGCGCGGTGGTGGCCCAGCCGGTACTTGCGCCCTCCTCCGCCCTGAGCACGACCTCCCAGCCGACGGCTCCAGGCGTCGCTGGATCCGAGTCTGGCACGATGGTCGCCGCCGTGCAGAAGGTGGCCCCCGCTGTTGTCACCGTCCTGAATACTGGCCCCCAGGGCAGCGGCAGCGGCAGCGGCGTGATTATTAGCGACAAGGGCTATATCCTCACCAATAACCATGTGGTCGAGGGCGCTAGCCAGCTCGCCGTGGTCTTCAACGATGGCATGCGCCGCGACGCCAAGCTGGTCGGTGCCGACCCGCTAAACGACGTGGCGGTGATCCAGGTCAGCGGCAAGCTGCCAGCCGTGGCCGCCGTGGGCGATGCCTCGGCCCTACAGCCCGGCGAGCAGGTTCTCGCCATCGGTAGCCCGCTCGGCAACTTCCGTAACACCGTCACCGCCGGCGTGGTCAGCGCCCTGAACCGCTCAGTCGGCCCGATGGAGGGTCTGATCCAGACCGACGCCGCGATTAACAGCGGCAACAGCGGCGGTCCGCTGATCAACCTGCGCGGCGAGGTGGTCGGTATCAACACCCTGGTGGTGCGCAACGATCAGATGTCGGCCAGCGCCGCCCCCGTCGAGGGCCTGGGCTTCTCGGTGCCAAGTACGATCTTCCGCGATGTGGCCGATCAGCTGATCGCCAACGGCAAGGTCGCCTACCCCTTCCTCGGCGTCAGCTACCTGCCAATCGATGGCAGTCTCGCCGCTGAGATGAGCCTGCCGGTGCAGAGCGGCGCGCTTATCCAGAGCAGCCGCCAGGGCCAGCCCGCCGTCCAGCCGGGTACCGCCGCCGCCAGGGCCGGTCTGCGCGAAGGCGATATCATCACTGCCATCGATGATAAGCCGCTCGATGGCAGCACGTCCCTGCGCCAGTTGCTGCTCCAGCACAAGCCCGGCGACAGCGTTACCCTCAGCGTGCTGCGTGACGGGAAGACCAGCACGGTTCAGGTAACGCTCGGCGAGCGCGACCCCAACATGTAATCACCTTAGAGGGGCGGTGTAGGGGTATCCTCTAACACCGCCCCTCCCGCGTTCCTGCACGTGAATATCAAGTCCTTGTCACCCTCTTGTCAGCTCTTTGCGAGAGTATGCTATAATCCTCCGCGACCACCTTGACGTGGCTCTTCTACCAGGAACGTAGAAAACGGAGGAACGATTGAGGTCTACGCGCACCTATCTGCGATGGATGCGGCCGTCCTTGGCGCTCCTGCTAAGCATCTTTGCCCTCTCCGCTGCCCCAGCTTATGCAGTTGGCTCGATTAGCCCGCAACCGCGAACCTTCTCTGCTAGCCTGCTTGAGTCCAATGGCGTGTTGAGCCTGGCGGATGGACGTATCGCCCTCGCTACAGACGCTGCCCCCGCCGTCCCTCTTCTCGGAGCCTACCGCCGCTCCGGCACCCTGATCTCAGAGCTGCCCGCGCTCGCCTCAACCGCCCGCATCCAGCTGAACTATGCCGCCGATCTGCCCTCGGGAACCGCCCTACACGTCGATCTACGCGCCAGCCTCGATGGCAGCCGCTGGCTACCCTGGCTCGTTGATCTGCCCTCGGGAGCCGTCGTCGGCCTGCCCGGCAGCGCACGGCGCATGCAATACCGCCTGACCCTCATGGGTGATGCCCAGCATAGCCCCGTAGTGCGCAATGTCACACTGGCACCGAGCAGCGCCCCGGCTACCTATAACGCCACCGCCACCGACCCCTACGCCGTCGCGCCGACCTTCCGAATCAAGGCGTCCCGCCAGGGCATGGTCGGCGGACGCACTGCCAACGGCTTCATCATCCCGCCCCACGCCCGCTTTGTCTCCCTGCCGTGCAGGTGCGTCACCTCTAGCAAGGGCGGCGACGAGTATCAGGTGCGGATTACCTACCGTGGGCGCAGCGCGGTTGTCCCCGTCTACGACGTTGGCCCCTACAGCGCCCGCGACGACTACTGGAATGCCGGTCGCACAGGATATCCCGACCTAGAGCGCGGCTGGCCGATGGATCACGCCGCCTACTACGAGGGCTATAACGGCAGGCAGTCCGACAAGGGTTTCGTATACGCCCCGAGCGGCATGGACGTGGGCGATGGCACTTGGATCGACGATCTTGGCATTGACAGTGGACAGGCCGAGGTAGAGGTGACGATGCTCTGGATGGGCAGTGACCCGCTGGCAGGCCCGCCCCCGCGTGACCCGAACCTCCCCGAGCAGATTGTGGACGAGCTCGGCGGCGACTTCTGGCACCGCAACCCGGAACTCGGCGCCAGCACGATGGGCTGCGGCTACGGTCGTCACACTTACCAGGCCAAGACCGTCAGCGACCTGGCCCAGAGCGCCCAGGTGACGCGCTGGCAGCCCAACCTGCCCGCCGCCGGGAGCTATGATCTCTACGTTCACGTACCGCGCTGCCCTAGCCCACGTGCGATCACCGCCGCCGCACGCTATGTCATCCAGCATCGCGACGGTACCATCGAGGTCGTGGTCAACCAGGCCACCCAGACCGGCTGGGTGCGCCTCGGGCGCTTCCCCTTTAATGCCGGCAGCGACGGGTTCCTCCAGTTGAGCGACCTCGCTGGCGACGCGGGGGCGACCGTCTGGTTCGACCAGGCCAAGTGGGTGCGCGCGCCATAAGACCCGCATATATAGCAATCCTACATAGGTTGTGAAGAGGAGTCGAGCCTTTAGGCGGCGCGCATGCGACAACTCTCATAGGATTGCTATAGCGCAATCCTCCTGGAGTCGTGACTCTTCCTTCACGCGACAAGCTCAAGACGTGCGGCGGGCTACACAGGCGGTACCGCCGCATTGAAGCATGACACAATCAGGATCGCTATGAGCGCAATGACATCCCGATCAAACACCACATCACCGGATCCGTCCAGCAACTGTAGCCGTCGTCTTCGTGATGCCCTCGCGAGCTGCGGGGATTTCTTCATGGTTGGGCGGCGTCAGGCCGACCCGCTACCCACCCTGCGCGACCTGGCGGCAGACTGGCTACAAGCCGAGAGCTTGGAGATCATTGTGCCCGCCAGCGCCGGACTCCCGTGCGCCGATGAGCCGGGGCTGCTCTGCGGGCCAATCATGATCGGGCGGCGGGTGATCGGGCGGATTGAGGCCCGCCGCAGCCGACCCTTCGATGTAGAGGATCGCGCCCTGCTCGGTGCCCTCGGCCAGATCCTCGGCTCGGTGCTTGAATACTCGACCCTACAGAGCCAGCTCGATCAGCATTACCACGAGGCCCAGGCAAACGCCGACACCCTCGACCGCATGCTCAACTTCGGACGACTGGTGGTGAGTGCGGTCACCGACCCGCAGCACCTCGCCCTGGAGTTGGTCACGCAGGTGCCGGCGATGGTGACCGGCGAGCGGGCCAGTCTGCTGCTTATCCCTCACGACCGGCCTGATACGCCGATGCTGGTGCTGAGCAACGGGATAGTGGCGAGTACCGAGCGGGCCCGCGAGGTGCGCGACAGCGGCTTGGCCGGGCTGGTGTTTAGCTCACGCGCGCCGATGATCATCGATGAGACCAACACCGACCATCGCTGGCTCGCGCTCAATGCCCACGAGAACGACGCGCCTTCGCGCTGCGCCATGGCCGTCCCTCTGATCTGGGGCGAGCGGCTCCTTGGTGCCCTGACGGTAACCACCTCCCAGACCCACCTCTTCAGCACGCCCCAGCTTAACCTGCTGGAGTTGGTGGCATGCCATATCTCCCTAGCCATCCACGCCACCGACACCGATACCTACCTGACCCGGATGCGTGATGTGGTCGTCGGCGCGATCAGCGACATGAGCCAGCAGCTCGCTGCAGCCCGCGCTGGCGATGTCGCCGCTCTCGACCGCATGGAGGCGATCCTGTGCCACCTCTCCGCCAGCCAGCGGGTTATGCACGGTTTTGGTACATGCATCTGACCTCGCCATCGTCGTTAGACAAGGTTTCAGGTGCCAGGTTTCAGCTTGACCGTTTGGCGATGAGGCGATGATGCGACGAGGCGATGACGCGATGACGCGCTCCTATCGCCTCATCGCGTCATCGTCTCGTCGCTGAACGGTCACATGCGTTTGAAACATGCCTTAGCGGATCGTATCCAAAAGCACTCCCGCACTGCGGCATACGCCCCGGCCTGACCTAGCCGTCTTGGTGAGGATACAACCAAGCCGCCAAAAACTTACAAAAAGTAGGGTCTGGGGCGCAGCCCTGGGGGTGTTGCCGCAGCCCGAGATCGTGTAGCGGGGGCATTGACAAAGCCGCCGGGCCTATGTTATCCTACCGCCATTAGGACAGGAAACCCATACGTAGTCGGGTCTAGCCACAGGAGCAGTCGATGATACGCACAGCGCACAACCTATCCGCCGGTGCTACCGGCACGGGCCTTGCGGCCCGATCTGCGCTCATCTTCGGCGCTCGCGGTGATGGGCCTGGTCTCCCTACACATCAACTCAGGAGCTGACACGCTCCGTTCAGTGAGTATGAGGCTGTGGATGGCCAGACGAACATCCACAGCCTCAACTATATGTTGAGGCCGAGGGCGCCAGAGAAGGTGCCCACGGCCTTTTTGTATCCCCTCGCCACAGTGTCGGACAGACTGATACGGACGTGCCCATCAGAACAGGAACAGACAGAGATGATACGCATCGAACAATCGGTCGGGGCCACGCATCTGCCGCCGCCGTCAGATACGCAGCATAGCTCCAAGGGGAATACGACCTTGATTATTTTAGAGCGAGATGGCTCAATCAGCCACTGCCCGCCAGATATACCCGCTAGTCAGTTGCGCCGGGCGCGGGTAAACCTCACGGTCGACGCGGGCGCGGGGCATCCCGACTCATCGGTGATTGATCGCATCCTGAGCTTCACCTTCGACATCCTGGGCATCAGCCATCTGGAGGTTCAGCTCTATGAAAATCCGAAGCGCTGATCGCCCACGGGCGAAGGAGAAGGAGTACCATGCCGCCCCCGACACCGTGAGCGGCATGGTACTCCGCGCCCAGAGCGGCTTCTACTGGGTGCAGACCGGCGCGGGCATGGTTGAGTGCAAGCTGCGTGGTCGGCTCAAGCGTGAGCGCCAAAACACCGACATCGCCGTGATTGGCGACGATGTGGCGATCACGATCATCGATACCGGCAAGGGCGCGATTGAGGCGGTGCTGCCACGGCGCTCGCGCCTAGCCCGCAAGGCCGCCGGCTCGCGCGGCGTCGGCATCGAGGATGTGATCGTCGCCAACCTCAACCAGGTGCTGCTGATCTTCGCCTGCGCCCAGCCCGCCTTCACCCCGCGCATGCTCGACCGCTACCTGGTGATTTGCGAACACAGCGAACTGGCCCCGATCATCGTGGCCACCAAGGTCGATCTGGTGAGCACTGACGAGGCCCATGCCATGCTCGCGCCCTACGAGCGGGTCGGCTACCGTGTGATCTACGCCAGCACCCAGAGCGGCCAGGGCATCGACGAGGTGCGCCAGAGCCTGGCCGGGCGGATCAGCGTGGTCACCGGTAAATCGGGCGTGGGCAAGAGCAGCCTGCTCAACGCCGTGGTGCCCGAGCTAAACTTGGCCACCAGAACCGTGAGCGCCCATCTCGGCGGCAAGGGCCGCCACACCACCACCGTCGCCGAGTTGCTGCCCCTCTCCCTGGAGGGCGGCGGCTACGTGGCCGACACCCCCGGCATCCGTGAGATCGGCCTGTGGAACCTGCCGCCCGAGGATCTCGACGGGTGCTTCCGCGAGCTGCGGCCCTTCCTGGGCGAGTGCTACTACACGGGATGCACCCACATCCACGAGCCCGCCTGCGCGGTGCGCGCCGCCCTCGCCGCAGGCCAGATCGACCCGGCCCGCTACGACAGCTACGTCCGGCTGCGCGCCGGCGAGCAGTAAGGGCGCAGCCGCACGGCGCGGCTGCGCCCTTCCCACATCCCTACACATCTACCATATCGCCCTCGCGGGCGGCATCGAAGATCAGCGGACTCTCGTCCTCACCCAACTGGCGGCGGTAGCCCGATACCAGCGCATCGAGCTGGTCATCGGTGCGGGCCTGGGCGTGATGAAAGATCATCAGCCGCTCGACGGCGGCCTCCTGGGCCAGCTCGATCGCGTCCTCGACCCGGCTGTGGCCGTAGTCTTGCACCTGCTCGGCGCGCGTGTAGGGCGCACTGTGTACGAGGGTATTCGCACCGGCGGCGAACTGGAGCGCCTGCTTCCAGATCTGGTCGTCGGTGTAGCGCACGTCGGTGATATAGACCAGCGACCGCTGGCCCTCCTCCACCCGGTAGGCCCAGATCGGCGAGTGGTTGCGCTGCGAGAGCGGCAGGGCGCTCACACGCATCCCGCCAACCATAAAGGGCTCGGTCGAGATCGGCTGGAAGCTATGGGTGGCGCCGATATGGGCCAGGCCGTAGACCGGCGAGTAGACTGGCGAGAGCATCCCGTTGTAGACCATCTCCAGGGAGCCACGGGTGCTGTCGGGGCCGTGGAGATGCAGACGGTTGCCGGGGATATGTACGATGCCGGGGAAGGGCAGGCCGAGGATATGATCCCAGTAGGTGTGGGTGATCAGCAGGGTCATCTCGCCGCAGCCGCGCCCAAACTCACGGGTCATCAGGGTGTCGCCAAGCTGGCAGAAGCCGGTGCCGGTATCGAGGATCACCAATTCGCCGCCCGCGCCGTAGAGCGCGGTGCAGCAGGTATTCCCGCCATAGCGCAGGTACTCGGCCCCCGGCGTCGGCACGTAGCCGCGCACGCCCCAAAACTGCATCTTCATGGCAGATCTTCCTTGCGCAGCTCCATGCCTTCGTAGGCGGCGGCAATGTTGAGGTATGAGTCACAGGCGGCCCGTTGTTCCGCCAGCATCGCGTCGATTTGCGTGTCGGTGTGGTGCGGGTCGTGGTGGAAGAGCAGCAACTGGCCCACCCCGGCCTCCTCAGCGATCTCGCGGGCATGGGTGGCCGTGCTGTGTCCCCAGTGCGGGAAGCGGGCGTACTGCGCAGCGGTGAACTGCGAGTCGTAGATCAGCCAGTCGGCCCCACGGGCCAGATCGACGATCTGCGCGCGCATGACGGCCAGAGCCAGCAGATCATCGGCGGAGTTCGCCGTCGGCGTGCCCGTCCACTCGACACGCTCATCGCCGAAGAGTACCGTGTGGAAGGGGCCGGTATCGGGGATGAACACCAGCGCGGCGTCGGCGCTCTCAACCCGGTAGGCCAGCGCGCGGTAGGGGTGGTTTGCCCGCGCCGTACAGACGCGCACCCGTGCGTCGAGCTGAAATTCCAGGCCCTCGTGGATCTCGTGGAAGCTCAGGTTGGCCCGCAGATCCTCCAGCTCAATCGGCATGAGGGGGTCGCTCAGCGCGTTGGCAATCGTCTTGCGCAGGCTAGACTGAGTGCGCTGGAGGCCGTAGATCTCAAGCCGGTTCTGGGGCTGGAAGATCGGCGCAAAAAAGGGAAATCCGATAATATGATCCCAGTGGGTGTGTGTGATAAGCAGGTTGATCGTGTTAGGCGGGCTCGGCTCGCGCCCGAGCGCCTCGCCCAGCTGGCGCAGCCCCGTGCCAGCATCAAGGATAATACAGCTGTCGCCGACGCGAACCTCTACACAGGTGGTGTTCCCACCATAGCGCAGCATCTCGGCCCGCGCAACGGGGTAGGAGCCGCGTGTCCCCCAAATTCGTACGATCATCGTTACTGTTGTTAGTCAATGCGCGCCGCTACGGTCTAGTGTACAGGATAAACGCGGCTTTTTGTAGCTTTCACGCAGGCTCTTTTTCACATGACACATGGTATCATGTGGGCAAGATCGTAGGGCGACGCGCCAGGCCCAAGATCTTTTGGGGGCCGGAGGCGGCGTTGCCCCCGCCCTGGGCCAGGCCGAGACGACAAGGAGATCGCATGTCACGGATTCGGATCGGGGTGCAGCTCCACCCCCAGCACACCACCTACGCCGCATTCGCCGATGCGGTGCGCCGTTTCGAGGCGATGGGCGTCGACACCATCTGGAATTGGGATCACTTCTTTCCGCTCTACGGCGACCCGCAGGGGCCGCACTTCGAGGGCTGGACGCTGCTCACGGCGATGGCCACCCTCACCAGCCGCGCCGAGGTGGGCTGCCTTGTAAGCTGCAACACCTACCGCAACCCGGCGCTGATCGCGAACATGGCCAAGACGGTCGATCACATCAGCGGCGGGCGGCTCATCCTGGGCATGGGTGCCGGCTGGTTTGAGCGTGACTACACAGCGTTCGGCTACGCCTTCGGCACCGCGCCCGAGCGGCTGCGCGCCCTGGGCGAGGCGCTGCCGATCATCAAGCAGCGCTGGGAGCTGGACGTGCCCGCGCCCACCCGGCCGATCCCCATCCTGATCGGCGGCGGCGGCGAGAAGGTGACTCTGCGCCTGACCGCGCAGCACGCCCAGATCTGGCACGGGTTCGGCCCGGTCGAGAGCTTTAAGCACAAGAATGCCATCCTCGACGGCTGGTGTGCCCAGATCGGCCGCGACCCCCAGGAGATCGAGCGGAGCGTCTCGCCCAATAGCGGTGAACCTATCGAGGCGTACGTAGAGGCGGGCGCGACCCACATTATCTTCGGCATGGGCGAACCCTGGGACTACGATATCGTCGAGCGGGCGCTGCGCTGGCGCGAGGGTTTAACGTGAACATAGCCGATAGCCGATAGTACTCCAACGGTAGTTGCCAACAGCGCCATTCCTGGCGGGGGTTTGGGGGCCGCAGGCCCCCGAGAAGAAATCTTTTTTTCTTTCGGAGGGGCGAAGCCCCTCCGAGCCTCCCCGCCGGGGGGACTCCAACGGTCGTAATAGCTGAACATCTGTAGTGCAAAAGGCCAGGGCGGCAAAGTCGCCCTGGCCTCTTTTATCCGCGCACGCCCGGAAGTTTTTATTTCAGCGTGGTATACCAATCGGTATACAGCTCCTGGAACGACTTGCCGTAGATCCCGCGATAGTCAGCCGAGCCGGGGCCGCGCCCGCGCCCGCTGAGGTAGAGCTGGTTCAATTTTGGCCAGCCGTAGGTGCGGGCCAAGTACTCGACGAATCCGGCCCACATGTCGTAGGCCATATCGAGGTTGCTACCGCCAAGCGATGCCAGGTTGCCGCTGAAGCCAGACAGGTAGAGATCGCGGGCGCGCGACTGGAACGAGGGGGCACCCGAGAGGCTCAGCCAGTACTCGCCGGAGATCCAGCTGGCCAGACCCTCCAGCAGTACCGTGTCGGCACGCGACTGGACATCCCGACCGTATGCCTCGGCCTGCAGCGCGTGGGCCATCTCGTGCGAGAGGATCACCAAGGCGTTGCGCTGGCTCTCGCCGGGGCGGTAGTAGATCCGCACGTTGGTGTTGCCGTAGGTGTAGGCAATGCCGCGCGTGCCGCGCCCCGGAGCCTGACTGGTGCTGTAGACCCCCACCGAGATCCGCTCGGTGAGCTGGGCATCAAAACGCTTCTGGATATAGCTCAGGGCCAACTCGGCCTTCACCCCCATTGCGGCGACCTCGTCGGGGCTGAAGGTGCCGTGGCCGGCGTAAACGTCGATCCGGCGGCCAGTGTAGACCATCTCGCCAGGCAGATCCGGCCCGCGCCCCGGCAGGAAGACCGTGGGCACAAGCTTACTGCGGGAGTCTACGTTAAAGCTGCGGCGGGCCAGGGTGGGGGTCGGCGAGACGGGTGATGCCGTGGCGGGGGAAGGCGAGGTATTCAGCCCAGCGTGTATGACCGACGCGAGCGCTGCGCTGGAATGTTGTGCTGGCGTACTCGCCCCCGTCAGTCCGACGATGACGAGCAAGGTTGCGGTGATGATAAGCGCGATCATGGCGCTTTTGCTGCGAGACACTGGGCGAACCTCCTGCGACACAGCCTAGTGTCGGCACAGATCGCACTCGTATTAAAAAAGTGTGAACAGACTTATAGTACACTTTTTCCTAGCGTTTTATCGCAAGGTACTCAGTTTGCAGGGGCAATCCCTACGGGGTGGACTACCACACCCCCGATCCCATTGCCAAAGGCGTTTGGGATTGCTTTTCGGATGATGTTGTACGCGCCGTTCACGTCGGCATTGATCCGCCGACCGTCTGCGGTGCGAAACATCCCGCG
>CAISPW010000065.1 GCA_903887465.1 uncultured Oscillochloris sp. | reverse complement strand
CTGCCGGTCTTTGGCCACCAGTTGGTGGTCCATCTCGACCCGGCAGGCCAGGTGGTGGCGGTGAACGGCGAATTTGCCCCCGCCCTCCAGCTCACCACCCGGCCCACGATTAGCGCCGCCGCCGCCGCCGTCGCCGCGCTGGCGAACCTGATGTCTGCGCAGCTCGCCCCCGACGATGCGGCCAGCGCACAGATTACGGCCATGCCCGACGCGACCCACCTAGCCGTCTACGTCGATGGCCAGGGCCAAGCCAGCCTAGTCTGGGACGTGACCATTCTCACTGCGCGTCCGCTCAGCCAGTGGCATTTCTTCGTCAACGCCGGGCGTCCGCTGGTCGTCCACGCAATTGACGAGGTGATGCCGATCAAGCGCCGCAAGACCTACAGCGCCCGCAACGGCACCAGCATCCCCGGCAAGATCCTGGCCGATGAGGGTGAGCGCACCAAGGACGCCGTCGCCCAGGCCGCCCACGACGGTGCCGGTGTGGTCTACGACTATTACATGCATACGTTTAAGCGCGATGCCTACGACGGCCAGGGCAGCCCGATGATCTCGACCGTCCACTACGGCAGCGACCCGGAGGACGCCGAGAACGCAGCCTGGGTGGGTGAATACAGCCAGATGATCTATGGCGATGGCGGCAAGATCTTTAAGCCCCTGCCCTACGGCCTGGACGTGATCGGCCACGAGTTCACTCACGGCGTGATCGACGCCAGCGCGGCCCTGGTGTACGAGGGTCAGTCCGGGGCGCTTAACGAGTCCTACGCCGATGTCTTCGGTGCGCTGATCGACCGGGCCAACTGGACAATCGGCGAGCAGGTGGTGAAGTCGCCGCCCTACCCGGTGCCCTACCTGCGCAGCCTGGAAGATCCGGGCGCGGGCGGATCCTATGACGCGGGCGACCCTCTGGCGAGCGTGGGCCAGCCGACCACGATGCAGGAGTACGCCAGCCTGCCCAACTCGCGCCGCTCCGACAACGGCGGCGTGCATGTGAACAGCGGCATCCCCAACCGCGCCGCCTTCCTGGTGGCCAAGGCGCTTGGCCGCGAGAAGATGGAGCAGATCTACTACCGCGCCCTCACCAGTTACCTCACCCCCGAGGCCGACTTTAAGGCCGCCGCCGCCGCCACCGCCCGCGCGGCCGCCGACCTCTACGGCCAGGCCGAGGTGAGTGCCGTCAATGCCGCCTTCGCCCAGGTGGGCGTCACCACCGCCGCTGCGCCGCCGACCCCGCCGTCCGCCGCACCCGCCAGCGACCTGCCCTCGGGCGGGCCGAGCGCGCCCGCGCCGGTGGAGGCGATGCCCGCCGGCTGCACCGATGTGATCGTCAACGGAGGCTTCGAGCAGGACAGCGGCTGGACCCAGGTCTCGCGCGGCGACGCCGCCCTGATCGACCCGCAGTTGCCGCGCAGCGGCGCGCGCAGCGCCTGGCTCGGCGGCAGCGACCAGGAGTCGCTCCAGTCTATCTACCAGGACGTGACGCTACCGGCGAACGCCACCAGCATCACCCTCGGCTACGCCCGCTACACCCACGAAGAGTTCAGCGGCCTCTTGGGCGTCCTCTCCGACGACGCGAAGTTTAGCATCGCCCTGACCAGCCCGCGCGGCGACTCGGTGACGACCCTGGAGGAGATCTCCTCATCGAAGGCCGACGAGGGCTGGAGCGAGCGGAGCGCCGACATCTCGGCCTACGCTGGCAAAACACTGCGCCTGACCTTCTCGTCCGAGAACCCGCGCGGCAACATATCGAGTATGTTTGTGGATGAGGTGACGCTGGCGGTCTGCACCACCGGCCAGGCACCCGCCGCGCCGCCTACCAGCAGCAGCGATCTTGTTTACATAAAAGGTACAATCACCGATGCCGACACGCGCCGGGGCGTCGGCGGGGTACAGTTCTTTGTGATCACGCCCGGCCTCAGTGCCAGCCAAGCCGCTGCCGACGATAACCTGAGCGCCGACGAGATCCTGACCATGGGCACCACCGACGACAGCGGGGTCTTCCGCACCAACGCGGCCGTGCCGAGGGGCACGACCTACAGCGTGATCGTGTACGCCCGCAGCTACCGGCCCATCCTCGCCGACGCGCAGGTGGACATCCCGACCGACGCCAGCAACCCGCACTCCGTCGACGCCGAGATCCGGCGCATCCGGTAGGGCCGAAGCATTGGCCCCAGGGCGGGTGCAACGTCGCCTCCGGCGGGGGTTTGGGGGTGGCAACGCCACCCCCGAACGATCTTTTTTGGTTGGTTTTTGGTGGCGAAGTCGCCAAAAACCAACCAAAAGCGAGGTCTGGGGCGCAGCCCCAGCGACATTGCATCAGCCCTGGCATTGGCCCCTGTCTGATTGGCTTGAACCGGACTGATTGCAGGGCTAGTGTTTCGGCCTTACAGGCGGCTCAGAGATACGCGAAGTACCGGAGTACCCGATGCGCGATGATCGTCAGTTCACATGCTGTATCTGCGATGAGCCGCTGCGCCCGCCGCACCACATCCTGGGCCAGCGCGCCTACTGCGACCGTCACTTCGCCAAGGTGAACACGTCTCGTGCCGGATTCTGGCAGGCCGGGCTCATCCAGATTGTGAGCATGGGCCTGCTCAGCGCCCTGGTGGCCTACTTGGCCAGCCTGATCGGCCCGCTGGATGGCCCCGCGTTGCTGGTGGCGGGGGTGGTGCTGGCGGTGGTTCCCTCGGCGATCTGGCTGGTCTTTTTTTACCGCCAGGATCGCCTGGAACCCGAGCCGAAGGGCCGCGTGGCCGCCGTCTTCTTCCTGGCCCTCATCCTCACCGATGTGCTTGGGCGGCGCGTCACCGATGACTGGCTCCAGGTGCGCCTGTGGGCTTCGGCCAGCAGCGGCACTTCCCTCGCCGCATCCATCCTGATCTCCGGCATCACATGGCAGGCCATCGCCTACGCCGCCGTGCGCCTGCTGGTCTACGCCACGCCCGAATTTGACGAGCGCATGGACGGGATCGTCTACGGGACGGTGGCGGGCCTGGGAGTGGCAACCCTGCTCAACCTGCGCTATGTGCTGGACAATGGCGGCGTGGCCCTCGGGCCGGGGGTGATCAATGTGGTCACGGCGGCCCTGGCCCAGGCGTCGTTTGGTGGCCTGATGGGCTACTTCATGGCCGAGGCCAAGTTTACCCGCCGCCCGCCATGGTGGGTACCCGCCGGATTCACCCTCGCCGCTGTCCTCAACGGCATGTTCAGTTGGCTGATCGGCGAGGTCAGCGCCACCGGCCTGAGCGTTGCCTACTGGCGCTCCCTCATCCTCGGCGTAGCGGTGGCCCTCGCCGCCTTCTTCACCCTCGTGGCCCTCATGCGTCGTAGCATTGAAGTCACCCTGCGGCAGACCGGGAGGTCTTCGTGATGCGTAGCGATACGCCCGTCTACCGCATGCGTCCCCTGTCCGGCGACCTGGGCGTGGCCCTGGTTGTGCTGATCGCCCTGGGCCTCGGCTGGCTGCTGATGGCGCAGACGGTGGGGCGCACCCGGCCCTTCGCCGAGCCCAACGCGGGCATCCAACTGGCCTATCCCGCCGGCTGGATCAGCGTCGACTCGTTCCAGGATCTGCTGCTCAAGGTGGAGGATCCACAGACGGCCTCAGCCTTCAAGACGGCCCTCAGCGTCGAGCGGCGCGACCTCGACCCGGCCAACCCGCCGACGCTCCAGACGCTGCTCGACCGGCGGGTGCAGGAGCATGCGCTGCTCACCGGCTACCACCTGCTCGCCGATAGCGAGGCGACCCTGGCTGGACAGCGGGCTATCCGGCTGGAGTACGCCTACGTGGTGCAGCCGATTGACACGCCCCGGCGGGCCTCGCTGCCGGTGGTCGTCCACGCCCGCGAGTACCTGATCATCGCCAAAGACCGCTCATACGACGTGGCCCTCGCCGCCCCGGAGGAGTCCTTCGCGCAGGCGAGCGCACAGTTCGAGCGGATCATACAGAGCATTGTGCTGCCATGAGCGACCCAAACCGGCCCGAGGAGCAACCCGGCCCGCCGCCGTCCGGCCTTGCGCTAGGCGGCCTGGGCGCGGGCGCGTACGACACAAGCCTGCGCCAGCCCGCGCCCGCCGCCGATGATCTATCGCTGCCGCGCGGCGCGCTGCTGGCCTTCCGCAAGAGCGGTGGCCTGCGCTTCCGCTCGCGGACAATCATCGTCTTCCGCAGCGGCTGGGTGTTGCAGAGTTCGTGCGCGGAGGACGTGCTGCGCCACCTGGGCGACGATGCCCTGGCCAAACTGGCCCGCTTGGCCCTGCGCGGCGGCCTATCCCGCCAGCGGCCCGCAGGCACGCGGCATGCGCCCGACGGCCACACCTACGAGATCGCCGCGCGTATCGGCAGGCATGTGCGCCGCGCCGAGGCGCTGGACGGCAGCATCCCCGCCGACCTCGCCGCGCTCATCCGCGCCCTCAGTCGGCTGCTACCCTCTGCATAACAGTAAGGGTGCAGCAGCGCAACGCTACTGCACCCTTACTGTTACTGCGGCAAGCCGCTAATCCCTAGTGATCTCGCGCGAGATTACCAGGCGTTGGATCTCGCTGGTGCCCTCATAAATCTCGGTAATCTTGGCGTCGCGGAAGTAGCGCTCGACGGGATACTCCTTGGAGTAGCCATTCGATCCGTGTAGCTGCACCGCCTTGGTCGCCGTCCACATAGCCGTCTCCGAGGCGAAGACCTTCGCCATCGCAGCATCTTTGACATAATCGAGGCCCTGATCCTTGCGCCAGGCAGCATCGTAGACGAGCAGGCGGGCGGCCTTGATCCGGGTAGCCATATCAGCCAGGGTGAACCCAACGGCCTGGAATTCGTGGATGAGCTTGCCGAACTGCTCGCGCACCTTGGTGTATTCGAGTGCCGTCTCGTAGGCACCCTGAGCGATGCCGAGCGCCTGGGCGGCAATGCCGATGCGCCCGGCATTAAGAATGGTCATGGCGATCTTGAAGCCCTGACCCTCCTCGCCGAGCCGCCGCCATACCGGCACGCGGCAGTCGTCGTAGGCCATCTGCGAGCTATGGGCGCTGCGGATGCCCAGCTTATTCTCGACCTTCACCACACGGCAGCCGGGCTCGTGCGTATCGACCAGGAAAGCGCTGATGCCCTTGACGCCCTTGGACGAGTCGGTCATCGCCATGAGGACGATCGTATCGGCGCGGGATCCGTTCGTCACCCAGTTCTTCACCCCGTTGATCACGTAAGAGTCGCCATCGCGGACGGCGGTGGTCTTCTGAGCGGCGGCGTCGGATCCGGCACCAGGCTCGCTGAGTGAGAAGGCACCGAGGGTGCGACCGGCGGCCAGCGGCGTGAGCAACTCGCGCTTCTGCTCCTCACTGCCATATTTCTCAATGCCGTGGCAGACCAGCGAGTTATTCACCGAGGCGATCACGCCCAGGGATGCGTCCACCCGGCTGAGCTCCTCGATCACAATCGCGTAGGAGATATAGTCGAGACCGGCACCGCCGTACTCCTCGCTCACTGCCACACCGAGCAGTCCAAGCTCGCCCATCTGCTTCACCAGAGCCTCGGGCCAGATCCCGTGCTCATCACGCTCGGCGACCGTAGGCCGAGCCTCCTTCTCCACAAACTGACGCACCATATCGCGGAGCATCTGCTGATCATCGTTGGGTTGAAAGTCCATCGCGCGCTACCTCCTTGTGACGCTGTGCCGTATCGGCGGATTTGGCCCCATTCTACGCGAGAACATCCTGTGCGGCAAGGTTGGATCGCGCCGTCCGCGATCCAACTCCCCGGCGTCGCGCCGTCCGCGATAACCGCCATCGGCGTCGCGATATCCGCCATCGGAAGGCCGCAGCATCGCCGGGGTATATCCAGGCGTCGCGGGCGCATGGGGGCGATGCTTCGGCCCTACGGGGACACGTTCGCGTCGTTCGCGTTCGCGTCATTCGCCCGCCGTTCGCGTCGTCCGCGATCCAAACCCCCGCCGTTCGCGTCGTCCGCGATATCCGCCATCGGCGTCGCGTCGTCCGCGATATCCGCCATCGGCGTCGCGTCGTCCGCCATCGGAAGGCCGAAGCATCGCCGGGGTATATCCAGGCGTCGCGGGCGCATGGGGGCGATGCTTCGGCCCTACGGGGACACGTTCGCGTCGTTCGCGTTCGCGTCATTCGCCCGCCGTTCGCGTCG
>CAISPW010000064.1 GCA_903887465.1 uncultured Oscillochloris sp. | reverse complement strand
TGTCCCCGTTGCGGTAGATCGGGAAGGGCGGCAGGGCCACCAGGATGTTCCCTTCGACCGAGCGAACGGCCCCCTTCAGGTGAGCGGTGTCAACCTGAAGCGTCAGTTGCTGGGCGTCTTCGCTGCGCCTCGGGTCGCCGGCCACGCTTCCGGCCACGGTCAGTTCGCCGCGCCCAGCCATGAGCCGCACGTCGTCCGGCCCGGCGGGCGGCACGCTGGCCGTATAACGCAGCGCACCGAGAGCGGCGCAGGCTAGGGCCAGGGCCAGATCGCGTTTGCGTGGTACTCGCCGTAGGGCCAGGGCGATCAGCGCCGCCGCGCCTGTGCCCGCCCACAGCCAGCCCGCCCCCGGCGACCACAGCGACCCCGCCACCACCCCGAGCATCCAGGCGATTGCAAGACGGATGAGCATATCTCCTCCGGTGGTATAGCAATCCTATCCGGGTTGTGAAGAGGAGTCGAGCCTTTAGGCGGCCTTATCCGGCTAAAGCCTTGACTCCACACAACAACCCCAAGAGGATTGCTATAGCGACTCGGTACCGAGTCTATACCGCCGAGGGGACGGCGCATGATGCGCAGGGCACGCTGACCGTGAGTGGACGTCCTTCTGTTGTGCGGCGGTCTGCACAATCTGAAGTGCCAATTCGCAGATGCTGTCCACATCAACCGGCTGAAGATCAATATGCGTGGTCGGCCTCAATATGGGCCAGGTCGAGGATGTCGGAGAGGATCGCGAGCAGGTGTAACCCACTCTCCCGCACCATGGTAATTGCCTGGCGCTGCGGTGCGCTGACTGGCCCGTAGACGCCCTCGTCAAGGGATTCGCTGATCCCCAGGATACCGTTGAGCGAGGTGCGCAGCTCGTGGCTCATCATAGCCAGAAACTCGTCCTTGACCCGCAGCGCACGGGTCAGTTCGGCATTCGTGTGGCTCAGCGCCTCGGCCTGGGCCTGCACAAGGAAGGGTGTCTCCAGCTTTGACGCGAGTATAGGCAGCACCTCGCGGATGGTGCGACCCAGGTGGGCATCCGGCACCATCCCGTTCATGGTGGCGAGTGAGGCGTTAATGTGCTGGTAACGAAGCTCCGTATCCAGCAGAGCGATGCCAATCGGTGCGTGCGCGAGCAAGCTGTCGAGGAGGGCCGCGTGTTCGATGGCACGGTGCGTGGTGTCGGATTCCAGTGCGGCGATACGGGCACGCAGACGCTGATTCTCGGCGTGGAGCTGCGCGATAGTTTTGGATGAGGTATTCATTGGCGTTTGTTAGACAAGGTTCGCAGGTACTTTACAGTTTGTCGCCGGTCAGCCCTCACCCCCCAGCCCCCTCTCCCTGAACGGGAGAGGGGGAGTCAGATGCGTCCTGGTGCGGAATCTCCCCTCTCCCCGTGAGGGAGAGGGGCAGGGGGTGAGGGTGCGAGATTGGCTTATTTGAAAAGCATTGGGTCTAGGGGGTAATCCAAACGACAACGGTCGTACTATCGGCTATCGGCTATCGGTTATCGGCTATTTTCAGGTCAGATCTTCTGTCTAGGATCAAGTGCGTCGCGCAGGCCGTCGCCGATGTAGTTGATCGCCACCGAGGCCAGCAGAATGGGTAGGCTGGGGATGAGCGGCATCCAGGGATACTGAAACATGTAGCTCTGGGCGTAGCCGAGCATATTACCCCAGGTCGGCGTCGGGTCGGTGATGCCGAAGCCGAGAAAGCTCAACACCGACTCGGACACCAGGGTGCCGTTAATGCCCAGGGTAAAATCCACGATCATCGGCGGCAGGGCGTTGGGGAAGATGTGGCGGGCCAGCAGACGCAAGTTCGAGGCCCCCAGCGCCCGCGCCGAGTCGATATAGACATTCTCGCGCACCGAGAGAACCATCCCGCGCATCAGTCGGCAGGTCGTCGTCCAGCCAAAGAGCGCCAGAATGAGGTTGACCATCAGCACGAGTTTAGCCTCGCGCTCGCTCACCGCAAAGAGGAACGAGATCGTCTTGGTAAGAATCGTGGGGAAGGGGATATTCTTTTCGTTGCCGACGAAGATCGACACCACGATCAGCAGCAGCGAGAGCGTGGGGAAGGTGGCCACCACCTCTAGGGTGCGGCTGATGATCGCGTCCACCCAGCCGCCAAAGAAGCCCGCCAGCATGCCCAGCACGATCCCAATCAGCGAGGAGATCAGCGTGGAAAAGACCGCCGTGCCCAGCGAGACCCGCGAGGCGAAGAGCAGGCGGGTCGCGGAGTCGCGCCCGAGGTGGTCGGTGCCGAAGATATGCAGCTTGCCCGCCGGGTCGACGCTGAAGGGCGTCAGAAAGCGGGCCTTCAAGTTGGGCTGATCACGCGGGAAGGGCGCGATCAGCGGGGCCAGGGCCGACAGCAGCAGCATCACCCCGAGCAGGCCCACGCAGAACATGGCGATGCGGTGCTTGCGAAAGCGCCGCAGCACAATCGACAACTGGCTCTCGGGCGCGGTTGTCTTTGGCTCGTCGGTCGGAATGGCCGTGGTGGAGGTCGCCATCAATCCCTCATTTGGGTCATGAGACAAGGTTCAGAATCGGGCATTTCCGCTTGACCGTCCTGCGATGAGGCGACGAGGCGATGACGCGCTGGCCCTTCCACCGCTAGCCGAGTCGGATGCGCGGATCGACAACCGTATACAGAATATCGGTGATCAGGATGCCGATCAGCAGCAGCACCACATTGATCAGCAGCAGGGCGTTTGCAACATTATAGTCACTGCGGCTGAGCGCGTCGATGTAGAGTCGGCCAAGGCCCGGCCAGTTGAAGACCGACTCGGTCACCAGCGCACCGCCGAAGAGCGAGGCCAACACCCCGGCCAGCAGCGTGACAAAGGGGATGAGCGAGTTGCGCAGGGCGTGCTTGAGGATCACCGTGCGCTCCTTGACGCCCTTGGCTCGCGCGGTACGCACATAGTCCTGGCTGAGTACCTCCAGCATGCTCCCGCGCACGAAGCGGCTCCAGCCGGCGAGGCTGATGAAGGTCAGCACGCCGCAGGGCATCAGAAAGCGCAGGAAGCGGTCGAAGAGCGAGCCAGCCTGGATGCTGCCAAGCACGGGGATGATATAGTCGCGGGTGCCCACCGCGTCGCCCGAGGGCAAGAAGGGCAGGCCCGCCTGCTTGGCCAGGATCGAGAAGATCAGGATGGCAAAGATCCCGAAGACGAAGCTCGGCAGCGATGAGCCGATGAAGGCGATGGTGGTCATCGTGTAGTCGAAGCGCGAGTACTGCTTCACCGCCGAATAGACCCCGATCGGCACCGCGATCAGCAGGGCCAGCGTGATCGATCCGCCCATCAGGTAGAGCGTGTAGGGCAGGCGCGTCCCGATCAGGTCGATCACCGGCCGGTCGCGCAAGATCACCTGGGAGACCCCGAAGTCGCCGAAGAAGACGCCTCGGCTGCTCTTGCGGCCCACCAGGTCGCCCAAGGTCACGGCCTGCTGACAGCCTTCCTCAACCGTCTCAACCCGGCCATCGGGGTAGCGCAGGCGCACTTGGCCGGGGATCGCGCAGCCCACCGGCCAGTCGGTGCCGACCGAGCCGAAGAGCGGGCCGCTTGGCCAGCCGGTCAGCCAGCGCGAGAAGCGGATCGGCAGGTTAATATCGAGTTCGAAGCGCTGCTTGATCCGCAGGATGTCGGCTGGGCTGATGCGGTTCCGTCCGCTGTTCTGGTGTTCGCCGAGCAGTTGGTCAACCGGCCCGCCGGGGGAGATATAGAGCAGGCCGTAGGAGCAGATCGCGGCCACAATTGTGACGAGAAACATCTGAAGGAGTCTACGCACAAGAAATGCAGCCATGGGCAGCTCGCTTTATTTTTCATGGCGGTAGGGGCGAAGCAGCGGCCCCGGATACGTGACGTGTGTCCGCACGCATCCGGGGCCGCTACGTCGCCCCTACCGGGAAACCCTACTTCACGAACATGTTAAAGTCGATGTGCTCCCAAGACGGGCTGGCGATGGTGAACGCCTGGATGCTGCCCTTCTTGGCGGCGTCTAGCACGCTCTTCACCTCGGCACCGGCGCCCAGGGTCTCTGGCCCCAGGGCGTCGATATCGCCGGTGAGCAACTGGGCCACGGCCTGGTTGGTGTCGGAGATAAACTTGATGATGATCTTCTTGACCTTAGGTGCGCCCTTGTAGTAGTTCGGGTTGGCCGTGAAGGTCATGCTCTGGCCCTTCTCCCACTTCTCTAGGATGTAGGGGCCATTGCCCATCGGGATCTCGGCGATCTCGGGCAGGGTACTCCAGTCCTTGGCCGGCACGTCGGCCAAAGTCTTGCCCTTGTAGTTCCCATCGCTCTTGATCACCTGGTGGGCGGGGTAGGCCCCAATCGGGGCGAGGTAGTAGGTCGGCGTCTGCACGCCAGGCAGATAGGTGATGGTATAGGCGCTGTCGCTGGTGAAGTTCACGTTGCCGAACGATTTGCAGGTGATCAGCGAGACCGTACCCGAGGCCGGGTCACAGTCGATCTTGTAGGCCAACTGGTAGTCGGCCTTCACCATTGGCGTATTATCCTGCCACTTGAGCCCGTCGATAAAGCCGTAGGTGACGGTGAGCCGCTTCATTTTCAGGGTGCCGCTGTCGTACTTCACCGTCGATCCATCGGCGGTGGTCACCTCGACGCCCTTGGTCAGCGCGGCCGCATCGCCGGCCGTCGTCCAGACCATGTCGTCTGCTTTGACCTCAACGTCCTCGTTTTTCGCGGCGCCGCTCTCGATTGTGGGGAAGGGAGCCTTCTGCGCCACCGGCTGGTAGTCGTAATTGTACTGGGTGGCACCCGGCGTGCTGATCAGGTAGGCCGCCGTACGCAGCGAGGCCGAACTCTCGACGGTGCCCCACATGCTGGCCGGCTCCTGGCTAAAGCCGAGCACCAGGGTGTCGCCGTCCTTCACCGCCCACGAGTCGGCGTTCGCCGTGTAGTACTCGGTCGAGTTGGGCTTGAAGCCCTCGAAGCGGTTGGTGGCGGCGGCCGCCTCGGCGCGGTTGAACAGCGGCAGGCTCACCATATCCTTGGTGAACTCCTGCTGGGCGATCACATACTGCTTAATCCGCTCGTTGCGGTCGAGGGTGTTGGTGGCGGCGTTGATCGCCTTGCTGGCGGTCTGGTTGCACCAGCCCATCGAGTTCTGGCCCTCCCAATTGTTCGAGGGCAGCGGGATCTGGTTGCAGGAGTAGAGCGTCGAGCCCTTCGGGTCGGCCTCGCCCACCCAGGCATACGCGCCGAGCTCATAGTCGCGGCGGGCGAGGCCCGTGTTGCTGCCGAACCACCAGGAGGCCGGGGCGTAGGTGGGGACAATCTGGATGCCGCAGGTGGCCATCTGCTGGATGAAGACCGCCGACCATGTCTGGCGGAACTGGGCGTTGGTGGTGGTGAAGTTCAACGAGAGCGAGTCGCCGTTGGCGTTGGCCCGCACCGTGTCGCCGGTGGCCAGCTTCCAGCCGGCCTCATCGAGCAGCGCGCCGCCCTTCTTCGCATCAAAAGGGTACGTGGTGATCCCCGTCGTCGCTGCGGCCCAGTGGCCCTTGGGGATGAAGGTGTCCATCAGCAGGCCCGTCTGCTGCGTCTCATCAAGGAAGGGGTAGACCGAGGCAATCAGCTCGGGGCGGTTGGTGCAGTAGGCGATCGCCTGGCGCACCTTCAGGTCGCCCAGGATGGGGTGCGGCGTCGTATATTCGCCCTGCGCCACGGGCACCACCGTCTCAGACGTCGCCGCCGGGGCGGCCGTCTGCGCCACCACCACGGTCTCCTTCACCACCTGGGGCGCGGCCGTCTGCACGACCACCACGGTCTCTTTGATCGGGCCAGCGGCGGGGGCACCGCCGCAGGCGGCCAGGGTTGGGATCAGCAACCCCAGCAGCATGAACCCGGCGCCGGAGCGCTTCGAAAAAGTACGCATCCTCGTTCAGTCCTCCTTAGACATGGTTCAAAACAGCGGGCAGGGCTGATGCAATGTCGCTGGGGCTGCGCCCCAGACTTCGCTTCTTGTTGGTTTTTGGCAGCTTCGCCGCCAAAAACCAACCAAAAAATCTTTCGGGGTGGCGTTGCCACCCCCCAACCCCCGCCGGAGGCGACGTTGCAACCGCCCTGACACAGCGGGCACAGCGCACGGGGGGAGGGTCGGCGTTCACGGGCCACGGGCGGGGGAACGGCATCTCTTCTGCTAGGACAAGAGCGGACTCGCACGGCATGGCACCGCACGCCAGCGCGCACGCCAGCTAACAGAGCAGCCGGATTCTCCTGTGTGCCGCTGTGCTGCAATCTGAGATGATATCCCAATGATGTGGTGCAAAGTATACGGCGTGACACCTACCGTGTCAAATCGTAAGCCGTTTAAGACCATGGCGGTTTAGCCCGTCCCAATGGCAAAAACCTGCATATCCGCCGAGGTCGGGCGGCACAACAACGCCCCCTGCCCACAAGGGGGAGGGGGCGCGCATCCGACAGTACGGGAAGTTAGTCCTTCACCGCATCCTTGAGCGTGCTGCTCGCGCTGAAGCCGGGCGTCTTGGTCGCCGGGATGTGGATCTTGTCGCGAGTCTGCGGGTTTACCCCCTCGCGGGCCTGTCGCGAGCGAACCTCAAACGTGCCGAAGCCGGTCAGTGTGACCTTCTCGCCCTTCGCCAGGGCCTCCGTGATCACGTCAAGCGCGGAGTCCACGACGAGCTTCGTCTCTTTCTGCGAAACGCCCGCCTTCTCGGCCACGGCCTTGATGAAATCAGTCTTCTGCATCAACGTAGCCCTCCTTATAATACATACGTATGAACAATACGTTTTCCCGTCAGAACGCAGTATACTGCCCTTGTCAAGACCCCTAAGTGATATAGACGCCCTAAAAGGCGTTTCAGAATTTCCAACACGGTTTTAGCGCATCACAAAGCCATGAAATTTTAGTATATATGTGTTTATTTTTCGACATCGCCCCGACCACGGAAAAGGGCCGTTTTCTGCTTCCCAATGCAGAAAACGGCCCTTTTTGCTACCGCACGTGGCCAACACGTAGGGACTCTGCGCGGTGCGCGGTGCCTGGTGAATGCGAAATAGAGGGCAGTATTCCGCATTCACTACGCGCCGCGCACCCCTCACCGCCCTTCCAAGATCGTAGCCAGGTGGGCGGCCAGACCCACATACGTCTCGGGCGAAAGCGCCAGCAACTCGGCCTTCACCGAGCCGTCCACGTTTAGCCCGCCCACAAACTCGCGTAGGTCGTCCATCGTCATAGCCCGCCCGCGCGAGAGTCCCTTGAGTGCCTCGTACGGCTCAGGGTAGCCCACCCGGCGCAGGATGGTCTGCACCGCCTCGGCCAGCACCTCCGGGTGATCGGCCAGGTCGGCCCGCAGCACCTCGCGGCGCACCGCCACCTTGCCCAGACCGCGCAGCAGCCGCTGGTAGCCGATCAGGCTATAGCCGAAGGCCGCCCCGATGGTGCGCAGTACCGTGCTGTCCGACAGATCACGCTGGAGCCGCGAGATCGGCAGCTTGCGGCTGAAGTGTTCCAGCAGGGCGACGGCGATGCCCAGGTTGCCCTCGCTATTCTCGAAGTCAATCGGGTTCACCTTATGCGGCATGGTCGAGGAGCCCACCTCGCCGGGCTGCGGAGCCTGCACCATGTAGCCATCGCTGATGTAGCGCCAGCAGTCTTGGCTCAGGCCGATCAGGATGGTGTTGGCCCGCTTGATCGCGTCGCAGAGGCTAGCCAGGGTGTCGTGCGGCTCGATCTGGGTGGTCAGCAGCACCGGCTCCAGGTCGAGGGAACGCACAAAGGCCGCGCTGAACTTCTGCCAGTCAACCTCGGGCAGGGCGGCCACGTGGGCGGCGAAGGTGCCGGAGGCGCCGTTGAGCTTGCCGGTGAGCTTGACGCCGCTCACATCCGCCACGGCGCGGCGCAGGCGTGCGAGGAAGACGTTCATCTCCTTGCCGAAGGTGGTGGGGGTGGCCGGCTGGCCGTGGGTGCGCGCGAGCATCGGGCTGGCGGCTTCGCCGAGGGCCAACTCGCGCAGGCGCGCCTCGATCTGGCCGAGGGCCGGCAGCAGCACCGCGTCGCGGGCGTCGCGCACCAGCAGGCCATAGGTCAGGTTGTTCACATCCTCGGAGGTGAGGGCGAAGTGGACGGCCTCCTTCCACGTCCCCAGGCCCAGGCCGTCCAGCTGCTCACGCAGCCAGTACTCCACCGCCTTCACATCGTGGTTGACCTTGCGGTCCCACGCGGAGATCGCCAGGGCGTCGGCGTCACTAAACTGGCGGTAGAGGGCGCGCAGGCCGGCCTGCTGGGTCGCGTCGAAGGCCGGCACAAAGCTGACTCGCGGCGAGCGGGCCAGGAAGATCAGGTACTCCACCTCCACGCGCACGCGGTAGCGGAATAGCGCCGCCTCGCTAAAGTAGCTGGCCAGCGCCGCCACATCGTTGCGGTAACGCCCGTCCAGCGGCGACAGTGCCGCCAGCCGGGCCATATCGTCGGTCATCGACAGCCTCCTCATCGTGAAAATATCGCTGGCGATGAGGGTACCATATCTTCGCAATGATGCGGACGGCCCAGGGCGGGCCACGCCATCCCTAAACCATCCTGCGCTACCCCCGCCGCAGCGTAATGATCGTCGCCTCGGGCGGGCAGCCCAGCCGCAGGGGGATGCCGCCGACGCCCCGGCTCACATAGACCTGGGCGGCGCCGACGTGGGCGAGGCCCGCCGGGTAGCGCCAGCCGTGGCGTGGCAGGACGAAGGATCCCAGCCAGGGCAGGCGCATGTGGCCGCCGTGGGTGTGCCCGGAGAGCTGGAGGTGGACGCCGCGCGCCGCTGCTTCATCGACCATGTCCGGCACGTGGCAGAGCAGCACGGTGAACCCGCCGACGGGCGTGCCCTCCAGGGCCGCCGCCAGATCTACCTCGCCCTCCCAGACATCATCCACACCGGCTAGAGTCAGCTCGGCACCACGCCAGGGCAGGCGGCGCTGGGCGTTCATCAGGAACTCCACGCCCAGCGGGCGCAGGGCGTCCATCATCTGTGGCAGACCCTCCCAATGATCATGGTTGCCTGGCACCGCGTAGATGCCCAGGGGCGCCCGCAGCGGGGCCAGCAGCGTTGGCAGGTCGCTGATGTTCTTGGTGTAGCTCACCAGGTCGCCGGTGAGGGCCAGGATATCCGGAGCCTCGGCGACCATCTGGGCCACTGCCCAGCGCGTGTTCGCGGCGGCGAAGCGGTGTCCCAGGTGCAGGTCGCTCAACTGGCCGATGCGCAGGCCGTCCAAGGCGGCGGGCAGGCCCGCGAAGCGCAGGCTGACCCGCTCCAGGCGCGGGCGTCCCGGCTCGTAGGCCAGGGCGTAGGCCGCCCCGGCCAGCCCAGCCGCACCGAGGGCCGCCGCCGTGCGCCGTCCGCCCCGGCTCAGGGCGAGGGTCGCCAGCCCAGCTACGCCCATGCTCAGCCCCAGCCAGCGCGACGAGTAGCGCACCCGCCCCGGCGTCGGCGTGAAGGGGTTTACGGCTCGCGGCAGGGCTTTTTTTATCTGCGACATGTGGCCCATTCTGATGCTCCTTGGTGCGTGGGTTGTAGGTTGTGCTTTCTCACCAGATGTCCATGCGGCTCCGCCGCACACCGCCGTGATGAACATGGCGGCTGATGCCCGGCTATTACTACAGTTGGAGTTGCCAACATCGCCATTCCTAGCGGGGGTTTGGGGGCCGCAGGCCCCCGAAAAAAATCCTTTTCTTTTCTTTCGGAGGGGCGAAGCCCCTCCGAGCCTCCCCGTCGGGGAGACTACAACTGTAGTACTATCGGCTATCGGCTATTTTCACGTTAGCCTATGAGAACCACGTGGATCTCCTGTGGGCCGTGGATGCCCAGGGAGAGGGTCATCTCGATGTCGGCGGTGCGCGAGGGGCCGGTGATCAGGGTCAGGTTGCTGGTGTCGCTGAAGATGTCGCTGCCGTGACGGGCACGGGCCTGGGCCAGCGCCTCGCCGAGCCCGCGCACCAACTGGCCGGAACGTATAACCGCGATGTGGTACGGCGCCAGGAGCGAGGCCGTGCGCGGGCGGCCCCGCCCGTGGCGCAGCAGCAGGCTGCCACTCTCGGCAATGCCCGCCTCGACTCCGGAGATGCCTACCGTGGTCGACTCAAGCACCTGGAGCCGGGCCTTGCGCCCGTCGCCCCGGATATCGGCGCGGGCGATGGTGATGCCGCGCTCGGCCAGGAGTTGCGCCAGTTCGCCCAGCCCGATCTGTCCGATGTCCCAGGCGATCACCTGGGAAGCGCCCTTCTCGGCTAGAATAACCCCGATCTGCGCGACCGCCCCCGCGTCGTCGGCTACCCGGTAGACTGTGCCGGAGAGGCTGCGTAACTCGGCGCTGAACTGGTCGGCCAGGCGCTCGGCGGGGGGCAGCACGTGGGGCGGGATGTCGCGAGGTGCCCGACTGGCCTCGCCCACGAGCCACTGCGTGCTGGAGGCTCGGCTGGTGCGCAGGCTCGACAGAATGTGGTCGCGGCTCATACGTCTCCTCTCCGCCAACCTGCGATTGCGCTGATAATCGAGGCAACCACTCCGACCACGAAGGCCAACCCGACGCCGTACACGTAGATGATGAAACCACCCATAAAGCCATAGTTATTCGATGCCGCCAGGAAGGTACACTGGCCGCCCGAGGCGACGGCGGCGATGGCGTAGCCCACCAGCAGCCCGCTGCCCAGGGCGATCTTCCCGCGACGCATGGCCCAGATCGCTGGCCCGCCGGTGAGCAGCGCCATCACTACGGCCACGCCGACGATGCCGAACGGGCTTGTGGCCAGGCTTGATCCGAGGACGAACATGGCCAAGCCGAAGGCTCCGAAGATCAGCAGGCCCAGGATGAACCACCAGATCTGCGCGGCGTAGAAGAAGGGCTGGGTATTTTTGATTGGGCTGGGGTCTATGTCCATGGTTGGGCTACTTAATCAGCAATAATCTCGTTGAGTCCGTCAATTATTTCCTCTAACACCTCTGGTGCGACCACACCTGCGCGATTGCTGAGGCGTTGTACGGAGAGGGTGCGAATCTGACTAATTTTGACCCATGATGCTTTTGGCAGGATGCCATCGGGAAGCTGGTAGGTGAGTGGGTAGCCCGCCGAAGGCTGCTGGCTGGTGATGGCAAGTGCGATCACGGTTCCTGATCGCTGATTGAAAATATCGTGGCTGATGATCATGACGGGGCGGGTTCCAGCTTGTTCGTAGCCACGGACGGGGTCAAGATCCGCCCACCAAATATCGCCCCTTAATATGTCGGCCATTGCTCCATATCCTGCTGAAAGCGCTCCTCCGCCATTGATTGCTCATCCGCAATAGAAAGTTTTGCGCTCTCGCGGGCTAAACGCTGCCGCCGCATACGGGTCAACTTATCGGTAAGGGCTTCCTGAATCGCCTTACTACGATTTGCAAACACATGCTGGGCGACCAGATGGTCTAATTCTGCCAGCAGGCGACTATCAATGGTGATTGCAACTTTTGTTGCCGCCATACGGCACCTCGTGTTCGCGATTGAAATCAAAGGTATGATAAATTATCATACCACGGCGTAGCTCTTCATACAAATAGGAATTACTCATCCTGCGCATCACGCGATTCAGTCTCACCAAACATGCTCTGGTTCAGCGTATCGCCCGCCGGCTTCGGCCCCTTACGCTCGGCCGCGCTTGGCGTGGGCATGTCGCCCGCTCTCCAGAGTTCTCCCGCCAAGATCTGGCCCAGCAGCGCGTCTGTCTCAGGCAGCAGATCAACCGTGTGATCCAGCACCCACAGTAGGTCGAGCAGTTCGTCGTCGAACTGCCACGCTGACGGGCGAATCGCGTCGAGCGGCGAGGAGCTTTTGCCGGATCGGTTGCGCATACGGTAGCCTAACCAGGATTTTATCACCTCTAGGCCCGAGATGCTGAACGCCCAGATCTCCGGGCGCACGCCGCTAAACAGCCCTTTACCGACCCGCAATTCCTGCCTGCGGGCGTCGTAGGCGAAGTCCTCGGGGTAGTCGGCCTCGCTCTGCGGTACGCCAACCGCGATCCGCGCCCGGCCTGGCGGCAGTTTCCCGGCCTTTTTTCCTGGTGGCACGCCGCGTTCGCCGTAGCTGTGCAGCCAGATCAGCCGTTCGCCCAGGTTGGCGGCGGCGTTGAAGAGACTCGCGTCTTTGGTGATTGGCAGGCGCGGGCCGGGGATGGTCAACTCTTCCCAAAAACGGCTCACGTAGCCCGGTGAGGCAAGCATGGCGTAGGCGTAGGCGAAGAACCGCTGCGGCGTGACGATCTGGCCGTAGCCTGTTGCCAGCCGATCCAGTACCCCGGCGCTGATGTTCGCCGCTGTCGCCGCGCTGTCGCGCCAAAGCGGGATAACATGCTTTGCGCCAAATGAGCCACGAAAATGATCAAGATCAGGTATCAGAGCGGTTATCGTTGCCGCTGGGCCATGCCCAAGCACATGAGTGAGCAGGCTGATCAGGTAGATCTGCTGGTCGCCGTGGGCGCGCTGAAGTTCGGGCCTGGGCCGATCACAGAGCCGTGGGTCGCGCAGCATCCATTGGCGATCAAAGCTGCGAAATGCGTAACGCTGTATATCAACCGGATTCTCGTTCGCAGCTAGGCTTGTGATCGCTGGGAGTGTCACGTCGGAATCATCAAGACTGTCAATTGTGCGATTGGCAGTGCGAGCGTCGGTCTCTTTCATGAGTTTCCCGCGCTGGGCTGGTGGATGGCTCAGAAGATTCTGCCAGCGCCGCTCAATCACCTCCTTGCTCTCACCAATCGGCCAGGAGCGCTTGAACTGCATGCCATTGGCCTGCCAGGGAAACAGGTTGGTGAGCAGCGGCCAGTTCCAGTAGGGCGTATCCGAACTAGGCAGGAACAGATCGGCCCAGCCGCTAAAGCAGGTGCGCCAGGGCAGATCGGCCATCTGCGTCACGGCGTCCAGAGAGGCCAGTTTCTCGGCGCGGTTGCCGGTGATGCGGGCGTAGCGCACGGTGGCCGGGGTATCGGGCCGGGCCGGGCCGTTACGGATGCCCAGCGCAATCGCCACCGGGGTCTGGATGGCAAACACGTTCTCGCTCTTGCGTGCGCCGAGATGATCGCCTTCCAGGTCAATAATCCACAGTTCATCGAAGCTACGCCGCATCAGCTCGCGCATCCCGGCGAAGCCAGGGCCGCGCAGGTACGAGGCGGCGGTAATAAAACTGATGATGCCGTAACCCGGTTGCTGCTCGCAGATCTTCCAGAGCGCCCAGCGCCAGAAATAGACATAATCATTGAACAAGTTTTTGGCGTGGACGCCCTGACCACTGGCCTGGAGCGGAGCCAGAAAATCGTCGAGCAACGCCGGTGGCTTCGCCTTGCCTTGGACGGGATCGCCAAAGCGCACCCAGCCGCCCTTGCGCTGCTGCGCAGGGTCGTCGGGGTCAATCGTCTGCCGGTCGTAGGGCGGGTTGCCAATACAGACCAGCACCGCCGTATCGCGCTTGATCTTCTGGGCGCGCTGCTGTTCTTCGCCAAACTGCTTGTAGGGCAGGGGCAGATAATCCTTGGGCTTGGCGTTCGGCGATTCCAGCGTATCAGCCAGATAGACATGCACCCCGTCGGCGGGCAGCGTACCGCCCTCGGCGACAACCTGCTGGGTCAGGCGCAGGTGAGCCACCGCATACGGGCCGACCAGCAACTCGAAGGCGTGCATATTCTGGGCAGCGGTCGTCGCCGCCGAAGCGCGTTTGCCCTTACCCTTCACC
>CAISPW010000063.1 GCA_903887465.1 uncultured Oscillochloris sp. | reverse complement strand
CGTAGACCTGCCGGGGGCTTCAGCCCCCGGCCTCAGCCCCCGGCGGGTGTCGCCGCACAGGGTGACTTCTGCGGTATTGCAGGAGAAGTTTATGAAGGCTCGAACCCTCAGCCGCATACTTTCTTGCTTGGTCCTGTTCGCAAGCTCACTTCTGACCTACAGTGCGCACCCAGCGGCGGCGCAGACTGAGGATTTTAGTCATCGCTACGTCTTGTTTCTGGGGGGAGTAAACTCGACATCATCCGGGGAAGGAGAACCGATTAACGACGACTTTAGCGTCATTGAGACGAAGCTGGAAGACCAGGGCTTCAATGAGAATAATTTTGTCTACTTCAGCTACGGCGCTGCCTACGGCGCTGCCTACGGCTCACAGTACTGTCTTGGATGGGCGTATCCTCTGGATACTCCTGCAAAGCCCTGCAAAGATCTCTCCCCAGGATCTCAGTCTCAGCCTGACTTGAACGAGTTATCGATCAATCCACTCTACTCTAAGGAAGATACACACCTGCCCATAGAACAGCAGTCGCAGGCTCTCGACTGGCTGATCGGCCAGATTGTGAGTGCAGATAACTCAGACCAAACCCAGATCGATCTGGTCGGCTTCAGCCTTGGCGGCATCGTGGCTTCACACTGGGCGGCCACCCTGGCGGTGAAACCAGACGGTAGCGACTCCCCAAACCGGAAACATGTGCGTTCGCTGGTGCTGCTTAACAGCCCGGTGGGAGGGTTCGCTCCATTTAACACCCTCTCCGACTGCCCTCTCTTCAGCACCGAGACGTATTGCTGGGTCGTTCCGACCGCACTTTCCCTTCTCTTTGGCGAGAATATTCCTCGTCAACTGCACATGGAACCGCTAGGTGACAATATGGATCCGGCACCTGGCAGTATTGTTCCTGTCCTACGAAAGGCACCTCTCGTACTCCCCGTGACCTCCATTCAATCAACCAACGATTACCTCGTTAATATCCTGCCGCTGCGCATTGGCGCATCACTCGCGTGCGTAGGCGAGTCGAGCGTTCCCATTGGTCAGGGAGCTCAATTCTGGCCTTCGAGTAATCTCATACGTGTTACGTTGGGAGGGCGCGCCGTAACGACTCCACTCTGCTGGAACGAAATCTCCGATTTCCTTCTCGGCAACCACAACGCCGCTCTACGGGAACGTGAAGGAAATAACTCGCCCGCAGATCGTGCAGCCCAACTCGTTTCGGAGGCTATTCAGTCCCCGCCGCCCATGCCTCAGCCTCCCAGCTTCACGTCCCCAACGCCTACCGACGGAAGTGTCTCAGGATGTGGGTGGTCAAGCCAATGCCCGACACCTACGAGTGACGCGACACCGATCCTGACAGCGGATCCGGCTATTCCGACGATGCCCGATTCTGGCGGCGGCATAGACTGGGGTTGTTTGATATATGGCCAGTGCCGAACGCCTGCGAGTGGCGCGATACCGATGCCGACAGTGGATCCGGCTGCTCCGGTGCATGCGCCCGGATTCCCTGGCGATATAGACTGGGGTTGTTTGATGTACGGCCAGTGCCCGACGCCTGCGAGTGACACAACACCGATCCCGACGCCCGTGCCGCCGTGCGCGGCGACTTGCACCCCAACCACGGCGACGTCCGTGCCGCCGTGCGCGGCGACCTGCACCCCAGCCACGGCGACGCCCGTGCCGCCGTGCGCGGCGACCTGCACCCCGGCCACGGCGACGCCCGTGCCGCCGTGCGCGGCGACCTGCACCCCGGCCACGGCGACGCCCGTGCCGCCGACCGCGACGGAGGCTGATGAGCCGTTGGACAGCCTGCCTGCTACCGGGAATGCTGATCCTACGCCAGCGGACGTCACCGCTGCGCCGCCGGTTCCGGTCGACCCGACGGTTTCGCCTGCGCAGCCCGCGCCGCCGGAGTCGCCGATGCCGGTGTTCTAGCTGGGTGATCGGCTGATATAGGTGCGCAGAGGATCGGCAGCCGAGCTGCCGATCCTCTGCGATTCCTCCGTTCGAGAGCGAGCTTGGCGACGGAATGGAGGGAGTGTGGCTTTGGCGGTATAATGCCCCGACGTGCGCGCAAAAAGCGTGCGCCTGAAAGATCTATGGGACGAGCCGACCTCCAGCCAAATACGGCGCAGCGCCGGGCCCGCGCGACGGCCCGTGCCGAGGGCGCGGGCACCGCGATCCTGCGCTCGCTGCTGATTGTCCTCGCCCTGGCCTGTGTCGTTGGCGTGATGGCCTACCAGGCTCCGCCGAGCGGTCGGGTGCGGGTGGGCTGGCTGGGCGACCGGCTGTTCCTCGGGGCTGACCCAGGGCTGGGCGCGGATGCCGTTGAGCGTGGCGACTTCTACGCCGACGACCTGACCCCGGACTCGCCTAGCGGGCGCAGCCGCTGGACGCGCGCCCACGCCCGGCTGACCCTGCCGAATATCGGGGCGGGGGCCGACCTCGACCTTGCGGTGGTGGCCCAGGGCTGGCCCGCCGATGTGCTGCGGGCCGATCCGCACCAGCCGACGGTGACGGTCTTTGCCGACGGCACGCCGATCGGCGCGTTCACGCCGGGCACCGGCTGGCAGACCCAGCGCTTCCGCATCCCCGCCGCCGCCCAGGCTGGCGGCGACTTGGTGATCGACCTGCGTAGCGCGCAGACCTTTACCGATACCCTTGGCTTTGGCGGCGACCCGCGCCCGAAGGGGCTGCGCCTCGCCGAGATCAATGTTGCGCCAGCGAACAGCCGACTGATCGCGATCTACCCGCCGGCGTGGTCGGCGGTGCTGCTGTTGTGTGTGAACGCGCTGCTGCTCGCGCTGATCCTCTCCCGGTTGCTCAACTCAACGCCGGTGATCTACACCCTGACTATCGTGGGCGTGGGGGTGGCCGGGATCGGGCTGGCCGCGCTGCGCGTGTGGATGGGCGCGGCGCTGCTGGTGGCCATGGTGACGCAGGTGGCCCTGCTGCTGGCGGCATGGCGCAGCGAGATTATGACCCTGGCCCGCGCGCTGCTGCGGCGCTACGCGCTCGGGCGCGGCCTCGGCTATGGCCTAGTGACGTCCGCCCTGCTTTGGTTGACCTACAGCCTGGCACAGCTCCTGGGCTGGCTGGGCAGCCAGGGCGGGCCGCTGTTCTGGAAGATCTTCCCCGACTCGATTCTCTATAGTCTGTTGAGCGTCGGCCTGCTCGCGCTTGGCCTGACGCTCGGGCGCGAGGGTCTGCCGCGCCTGGCCGACCGGGTGGTCGGCGCGATTGGCTCGCGGCGCGGCGCGGCCATCCTGCTGGGCGGATTTAGCCTGATCTGGCTGGGCTACGAGGCGGCGGTGATCGCCCAGTTGCCCTACGTGGGCCACGCCGATTACGCGGATAACGCCGTGGTGGCGCGCAACATCGTGGCCGGGCGCGGCTGGGTGGTGGACTATGTCACCCAGTTCTACCGGCTCTACGCCGGGCTGACGCACCCGCAGGAGACCTGGCCGCTGCTGCAGCCGCTCTGGATCGCGCCCTTCTTTCTGCTGTTTGGGCCGACAGACTGGGCGGCGAAGCTCCCCAACCTGATCTTCAACGCCCTGCTGATCCTGATCATCTTCCAGGTCGGCACACGAATCTGGGACCGGCGGGTCGGCCTGACGGCGGCGATCCTCGTGCTGACGAACTATCTCTTCTTCCGGCTGACGATCTACGCCACCAGCGACCTAGCCTTTGTGGTGTTCAGCCTGGGAGCGGTGTATGCGCTCTATCGGGCAACGGAGGCAGGCGGCAGGCGGCCGTTAGCACCCGAAGCTGAACCTTCACCCTTCATCCTTCATCCTTCATCCTTCCCCCGCCGCTGGCTGCTGGCCTCGGGGGCGCTGTGTGGGCTGATGATGCTGCAGAAGCCGAGCGGGGCGGTGATCGTGGCCGGGATGGGGATCTGGCTGGTTTTAGGGCAAAAGGTAAAATTTCGCCTTTTACCTTTTACCTTTCACCTTTTACCTTCAATCCTCCCCTGGGCGCTGACCGCCCTGCTGGTTCTCTCGCCCTACCTCGTCCGCAATGTGATCACCTTCGGCAAGCCGGTCTTCTCGACGGAGAGCTACGACGCCTGGGTGCTGGGCTACCGGGGCAACAGCGGCGACGCCTGGGAAGAAATCTACAAGGTGTTCACGCCGGAGTTGGGCGGCGCGGGGCTGCCAGACCGCAGCTGGATCCTGCGCTGGGGCTTCGATGCGGCGACCGAGAAGCTGCGCGTCCAGGCCAGCGAGCTGCGGAACTACCTGATGCCGGTGTGGAGCGGCCTGCCTGATGGCGCGGCATGGCTGTTCAGCACCAGCGAACGCAAGAATATCGCCAGCGACATGGGAGCCTGGCTGGCGCTGATCGGCGTCATCGCCGCCCTGCGCTTCCGCCGACGGGTATTAGGCCTGCTGGCCTGCGCCTACCTGCCCTATATGGCCTTCATGCTCACCTACTGGCGCACCAACGAGGAGCGCTATTGGGTGATGCTCATCCCCTGGCTGGCTCTGCTGGGGGCCTGGGCGCTCTGGGCGGGGTACGACCGGCTGGCGGTGATCGGCGACCGGCGCTGGGCACCCCTGGGGCTGATCCTGGTGGCTGTGGCTATGAGCAGCGTGACCGGCTTCTCGCGGGCGGACATCGCCAACAAGGTGAGTCGTGAGCCGACGATCTGGGCACCGGATCTGACGGCCTACGCCTGGGTCAAAGATCACACGCCGGCAGGCGCGGCGCTGATGACGCGCATCCCCTGGCAGGCCAACTGGCACACCGGACGGCCAACCCTGATGATCCCGAATACCGCGAGCCGCACACTGCTGCTCCAGATCGCCCGCCGCTACGGCGCGCACTACTTGGTACTCGAAAACCAGCAGCGGGTCAAGGGCGACGCCGGGCGGCTGCTGGCCCCGCTGCTCGACCACCGCAACCAGGTGGGCGACATGATCGACGGGTTCGCGCTGGTCTACGCCAGCCCGACGGCGGATTTTCGGGCCTTTGTGTATCGGATACCTGATGGGATAGCCGATAACCGATAGCCGATAGTACGATCGTTGGAGTTGCCAACATCGCCATTCCTGGCGGGGGTTTGGGGGCCGCAGGCCCCCGAAAAAATCCTTTTCTTTTCTTTCGGAGGGGCGAAGTCCCTCCGCGCCTCCCCGCCGGGAAGACGACAACGGTAGGAATAGCCGATAGTACGACCGTTGGAGTTGCCAACATCGCCATTCCTGGCGGG
>CAISPW010000062.1 GCA_903887465.1 uncultured Oscillochloris sp. | reverse complement strand
TGGTGCTCGACAAGCTGCATTGAGGATGGCTTTCACACGAATGTGCGTATACGTAGAGTATAGCAGGAATGACGCCTTTCCGCAATAGGACGCAATAAAACGCGATGAAACGCAATGGATCTTATGAACGCAAACGATACCTGTCAGTGGGGTTTTGCCGCCCAAGCTCAACAAGCGCAGGCATGGGCGCAGCCCCAGATGATCTTCAACTTTATGACAACTTAGCAGCGGCCAGCGCCGCCGTCAGATCCACCTCATCGCGACCGACCATGGGCGAGAGCGGCGTCAGCGAGACGTACCCTGCGCGAATCGCCCCGTCATCGCTCGTCTCGGGGAAATCGGGCGGCATGCGCTCGCGCATAAAGCGGAAGCGCACCCGCTGCCGGCCCTCCCCGTCCGCAGGCTCCAACGGCAGATCGAGGTAGCGTCCGTAGAAGAACTCCGAGACGCTCGTCTGCCGAAAGCCGCGCAGATCAGCGATATCGTGAACGTGCGGGACGTTCACGTTGAGCAGCAGGGGGCCGCGAGTGCGCAGTCCCTCCAGCAGCGGGAAGAGGCGGGTGGCCGCCCACGCCGCCGTCGCCCAGGACATGGGCGCGTCACCCACAAACTGGAGCGAGACGGCCATGGCCGGCAGGCCCCAAAGGGTGGCGACCATGGCCGCGCCGACCGTGCCGCTAAGCAGGACGTTGGTGCCGCTATTTAGCCCACGGTTGATCCCAGCGACCACGACATCAGGCCGTGGGCAGATCCCGGTGAGCATCCCGGCGGTGACACAGCCCGCCGGCGTGCCGCTGAAGGCAAAGGCAGCGATCTCAGCGTGAGCCGGGTTGGGCGCGGGCACCGCGCGGATGTGGTGATCGAATCGCATCGGCAAGCTCATGCCAGTGCCGCTCTGCTCGCCCTCAGGGGCCACGATTGTCACCTGCCCCAGCCCGCCGCTCTGCAGCGCCCCGGCCAGCGCCCACAGGCCGGGGCTCTCGATCCCGTCGTCGTTCGTCACCAAAATATGCATCGAAGGCTCCTCGCTTAGGCGATTACAGAGTGCAGATGGACGGATGGTAGCACAGGAACGCATCTCAGCATCCGCTCAGGCGATACCCGATCTGTATGTGCTATAATCCGGCCACCGACACATAGACGGGCCACGCGGGAAACGCGGCCAGGAGGGATGAACAGCTACCAGATCACCAAAAGCGCATGGGCTCGTGCGAGGGCACGAGCTGACGAGGAGGAGGTTCCTTGCCGCAAGGCGGGGCTAATACGAGCCACCGGCCCGTAGAACATCGACAGATCAGCGGAAGCCTCCCAGGTCCAGGGCGCGGCCTGCGAGCGGCGGGCACAACACCTCCCCGACGACGGGCAGGGCAAGGCCAGCCGCAGTGACCCACCTCAGCATCTCTTTTCCCACCCCAGTATGATATGGCGCTACAGTCTGCGGCATGCGTAGGCGCGGCTTCATCCCAGGGCGGTTGCAACGTCTCCTCCGACGGGGGTTTGGATCTGGCAAAGCCAGCCCCGAAAGATCTTTATTTTGGTGGTTTTTGGCGGCTTTGCCGCCAAAAACCACCAAAAAGCGCGGTCTGGGGCGCAGTCCCAGCGACGTTGCTTCAGCCCTGGGGCTTCATCCATGTTGAAGCCCGCGCTACCAACCGTCAAGCTGGAGTCGCCCGATTCTGAACCATGCCTAACATAAGGAGTATCTTCATATGTGTGGAATTGTCGGATACATCGGCCAGCGCAACGCGACCGACGTGGTGGTGGGCGGCCTGCAGCGCCTTGAGTACCGGGGCTACGACTCGGCGGGGATCGCGATCTTCGCTGAGGGCGCGGGACTCCAGCTGCGGCGCAGCGTGGGCAAGCTCGGCAACCTAGTGGCGCACCTGGCGCAGGAGCCGGCCGCCGGGCAGATCGGCATCGGCCACACCCGCTGGGCCACCCACGGCGGCGTCACCGTGGCGAACGCCCACCCCCACCGCGACGCCAGCGGCGAGATCGTGGTGATCCAGAACGGCATCGTTGAGAATTACCTAGACCTGAAGGGTCGGCTGGTTGAGGCCGGGCACGCCTTCACCTCGCAGACCGACACCGAGGTGATCGCCCATCTGGTGGGTCACTACTACGCGCAGGCTGGCTCGCTGGAGGCGGCCATGCGGCTCACCATGGCCGACCTGCGCGGCGGCAACGCCGTGGTGGCCATGAGCGTGCGCGAACCCGGCATCCTGGTGGCCGCACGGCTCGGCAACGCTGGCGGCGTGGTAATCGGCATCGGCGAGGGCGAGAGCTTCATCGCCTCGGACATCCCGGCCATCCTCGACTACACCCGCAACCTGATCTTCCTCGAAGACCACGACCTAGCCGTACTCAGCAGTACGGGCGCGCAGATCAGCCGACTCGACGGTACGCCGGTGGAGCGTCACCCAACGGTCATCAGCTGGGATCCGGTGGCGGCCGCCAAGGGCGACTACAAACACTTCATGCAGAAGGAGATCGCCGAGCAGCCGCGCGCCCTCACCGATGTGCTGCGCGGGCGGATCGACCAGGAGGCCGGACGTGTCTTCCTCGACGACCTGCGCCTCAGCGACGCGGATCTGCGCCAGGTGGGCCGGATCTACGTCACCGCGTGCGGCACGGCCTGGCACGCCGGCCTGCTGGCCAAGTTTATGATCGAGCAACTGGCCCGCGTCCACGTGGACGTAGACTACGCCAGCGAGTTTCGCTATCGTGAGCCGGTACTCGGCGGCAACGCCCTGCTCATGGCCATCACCCAGAGCGGCGAGACGGTGGACACGCTGGCGGCGATGGAGGAGGCCCGCTCGCAGGGGGTGCCGAGTGTGGCGGTGGTCAACGCCATCGGCAGCCAGGCCGCCCGCGTAGCCGACGGCGGGCCGCTCTACCTGCACGCCGGTCCCGAGATCGGCGTGGCCTCCACCAAGGCATTCACCTCGATGCTGGCGGCCAGCTACCTCTTCGCCCTGCGCCTCGCTCAGGCGCGCGGCACCCTCACGCCCGCCCAGATCCGCCCGCACCTCCAAGCTCTGATCGAGCTGCCCGGCAATGCCGCCAAGGTACTCGAAACGGCGGGGCCGATCTGCGCGCAGCTGGCCGAGCGCTTCCACCACGCCAGCAACGCGCTCTTCCTGGGTCGCCAGGCCAACTACCCGATTGCCCTGGAGGGCGCGCTCAAGCTCAAGGAGATCAGCTACATTCACGCCGAGGGCTATCCCGCCGGCGAGATGAAGCACGGCCCCGTGGCCCTGATCGATGAGCGCATGCCGGTGATCTGTATCGCCCCGCGCGACGGGATCTACGAGAAGATGCTGAGCAATATCGAGCAGGTGAAGGCTCGCGGTGGCCAGGTGATTGCTATCGGCAGCCCCGGCGACGCCCTGCTGGCCGAGAAGGCTGACCACGTGATCAGCGTGCCGCTGACCCTGCCCCTGCTTCAGCCCATCCTGACCGTTATCCCGCTCCAGCTTCTGGCCTACGAGGTGGCCGTGCGGCGCGGCTGCGACGTGGATCAGCCGCGCAACCTGGCCAAGAGCGTCACGGTGGAGTGATGCGGGCGCACCCTCACTTCCCGGTGAGGGTGTAGGGCGGCAGCGCCGCCGCCACGTTATTTTCTTGGGAGGTCTGGGCGGCGAAGCCGTCCAAACCTCCCCAAAAGCGGGTCTGGGCGCCGTTGCATCAGCCCGGCTTGACATCTCGCGGGGGCAGCGTATTCTAGTGTATTAGTAACACTAAATTTAAACCGGAGGGGCGACATGAAGACCGCCGACCAGCGCACCGCCGAGGGTATTCTCTTCACCGACCAGTACCAGTTGAGCATGGCCCAGCTCTACTTCCGCCAGGGCATCCACGAGCGCCCGGCCCAGTTCGATCACTTCTTCCGACGCTACCCAAACTACGGCATGCACGAGGCGGGCTACTGTGTGAGCGCCGGCCTGGAGTGGCTGCTCGACTGGATGCAGGAATCCCGCTTCCGCGACGAGGACATCGCCCACCTGCGCAGCCAGCGCACCCGTATCGGCGGCCAGATGTTCGGCGACGATTTCCTGACCTACCTGCGTGAGCAGGGCAACTTCTCGCGCATCAGCCTAAGCGCCATCCCCGAGGGCCGGGTGGTTCACCCCAACGTACCGCTGACGGTGGTGCGCGGCCCCCTGGCCATGGCCCAGATCCTTGAGACGCCCCTGCTCAACCACCTGAACTACCAGACCCTGATCGCCACCAAGGCCGCGCGCATCCGCGAGGTGAGCCGGGCCGCCATGGTGCTGGAGTTCGGCCTGCGCCGTGGCCAAGATCGCGGAGCCAACGCGGGCACGCGGGCCGCCATGATCGGCGGTGCCGACTTCACCTCCAACATCGGACTCTCGCACGTGCTGGGCTACCCGCCCAAGGGCACCCACGCCCACGCCCTGGTGCAGGTCTTCCTGGCCCTCGGCAATAGCGAGCTAGAGGCGTTCCGCGCCTACGCCGAGAGTTATCCCGACGACTGCCTGCTGCTGGTGGACACGATCAACACGCTAGAGAGCGGCGTCCCCAACGCCATCCGCGTCTTCGAGGAGCTGCGCGCCACCGGCCACGCGCCCATGGGCATCCGCCTGGACTCGGGCGACCTCGCCTACCTCGCCGTGCAGTCGGCGCGCATGCTCGACGCGGCCGACTTCTCAGATGTCTCGATCGTACTCTCGAACGACCTCGATGAGTTGGCGATCTGGCAGATCCAGTCGCAGATCGTCGACGAGGCCCGCCGCCACGGTGTCGACGCCGACAGCGTGATCCACCGGCTGGTCTACGGCGTGGGCACGCGCCTAGTCACCTCGCACGGCGAGGGTGCCCTGGGCGGAGTCTACAAACTGGTGGCGCTCCAGGAGGGCGCGGTCTGGCGCCCGGCGATTAAGATCGCCGACTCGCCGAACAAGATAACCAACCCCGGCCTCAAGCAGGTCTGGCGGATCTACGACCAGCGCGGCCATGCCACCGCCGACCTGGTGACCTTAGAGGGCGAGAACCCGCACCAGGAGGAGCGGATCATCCTGCGCCACCCCGGCGACCACAGCCACCACCGCGTGCTGCACCAGAACGAGATCAGCGCCATCGAGCCGCTGCTGGTGGAGGTGCTGCGCGCGGGCCAGCCGACTCTTCCCGCGCCGACAATCGACGCCATGCGCGCACTGCGCCGGGCCGATGTGGATCGCCTCGACAGCGGCGTGCGCCGGATCATGAACCCGCATATCTACCACGTCTCGTTGAGCCAGCAACTCTGGGATCTCAAGCAGCAGCTGTTGAGCGAGATGAGGCCGTCGTGAAGCGCGCCCGCCCGTGTACGCGCCGGGCGCTTGGGCTGGCAGGGTGAGTTTTGCGGTAGGACAAGGTTCGCGGATACTTTACAGTTCTACCCCCCCTAGCCCCCCCGCAAGCGGGGGGGAACAATGCATTGGTTCCCCCC
>CAISPW010000061.1 GCA_903887465.1 uncultured Oscillochloris sp. | reverse complement strand
CGGCGAAGCCGCCAAAAACCAACCAAAAAAGATCGTTCGGGGGTGGCTTTGCCACCCCCAAACCCCCGCCGGAGGCGGCGTTGCAATCGCCCTGAGCTCCGGGCACAAGGTACAGACACCCTTCAAAAAATCGCTTACAATAGCTGGGATGCGTCCCGCAGGCATACGAGGAGTGCCAGTTCCCTGTTTCCTGTTCTCTGTTCATGCGCTCCGCACGCATACGAGGAGTTCCTCCATGGATCTGCAGCTGATCCTGCTTGTCCTGGCCGCCATAGTGATCGTCTTGCTGGCCTCGATGCTGGTGATCCGCCGCCGCCGCAAGGCCGCGCCGCAGCCCAGCCACCCCGCCACAAGGACGACCATCGGGATGCGGCGTGGCAGCACTGGGTCGGCGGATGATCACGGGGCCGCCGCACCGCCGCGCCGGGGGATCACGCCCGCGCGCGCAGCGGTGATCGCCCTGCTCCTGCTGATCCTGGCCGCGACCGGCTGGCTTTTCTACGGCCAGCTTGATGCCCGTTCGGACGACCGCTTTGTGGTGCTAGTGGCACCCTTCGATGATGGCGGCGACGGGCGAACCGGGCGGAATGTGGCCGAGGCTTTGGCTCGCCAGATCACGCAGCGAGTCCAAGGAACGATCACTGTTGAGGTACTCGACACGCGCCCCGCTGACGCGCAGGCGGCCCTGCGTGCGGCAGATGCCCGGTCGAGCGACCTGCTGTTCTGGGGCGCTGTCGCGCCCGGCGCAATGCTCGATAGCCAGTCCCTTACCCCGCACCTGATCTATACGCCGAACGGAGCCTTCGCGCCCAGCGGGTGGGAGGGCTACCTGGGGCGCTTCGCCATGCCGCGCACCTACACCCTCGCCAGCGAGCCGATCAACGGCCAGGCGGTGCTGCCGCCCCTGGTGGCGGCCCTCTTCGACTATGCCCAGAGCCAGCCCGACCGGGCCGCCGCCATCTTCGGGAGCCTGCTGGCCGACTACCCGGCCCTCAGCGCGCCCCTGCCGCGTGCCGTTCGTGGCAACGTACTCTGGGCGCGCGGCAGCTACGGCGAGGCCGCCGATGAGTACCGCATGGCCCTCGCCGTCCCCTCGGACGACCAGGCGCTCTTGGCGAATAACCTGGGGGCCATCTTGCTGGATGCCGGTGACGCCGGTATGCTGACCGCCTTCGCCGATGCGGCGCGCCTGCTGGCAGGCCGCGATCTCGGCGAGCTGCGCTATAACCTGGGCCTGCTGGCCCTGCTGAACCAGAAGCCCACGGAGGCGATTGACAATCTGGAGCAGGCCCGCAATCTGCTGCCTGCCAACACACCCCTGCTGCTGAGTCTGGCCGAGGCGTACCGTGAGAGCGGTCGTCTGGGCAGCGCCGAGGACGCCCTGGCCGCCGCAGCCAAGCAGGCCGGGGTTGACCGACGCCTCGTGCCCGATACCTACCGGACGATGTGGACCCAGATCCTCGACGCCGCCACCCGCGAGCAGCGCGGGCTGCTTGGCCTGGCCCGCAGTCTGGATGCCCAGGGGCCGCTGGCATGGGAGCTTGAGATCGCTAAACCACTCCCCGAGAGCGAGGTCGCCGACCTGTGCGACCAACTGCGCGTGGCGGTAGATGCGAGCGACCAGACGGTGGGCCGCTGGCACCAGCGATCTGCCTCCGACAGCGCAGCCGACCCGGACGCCGGGCAGGTGGCCGCCGGGCAGGCCGACCGGGCCGACCGCGACGCACGCCGCCAGCGATTCTACCTGGCCATGCTCGACACCGAGTTGGCCCGCGCGCGCACGGGCCGCCCGACCTCGGCGCTCGGCCAGATATTCGGTGCGCTCTTCGGCAGCACCACGCCTATCGTCGATGGGCTCAGTATCCTTGGCGGGCTTGAGCAGCGCGAGCCCAACAACCCGACCGTGCTGCTGGCGAAGGCCCGCGCCCTGCGGGTGAACGGACAGCTCAACGACGCCGACCGCGCCTACGACCGCGTCGTGCAGGTGGCCGCGCAGCGGCCCGAGGGCTACTTTGGCAAGGGCATAATCGCCTACGAGCGCGGCGACCGCGCCACCGCCGCCCAGTTGCTGCGCATGGCCGTGGATCGCAACGGGGCTTTCTTCCCCGGCCGCTTCACCTTGGCCAAGATCGCCGAGGAGACCGGCGATCAGGCCGAGGCGATCACCCAACTGCGCGCCGTGAGCCTGCAGCGCCCCGGCCCCGCCGCCGCCATCGCCCTGGCCCAGGCGCTCCGGCTGAGCGGGGACGCGGGGTTCGAGGAGGCGGAGCGGGTGTTGCTTCCGTTGAGCGCCACTAGCGCCGCCGCCGCCATTGAACTCGGCCGCCTCTATAACGACGCAGGGCACGCCGACGCCGCCATTCAGGCATACCGCGACGCGCTCAAGCTCGACCCGCGCAGCAGTACGGCATCCTTCGAGCTGGGCGAGCGCCTCGCCGCCACCGCCGACCTGAAGGGTGCCGAGCAGGCGCTGCGCGACGCCCTGCGCTTCGATGACGGCAACATCGCCGCCCGCCTGGCCCTGGCCCGGCTTTACGAGGGACCCCTGAGCCAGCCCGCCCGCGCCGATAAAGAGTACGGCGTGGCGCTTAGCCAGGGCGTCAGCGACATCAACGCCCTGATCGCCATCGGTGATACGGCCCTGAAGAACCAGAACCCCTCTCAGGCAATCAGCGCCTACACGAGGGCGGCCAGCCTTCAGCCCAACTCGCCGCTGCCCCAGTACAAGCTGGCCCAGGCATATCTCGCGACCAACCGGCTCCAGTCGGCGGCCGATACCGCGCAGCAGGCGATCAACCAAACCGCGAGTACCGGCGACCCGGCGCTGATCGAACTGCGTGCCCAGGCGCTCGTCACCCTGGGCGATGTCGCCCGCCGTCGCGGTGACTTGACCAAGGCGGCGGACGCCTACACCCAGGCCCAGCAGATCGTCCCGCAGCTCCTCGGTGCCCAGATCGGCCTAGGCCAGGTGGCGGTTGGCCAGGCCCAGTGGGGCGTCGCCCTGCGCTACTTCGAGGCGGCGGCCAGCCTGCCCGGCGGCAATGATCGTGCCGACGCGCAGTTCTGGCTGGCTGAGGGACTGCTGCGCAGCGGATCCCTTGATCGGGCCACCGACGCCTACAACCGGGCGATCACGCTCCAGTCTATCTTCCCTGAGGCGATCCTGGGCATCGCCCAGGTGCAGTACGCCCAGGACAACGCTGCCGCCGCCCTCGCTACGGTGGACCGCAGCCTGGCCCAGCGCCCAAGCTACGCCGAGGCGCTGCTCTTTAAGGGCAAGCTGCTCCAAGAGCAGGGCCGCACCAGCGAGGCCAAGAGCGCCTACGACGCATCAATCCACGCCAACGGGCAGATCGCCGAGGCATACTACCGCCGTGGAATCTTACTCATCCACGATGAAAAGTACGATAACGCCATTAGTGACATGCGCCAGGCCATCACATTGCAGCCGAACTTCCCCGAAGCCAACTACTGGCTGGGCCGGGCCTACTACGCCCAGGGCCGCGTCCAGAGCGCCCACGATGCGTTCAAGCGCGCGGTCGACCTGAACGCGGCCTACGCCGAGGCCCTCTACTACCTCGGTCGGGCCGCCGAGAACCTTGGCAGCCGCGATGAGGCGCTAAACGCCTACCAGATGGTTATCCTCGCCGATAGCGGTGGTGAGTGGGGTACCCGCGCTCGCGACCAGCTTGACCGCATTCAATAGCTAGCGCAGATCATGAAAACCTTCATGCAGTACCGCATCGCCCTCCAGGTGTTTCAGTCACACCGATTACGCCGCGACTACCGCGACCTGTCGGCCATCCCGATGTACGAGCCAGTGGGCGAGTTCTTCTTCACCGAGCTCTATGGCCCGCGTGACTTCAGCCAGCGCGACAACGACGCCCGTCGGCTCCAGCATTTCCTGCATATTGTGCCGGGCGTCCACCTGCAAGATATCGAGGAGTTGCTCGATCTGATCAGCACCACAGCGGAGCTTGACGATGAACTGACCCAGCTGCTGATCGACCGGGGGGTGCCTTCAACCTTCGATGAGTCGATCTATGAACAGATCTACCGTGAGGCGGACAACTACGATGAGCGGTACCGTCAGCTTGAACTGATCGACATCAGCCTCGAAAATGTCTTTCGGCTCTCGCGCTCACATCTCCTGGGCATCGGCTTGGAGCGATCCGGCATGATCGCTCGCCTCGCCGGATTCGAGTCTGGCCACACCTTCCTTCTGAACGGCTACCGCGCACTTCGCAACATCACCTCAATCGACCATTTCGCCACAACGATCTATAATCGAGAGCTAGAGCGGCTGAACCGAATCTTCGACAGAGGGTAGAGGTCACGATGGCAATCAAGTACACCCGCTGGCTGCGCTCGTACGTCGGCCACCAGCGTATTATGCAGGTGCGATCAAGTGGCTTTGTCCAGGATGAGCGCGGGGCGATCCTGCTCTGCCGCCGCGCCGATGTGATGCTCTGGGATGTGCCCGGCGGCACCATCAGCCTCGATGAGACGCCGGTGCAGGGACTCATCCGCGAGATGCAAGAGGAGACTGGGCTTCAGCTCCATGCCGAGCGCCTGATCGGCGTCTACGCCGGTCCCGATTTTCAGTGGACCTACCCGAACGGCGACCAGGCCCAGATCATGGCCCTGCTCTTCGTTGCGCGGATCGTCGGCGGCGAACTGCACCGCAACGGCCACGAGAATGTGAATATCGGCTTCTTCATGCCCGACCAGTTGCCACCCTTGCTGGCCCGCACCAAGCGCATGCTCGCCGACGCCCTCGCCGGTAAGACCGAGGCGGTCTTCGACATGTGAGCCAAGCTTTCAGGTGATGCGAAAGGCGGCTACCAGCAAGCTGGCAGCCGCCTTTCGCATGGATCCCGCACCGTCGCTACCCGGCAAGCTGTCATGCGATCTGGTTACCCTGACGACGCGCCACCCCTATTTCTGCTCGACAATGAAGTGGAAAATATCGGTGTCGCTGATGATGCCAATCGGCTCACCCGCCTCGGCGATCACCACGCGGCGGATGTTGTTATCGAGCATCAGTTGCGCGCAGGCGGCAATATCCATATCAGGAGTTGTGGTGATCAGCGGTCGGGTGGTAATCTCATCCACCGATATCCCGTTGATCGCGCTGCCGATCTCGGCCACCTTCTTCATGATATCACGCATGGTCATGATGCCCCAGCGGCCACTGGCGTCGGGCTTGACGATCACCGAATGGATGCCACGGGCCTGCATATGCTGGGCGACATCGTGGAGCGTGGCGACGCCGGGCACCGCCACCACCGTGCGGGTCATGATCGCGCCGACCGTGCCGCGCGGGTAGACCCGGCCCTCGGCCCGCTTGAGCAACTCGGGGCTGATGCTGGCGGCGACATCGACCTGGCTGCCGCCACCCTTGAGGATGATGTCCATGTTGGCGATCAGCGCGTCGGCGAACTCCGAGGTTCGCACCTCGGTGGCCCCCTCCATCTGGCGGGCGAAATCGTAGGTGACGACCTTATCGGTGATCGTCTTACCCAGGGCGGCGATGATCAGGTCGGCCGCCTCAACCCAGCCCATGTAGCGCAGCATCATGTCGCCGGAGAGGATGACTGAGCCGGGGTTGACCTTATCGAGGTCGGTGTACTTGGGGGCGGTGCCGTGGGTGGCCTCGAAGATCGCGTGGCCGGTGACGTAGTTGATGTTGCCTCCGGGGGCAATGCCGATGCCGCCAACCTGGGCGGCCAGAGCGTCGCTCAGATAGTCGCCGTTCAGGTTGAGCGTGGCGATCACGTCGAACTCATCGGGGCGGGTGAGCACCTGCTGGAGGGTGATGTCGGCGATGGCGTCCTTGATCAGGATTTTGCCGGCCGCCAGGGCATCCTTCTGCTCGGCGTTGGCTGCCTGCTCGCCACGGTTCGCCTTGGTGCGCTCCCACTGCGACCAGGTGTAGACGTGGTCGCCGAAGGCACGCTCAGCGTACTCGTAACCCCAGTCGCGGAAGGCACCCTCGGTGAACTTCATGATGTTCCCCTTGTGTACCAGGGTCACGCTCTTGCGTCCGAAGGTGATCGCGTACTCGATGGCCGCGCCCACCAGGCGCTCGGTGCCCAGCCGACTCACCGCCTTGATGCCCACCCCGACATCAACCTTGCCCTCGGGGGCGTGGCCGATCATACCCAGGAACTCGTCGGTCTTCGCGGCGGTGCCGAAGCGCACCTTGCCAAAATCCTTCGGGTAGGTCGCCTGGAAAAAATCAAGCACCGACTGGGCTTCGGGGGTGCCGCCGCGATACTCGATACCCGCGTAGATGTCCTCGGTGTTCTCACGGAAGATCACCATGTCAACCCGGTCGGGGTGCTTGACCGGCGAGGGCACGCCGACAAAATAGCGCACCGGACGCAGACAGACGTAGAGGTCGAGGAGCTGGCGCAGGGCCACGTTCAGCGAGCGGATGCCGCCGCCGATGGGGGTGGTCAGCGGGCCTTTGATGCCCACGAGGTACTCCCTGAACGCCGCCACTGTCTCGTCAGGCAGCCAATTGCCTGTCGCGGTAAATGCCTTCTCGCCAGCCAGCACCTCGTACCAACTGATCTTGCGCGATCCGCCGTACGCCTTCTCCACCGCAGCGTCGAAGACGCGCACGCTCGCCCGCCATATATCGCGCCCGGTGCCGTCGCCCTCGACGAAGGGCATGATCGGGTTGTTCGGCACCGTGAGCTTCCCGTTGCTGATCGTGATCTTTTCCCCCGCAGGGATGGTGCGGCTAGGCATATGCGCTCCTTCAAGCAGTGGTAAACCGGCTGGGGTCGCCACTATTATAGCCGAAAACACCTCGGCTGTTCCTCAGTTTGCACGACTCTCATGTCAGCCCTGCAGCCCTAAGCCAGGGCGATTGCAACGCCGCCTCCGGCGGGGGTTTGG
>CAISPW010000060.1 GCA_903887465.1 uncultured Oscillochloris sp. | reverse complement strand
TGCCTGAGTTGCCACACCGAGCACAAGGGCGCAACCGCCAATATTACGAAGACCGATCTGACCAGCAGCTTCCCCCACGAGTTGCTCGGCTTCTCGCTGGCGGCCCACAAGAAGACCACAGGCGGTGCGGAGTTCGCCTGCGCCGACTGCCACATCGCCCTCACGCAATCCCCGCGCCCGTCGAACGCCTACGCCCTCGACTCGGCTAGCTGCATCAGTTGCCACGTGGGCTATCAGGCCGCCTTTATGGCCCAGCACCGCGCCGACTTTGGCGACGACTGCCTGGCCTGCCACAACGGCGTAGATCGTTACACCGGCTTCAACCACGCCGCCGTGAGCTTCAAGCTTGAGGGCAAGCACGTCGATGTGGGCTGCAAGCTCTGCCACGGCACCGCCCGCGCCCCGGCTGACTTTACGGCCACCGCCAGCACCTGCGTGGCCTGCCATCAGAAAGATGACGAGCATAAGGGAGCCTTTGGCCCCGACTGTGCCGCGTGCCACACCGCCAGCGGGTGGAACCAAGTTACCTTCGACCATAACAAGACGGCCTTCCCGCTCACCGGCGCCCACATCACGACGGGATGCACCGACTGTCACGGCAATCACGTCTACAAGGGCACACCCACCACCTGCGTGGCCTGTCACGCCGAACCGCAGGAACACCTCGGCAAGTACGGCACCGAATGTGCGACCTGCCACGTGACCAGCGACTGGAAGCAGATCACCGCATTCGACCATAGCAAGACGGCCTTCCCGCTCACCGGCGCTCACACCAAGGTAGTCTGCACCAACTGCCACGCCAACAATGTCTACAAGGGCACGCCCACCACCTGCGTGGGCTGTCACGCCGATCCGCAGGTACACCTGGGCCAGTTCGGCACCGACTGCGCCGCATGCCACGTGACCAGCGCGTGGAAGAATGTGGTCTTTAAGCATACCTTCCCGCTCAACCACGGCGGTCGCGGGCGGATTGCCTGCGCGACATGCCACACGAACGTGGGGCCGCAGCAGTTTAAGTCCTACACCTGCTACAACTGCCACAACCAGGGCGGTGTGGCGTCGTCGCATCGCCGGATCGGCGACTTCAGCAACTGTACGCGCTGCCACGCCAACGGGTGAGACCACGGCGCGGCGGCACCTCCGGCGGGACGGGGTTCGCAGGGCGGTTGCAAAGTCGCATCTGGCGGGGGTTTGGGGGTGGATTCGCCACCCCCGAAAGATCTTTTTTTTGTTGGTTTTTGGCAGCGAAGCCGCCAAAAACCAACAAAAAGCGAGGTCTGGGGCGCAGCCCCAGCGACGTTGCATCAGCCCTGGGAGCTTCAACTCCCCGGCGAACGACTGGCGAACGTCTGCGGATGGGCGGCAACCCTTATCGCTTCAAATTCACCGCCCAGACGCCGGTCTCCACGCCGCTGCCCTCGCCGATCATCGAGCCGGCAGAGACATAATCGTTCAGCAGAGTCATGGTCAGCGCCGACTTGCCCACGTTGTAGCTCATATCCACCGCCACGAAGTAGGCCAACTGGAGCGCGACCCCGCCGTGGCCGTCCGGCACCTGCACATAGACTGGCACCACAGCGGTGGTTTGATGGTGGATCCGGTAGATGATCGCGCTATTCACATCGCCCCAGTTGGGGTCGAGAACCGGCAGGTTGCGGCCAAGCGGGATCTGGGTGAGCGAACCATTGCACCACCAGAAGGTCAGGTTCTCATGCACATTAGGATTTTGGCAGCCATTGGCATTCGGGAGCTGATCTTGTGTGCCACTGAACGAGACGTGGGCAAAGTTCGCATCGGTGACGACATCGGAGACCTCGTCGGGCAGTGGGTCGCCCGGCGCCAGGGAGCTGTAGCCGTCCATGATCTTCCCGCGCAGATCCACGCGGATGTGGCCCTTGTCGATTAGTAGGTTCATGGCCGAGTCGCTGATCCCCAGCGGGACGATATCCTGGCCGATGGCGGTGCCGAGCGCTCCGTAGGTCGAGGTGCTGGTAGCGCCCACCGTCAGAGTGGGCTGGCCCATCACGCGCATAAAAAACGTATCGAAGGTGACGTGGAGATCAACCTGCACACCGCTCGCGTTCGTCGGCGGATCTAGGAGGTCGTCAACCGGCCCGATGATCGTGTCGGGCGCATCGCGGGTCACATAGCTGGCTTGCCACGTGGATGTGGCCGCCGCGATGCTGTGGTCGGTCACCAGGAACTCGCGGATCGTAGCGTTGATCACCTGGCCATGGCGACCGTCGCTCTTGATCGCCACGAGCACACGTGTTGCGGCAAGCGATGCGGCGTCGGCGGCGATACTCACCCGTCGGCGCTGGCCGAAGGCGTTGGCCCCGTCAATGGCCAGTCCCAAAAAGGCCACCAGCAGTACAAAGGCCAGGGCGACGATCACCAAGGACTGGCCATCAGCTCGGCGACGAGAAGGTTGGAGGGACATAGCGTAATACTCCTCTAATGACAGCCGCCGAACTGTGGCACCACCGTGCCGTTATGCAGGGTGATCGTCGGCCCTGTTCCCGCCAGCCCGAACAGCACGTGATAGTTGTAGGTGACTGTGATCTCGGTCTGTGGGCCGCTCGACCCGGCTACACATGTGGAGATGGCAATATCGGTATCCGTGACCGCTGGATTCAGGTTACTCAGCTCGTGCTTGATCCGATCGCGGATGCCCTGATCGTCGCTAGGGTGCTGAGATGCGTAATACCCGCCCTCCGCCACAGCGCTACGGATGAACACGTTTGTGGTATAGGCCAGCGTAAAGTCCACCATCCCAAAGATGATCATCAGCAGCAGCGGGAGCGTTAAGGTAAGCTCGACCACCGACTGTCCATAACTTTTATGTCGAACTCGCATCGCCCGCTCCTTGATAACGAGGGAACAAGGAGATTCCCTGTTCCCTGCTCCCTCACTGACAGAAGGCGGGCACCGCACCCTGGGCCTGATTCTGCACCTGGACGTTGCCAAGGCCCGGCCCATTCGGCCCAGGCGCGTTGTCTACCGGGTTGGTGCTTATGGTGAGCTGGACGTTTGCCGGGTAGTTGGCCGCCGGGCACGCTCTGGCGAACCCGCTCGCATCCGTTGGCCCGAGGCTCACGGTGCTGCTGAAGGTGACTCCGCCGTAGATATAGCTAACATTGATGACGATAGTTTTGCCAGCGACGCCGATGCCACCGATGCTGGTGTAGACCCGTCCAGAAAGGTAGAGGCCCGCGTTGCCGGTGCTATTCGGGCTGTAGTGCTTCACCGCGCTGAGCGACACCGAGATTCCTGGCGGTGTCGTGGGCGTGGGGGTGATCGAACTGGTTGGTGTGGGCGTAAGCGTCGGGACGGTCGGCGTCACGGTCGGCGTGTTGGTGCGCGTCGGCGTGCTGGTATTCGTCGGTGTGCTGGTATTCGTCGGTGTGCGCGTCGGTGTGTTGGTGCGCGTCGGCGTGCTAGTGCGCGTCGGCGTGCGCGTCGGCGTGTTGGTCACCGTCGGCGTGTTGGACGCCGTCGGCGTGTTGGTCACCGTCGGTGTATTGGTCACCGTCGGTGTGCGCGTCGGCGTGTTGGTCACCGTCGGCGTATTGGTCACCGTCGGCGTATTGGTCACCGTCGGGGTATTGGTGCGCGTTGGTGTGCGCGTATTGGTCAACGTCGGCGTCGGTGTACACGCCGGCATCGGGCAAGGTGTGCGCGTCGGCGTGTTCGTCGGCGTACTCGTCGGCGTTCTCGTCGGCGTTCTCGTCACGGTCGGCGTTCTGGTCACGGTCGGCGTTCTCGTCGCGGTGACCGTATTGGTTGGCGTACTAGTGTTTGTGGAAGTCGGCGTATCAGTCGGCGTGGGGGTATCGGTCGGCGTGGGGGTATCGGTCGGCGTGGGGGTATCCGTATCAGTTGGCGTCGGCGTATCGGTCGGCGTGGGGGTATCAGTTGGCGTGGGGGTATCAGTCGGCGTAGGCGTATCAGTATCGGTCGGCGTAGGCGTAGGCGTATACGTTATCGTAGGCAACGGAGTAGACTGCACCGCACGCAAACTATCGCAGCCCGTAGTAATCGTACGCATCGACACGGCATCAAGGTTGAAGCCGGGGATCATCCCCGCGCTAAGCGGGTCGAGCGGTTCGATGCGATAGTGTACCGTCACCGTCACCGGGTCGCCGTAGTTTTGGAGCTGGGAGCTGGTATACACGATCTCCATCGTGTTCGAGATCAAATTGGTATCGGCGAAGGCCGGCACACTCGCAATCGTCTTGGCGCGAACCGCAGCGAGCTCGGAGGGCACGGGGCAGGGCCGCACGGCGGCGGCGCGGGCACCCTCGCGGGCCGCGTTGTTGATCTGGGCGTACATGAAGAGCATGTAGCCCAGGTTGATGATCCCGAGCAGCAGCAGCAGCAGCAGCGGGAGTACCAGCGCGAACTCAACAATGCTTTGCGCCCCGCGCCGTGGGCGATCTGGCGTGTGTCGGCTCATATGGTTACTTCACCCAGTCGCGATTCAGCGTAGCGCTCAGTCGGCCCTGGATAGTGTTAAGCGCCATCTGGGTCGCCATATTCTTATGGATATCCACTGCCTGCGCAAGCAGTGCCGGGTCGCTGCCAATCGTCACACGGTAGTTACCCGCCGGGAGCTTGAGCGACTCGCCCACGTTGGCGCTGCCCATCTCGTGCCCGTCGGCATCAAAGACGTGGTAGCTCAACGCGAGCGCCTGCTTGAGGGCGGCACCGAGTTGGCTCACATTGGCGGCACCAAAGTAGCTACCGCCACCGGCCTCGGCCACCGCCGCCAGGCGGGCCTGAAACTCGGGGGCGATATCAAAGCCCACCACACTCACCCGCAAGTTGGGGTTGTCGGTATGCAGGCGCTGCGCCTCGGCCACCGGATCCCCGTTGCAACTCTCCTCGCCATCGCTCAACAGCACCACCATCGTTTGGCCTTTGGCCCCAGCCAGATCTGCGGAGATAGCGGCCAGCGAGTTGCCAATCGGCGTGTTGCTGAAGTTCACCGGGACGATCGCGTTGATCTGGCCCAGCAACTGATCGCGATTCAGTGGCCCGAGCGGGTTGACCAACTCGATGTCGCCACAGTCATTGGCGCGGTTGCGCCCGTAGGTGCGCAGGGCCACATTGGTTGAGCCGCCAAGATCTTGCACCAGGGCGGTCATCGCCTGGTGGGCCATATCGATCTTGCGCTGGCCATTGATCCGGGCCAGCATGCTCCCCGAGGCATCGAGGATGAAGTAGATATTGTCCACGGTCGCAACAGACTCCGCCTGCGTCACCGTCAGCACACCATTGCCGCTAGCCAGCGCTCCTGTGCTGGCCGACGGCGCGCTTGGTGCCGCCGTGGACAGCGCGCCAATTGCCGCCTGCTGGCTCACCACCGGCAGGCTCGTCGGCAGCATAAACGCGCCCGTCCACAGTAATCGCAGGCCGCCGAGCATGCCCAGCGCCACAAGCGCGACGGCAGCAACGGCGATCCCCCGGCCACGATTCCGCCGCTCGCTTGGCAGGATCCAGGTCGCCGGAGCCTGGGTACGCTCCATCTCTTGCTTGAGCAGAATATCGGCGATCAGCGCCTCGGCCTCCGGGTAGGCATTGCTCTGCGCCTGAAGCTGCCGCAGCGCGCTGATCGCCTCCTCCCAGCGTGCGCTACGGAAGAAGATCAGCGCCTCGTCGTAGAGCTGGTCGGGCGTGAACTGCTCAGGGTGGGTTTCCATAAAAGACTCCGTCATCGTGTTTTTTTGTTGAGCTGAAGTACAGCTAAGGTATGGTTCAAACGCACGTGACCGTTCAGCGCCGCGTCGTCTCAGCAAACCCAATACGAACGACCGGGAAGCGATCCTAGTTTCCGAGGTTCAAGAGTTGGGGCACCGCCGGCCCCAGGATCACGGCGAAGATCGCCGGGAAGATCAGGAACACCAGGGGGAACATAATCTTGACCGGGGCCTGGTTGGCCTTCTCGTGGGCGCGCTGACGCCGGCGCACGCGCATATCCTCAGACTGGCTCTTCAGCACGCGCCCGATGCTCACGCCCATCTCATCGGCCTGGTTGAGCGCCGTAACGAAGCTGAGGATGTCGGGCACGCCGGTGCGCTCGCCCAGGCCGTTCAGCGAGGCCCGCCGGCTCTGGCCCATGCCAATATCGCGCAGCACGCGGGCGAACTCCCGCGAGAGGTCGTTATCCCAGCGGTTCATAATCTCCTGCAGGCTGCTCTCAAAGCTCAGCCCGGCCTCGATGGTGATCGTCAGCATATCAAGGGCGTCGGGCAGCGAGTTGGTGATCTCCATCTGACGGCGGGTGATCTGCCGGGTGATCCAGAACTTCGGCAGCGAGAAGCCACAGAACACGATCACGCCGAGCATGATCATCGTCGAGAAGCTAAACGAGATACCGGCCAGGAACGTGTAGAAAACGCCGATGCCAAACAGACCTATGCCGCAGAGCAGCCGCAGCCCAAGAAACTCGACTGTACCCATGCGGCGGACATTCGCCATCAGCAGGAGTTGCTGGGACGCTCGCAGGCGAGTCTCTGGCCACATCCAGCTGAAGAGCCGGGCCAGCCGCCGCAGCAGCGGCAGGATCACCCGATCAGAAAAAGGTTTCGCTAGCTCGGTCTCATGAAAAATATCGTTGATCATCCGCTCGTCGCTCAGGTAGCGGTTGAGCCGGTCGGCCAGGATGGGCTGGCGGCGCATCCGTTCCACGCCAAACACAAGCAGCAGCACGCTGCCGCCCGCCATCACGCTGATCAGGATCATTATCATTAGAGGGGTCATTCGAATTACACCTTAATATCGGAGATCCGCTGGATCACCAGGAAGCCAACCACCGAGAAGACAAGCGCCGTGATCGGGATGCACAGGGTGATGCCCGGCTGGAAGAGCTTCTTGATATACTCCGGGTTGATGATAAAGAGCATCAGGGCCAGTCCCGGCGGCATCGCGCCGATCACATACGAGGACATGCGCTGCATCGAGGTGATCACCTGCACCTCGCGGCGCAACTTATCGCGCTCGCGGATGGTCACGCTGATGCTGTCGAGGATCTCAGTGAGGTTGCCGCCCACGCGGCTGTTGATCTTGATCGCCGTGACCACCAACTCCAGGTCGGTACTCTTCAGGCGGATAACCAAATTGTCTAGTGCGTCGTTGAGGCTCATGCCGAGGCGAACCTCCTGGGCCACCCGATTGAACTCGCTGCGGGTGGGCTCGCGGGCCTCCCTGGCGACCATGGTCATGGCCTGGGCCAGGCTAAAGCCGCCGCGCAGGGCACCGCAGATCATCGTCAGCGACTCGGCGAGCTGCTCACCAAAGAGCGTGCTGCGCCGGTTGCGCAGCGAGCGCAGCCAAAAGATCGGCGCGATGAATCCGATGAACAGCGTGATCGGCAGCACCAGCAGGCTGCGCCAATAGAGCAGGGCGGCCAGCGACAGCATCAGCGGGATAGCGATGCGCAGCAATAGCCACTCGGGCACCTTCAGGGGCAGGTTGGCCTGCTCAAGCTGGCCCGCGATCTCTTGGGCGAACCCGCGCTGCCCGATGTTCGCGTTGATCCGCTCGGCGATGCGGGCGCTCGGCAGTTCCGCCACCCGATCCGCCTCGTCTACCCCGTAGACATCATCGCTCAGGTAGGTCTGAAGCCGCGAGGCCAGAGGGTTGCTCTCGCTGGTTAGTGCGCGCAGCCCGAGTACCAGCACGATGATGGTGAGGGCGGCAAACCCGCCCGCCGCGATGATAATAATCGTTGTGGTGTCCATCGCTAACCTCATGGGCTGCCGCCCTAAAGACTCGTGTAGCGGTGATCGACGTTGTTCGCCATGCTCAATCCAGCCTTAGGCATGGTTCAGATCGGGCGATTCCAACTTGACAGTTCGTAGTGGCGGCTTCAGCCGCACAGGCGCTAAAGCGCCCACTACGAACACCGCAAACTGTCAAGCCGATTTGAACCATGCCTTAGGCATGGTTCAAACGCACGTGACCGTTCAGCGACGAGACGATGAGGCGATGAGGCGATGAGGCGATAGGAGCACGTCATCGCCGCGTCGCCTCATCGCTGAACGGTCACGTTGGATTGCCAGAACTGAACCATGCCGTCAGGCTCCCGGCCTGCCGCTAAAGCCGAAGACGCTCGGCGGCAGGTTGATCCCGTTCTGCTGGAGCTTTTCGAGAAAGCGCGGGCGGATGCCGGTGGGCACGATCTTGCCCACCACCTTGCCCTCGCGCACACCTTGCTGCTGGAAGGTGAAGATCTCGGACATGGTGATCACATCGCCTTCCATGCCGGTCAGTTCGTTGACCTTCACGATCTTGCGCGATCCGTCCTGGAGCCGCTCAAGCTGGATGATTACGTGGACAGCGGCCGAGATCTGCTCGCGGATGGCCCGCTGCGGCAGGTCGAGTCCCGCCATCAGCACCATCGTCTCCAGGCGGCTGATCGCGTCACGCGGGGTGTTGGCGTGCAGGGTGGTCATCGATCCATCGTGGCCGGTGTTCATGGCCTGGAGCATGTCGAGCGCCTCGCCGGCGCGACACTCGCCGATCACGATCCGGTCAGGGCGCATGCGCAGAGAGTTCACCACCAGGTCGCGGATGGCCACCTCACCACGGCCCTCGATGTTGGCCGGGCGGGTCTCTAGCGTGATCACATGGCGCTGCTGGAGCTGGAGTTCGGCGGCGTTCTCGATGGTGATAATCCGCTCGCCGTCGGGGATGAAGGACGAGAGCATGTTGAGGATGGTTGTCTTGCCGGTACCGGTGCCACCGGAGACAACGATGTTCAAGTGGCCAAGCACACATGCCCGCAGCAGCTCGATCAGCTCGGTGGTGGCCGCCCCACGGGCCACTAGGTCAGATGGGCCCAAGGGCTTCTTAAAAAACTTGCGGATGGTCAGGGTCGGGCCATTCAGGCAGAGCGGCGGGATGATCGCGTTCAGGCGCGAGCCATCGGCTAGGCGCGCATCCACCATCGGCGTCGTCTCGTCGCAGCGACGACCGAGCGGCGAGATGATCCGGTCGATGATCCGCCGGATATGCTCATCGTTAAGGAAGGTAGCGCTAGTCAGCTCGATCTTGCCGCTGCGCTCCACCCAGATTTGGTTCGGGCCGTTGACCATGATCTCGCTGACGCTATCGTCGGCCAGGAGCGGCTCCAGCGGCCCCAGGCCCAGCAACTCGGCCTGGGCGTAGCGGGTGAGCCGGGTGCGGTCGCGCTCAGTGACGGGGCGGCCCAACGTCTCGATCTGCTCGGAGACCAGGGCGGCGATCCGGCGCGGCCAGTAGTCGGCCTCGCGGCGGGCGGCGACCGTCTCAGGCTCTCCAACCAAGCGGGCCTGCACCTTGGCGATCAGGTCGCGATCCTCATTCGAACTGCTGGCGTAGTCACTGGCGCTGATTGGGCGAGCGGCCAGGGTGATTGCCGCGCTATCGGCAGCGGCGGGGGTCTCACGCTCACTAGCCGGGCCACCATCGGGGCGGGAGAAACGTAATCGTGGCATAACCTTCGCTTTCCATGTGAGAATGCCCTATACACCTGCTGGTGGGGGCTTGGGGTGCAGACCCAGGGAACGTCGCCGGGCCTCGGCATATCACGTCTGGCGGCGCAGACCCCAGAACAGGCCGCGACGCGGCTCGCCGCCCACGATGCCCTTGCCCTTACCCTTGCCCTTCTCCGGCTCCAAGCTGATTGTCGTGACCTGCTCGCCGGCCACGTAGGCCGCCAGCTTGCGCAGGCTCTGGCTCACCCAACTCTGCGGGTGCGAGAGTACCACCGGCACCCCACGGTTAATACTGAAGGTCACAAGCTGCCCATCGCTCGGGATGTTTGCGCTGACCGGGTGGCGCAGGTGCTGCTGCACATCCTCCAGCGAGACGCCCTCCACGCTCGGGAAGCGGTTCAGCACAATGCTGACCCGGCCACGGGTGAGTTGGTGCTGGGCCATATATTCCAGGAAGAACTTGACGTTCTTGAGGGCCGGGATCTCGGGGGTGGTCACCACAAGCACATCGTCGGCGCGCTCTAGCAGGGCCATCGTCACCTCGTCGAGCACGCACCAGGTGTCAGCAATCACATAGGTATAGCGCAGCAGCAGGCTGTCGAGGACGGCGCAGATCTGCTCACGGCTAATCTCGCCGGCCACCTCGGGCGAGCTAGGGGCCAGCAGCACATGGACGCCCGAGCCGTGCTGCTGCATCACGCCGGACAGGATGGTGTCGTCGATCTCATCGCTCTTGGCCAGCAGGTTCTGTAGGGTATGGCGCGAGAAGAGGTTCAGGTGCGTACCCACGTGGCCAAACTGAAGCCCGAAGTCGGCCAGGGCCACCCGCCCCGAACTGATCTGGCGCAGGGCCACCGCCATATTGGTCGACACCACCGTCGTGCCGGCGCCGCCCTTGGGCGAGATCACAACCACAAACTTGCCACGCCCGTAGCTCTGGCGGTCGCTGGTCACGATCTGGCGGTTGCGCCGATCTTGCTCGATCTGCATCACCGAGTTCAGGCTCTGGAGGATATCGGTGTGGCGAACCGGGCGCACCAGCACATCGCGCGCGCCCGCCATCATGAGCCGACGCACCACGTTGATGTCGGTCAGCGAGGTGATGGCCACACATGTCGTCGTCGGCAGGGTGGTGAAGACCTGCCGGATGAACTCCTCGGCCTCCACCGGCGGCCGGTCAACGATCACGACATCGGGGCGGCTCTGCTGCACCATCTCTAGGCCCGTTGAAAGGATGGCCACGCGCTCCATCCAGCCAACGCGCGGATCCTGGCCAAGCCGAGCAATCCAGTCCTGATCGATCTGATCCGGCATCGTCACCACAGCGACACGCATAATTTCATCTACAGCCACGGAGGTTCCCTTTCATGGCAGCCGTGCGGAGAGAGCTTGCCCCTCCCCGCAAGAACCGTTATCCGAACCCGGCAGAATTGATCCGACGGAGTACTAGCGCAGGCTATAGCGGGAGATCAGAACCTCGTTGTCAATCGGCGGGACATCGACCTGGTTTTGATCCGAGAACGGGCGCAAGACCAGGTCAATCTTGCCGCCAGAGTCCCTGAGCCGCTTGAGCAGCAGCACGTCCTCGGGCGTCAGCGAGAGCAGCAGCGCGGTTGGCGGCTGGGTGTTGTCGGTGCCGGGCCGCAGCACCTTGAAGATGTCGATATTCTGGAGCGTGTAGGCCGTCACGTCGCGGCTCGCGGTGCCATCTTTGGAAAGCACCGGGATCGTGATCAACATATCGATGTGATCTCCACTGGCCAGAACATTTACCTGCGTGAGGAGGTCGCCGATCGGGTAGGCAAAGAGTACGTGGCCAGGGGGAATCTCCTGGCTCACGGTGCTGCCCTGGCCACCTACCAACCGAGAGCTGCTGAAAGTTTCACCTTGGCCAATCGGCGCGCTCAGGATGCGTTTCTCTAGGCCGATGGTGCTGGTGATCGCGCCGACCGGCACCAGGTCAAGCGGAAACGACTTGAGTAGCACATCGTCGCTGGTAATGACGAGGCCCGGCTGGAGCGGTCGGGCGGCCACCGGCAGCTCCATGGTCGCGATGACCGGCACCACCTGGGCGGCAGCCATACGCTGCGCCTCAGCGGAGAGATCACGCTGCTGCTGGAGCAGAAAAAATACCAGCGCGCCGGTGCCGAGAGCTAGGATGAGCCCAAGGCTTAATAACATCCAACCCTGGCGACGATTCATGCACTACGCTCCTTCTCAACTGTCTCGTGGCTCACGACCGTATCTCTGGGGGGGGGGTAATTTCGGGGCGGGACACGCCCTCCCCGAACTCCTCGCAGCGGACATCCCGCATCATCACCGAGGTGAGCCACGCGCCGTATTGTCGCCTAGGCTCTCCCCTACTGATTGTATCGCGCCTATATTACAACAGCTCTCACGTACGTGTGGGCGATTGACGAAATCATAAACACGCCGGATGAAATCAAGGCGAACAGGAAGTGCTGTAGAGTAAAGTTTTGTTCATTTAAACTAAGACGCGCAAAAAAAACAGGTGTATTTTTTGTTATTTACCCATTTGTATTGCTCGTATGATCTCAATCCGCTTATTGATATACAAAAAGGCACTCATATGTGAAATTTCATACGTGACCATGAATTTTTACGTCGTACTATAATTCTATTTTTCATAGTACTATTACTTTTTATCGGGTGTTTACATTCTTCTCAAGAAGAACACACCAAAGCCCTTATGAAACGTGTATGGGGAAGCAGATAGCTTTAAGTATAGCACCCCTATCGGAGTTAGTGCAACGTCCTTGGGGCTGCGCCCAGAACTGGCGTAGCGTCGCCTCCGGCAGAGGTTTGGGGGGTAGAAAGCCTCTCCAAAAAGACCTTGCTTTTTGTTGGTGTTTAGCGGAAGCTGCTAAACACCAACAAAAAGCAAGGTGTGGAGCGCCGCCCCAGGGACGTTGCACCAGCCCTGACCTCGGCACCAGGCGGCAGGATGTGGCCAAAATCAGCGTGCTATAATGCCCAGCGATGAAGCACCAGCTCGGGCCGCCCGCGCCCGAACTGAGCTCCTGAGGAGACTACGTCGATGCGGCACGTCCGCGCCCTGATGCTCGGTATCGCCCTAATCGCCCTGGTGGCATCTTGCGCGGGCTATGTGTTCCTGGGCGAGATCCGTAACCCGGTCGCCACTGAGGGCGACCCGGTTGAGTTTATTGTGGCCCCCGGCGAGGCCACCGCCGATATCGCCACCCGCCTGCGCTCCGCAGATCTGATCCGCCAGCCCGCAGTCTTCACCCTGCTCGCCCGTCTGCGCGGCCTCGACGGGAAGCTCCAGGCCGGTCGCTACGTCCTTAGCCCAACAATGACCATGAGCCAAATGTTGATCACGCTGCAGAGCGGCAAGGTTGAGGAGCTGCAGATCACCATCCCCGAAGGTCTGCGGCTTGAGGAGATCGCCGCAATCGTCGAGAAGACCGGCATCGTCAGCGCCGCCGCCTTCCTGCGGGTCGCCCACGATGGCGCGCACTTCCGCGACCAGTATTTCCTGCTCAACGGCCTGCCCACCGGCGCGAGCCTGGAGGGCTACCTCTTCCCCGACACCTACCGCATCGCCAAGGACGCCAGCGCCGAAACGATTATCGCGGCGATGCTGGATCGCTTCGCCGAGCAGTACGCCGCCATCGAGCGCGATGTGCGCGTGCAGAATGTGTCAGTCCATCAGATCGTGACGATGGCTGCGATTGTGCAGCGCGAGGCCGCCCTGCCGCGCGAGATGCCGACGATCAGCGCGGTATTCTGGAACCGCCTCAGGCCGGAAAACGCGCCGATCGTTAGCGGCGGCCAGCTCGGTGCCGACCCAACGGTGCAGTACGCGCTGGGCTACAGCGCCGCCGAGCATTCGTGGTGGCGCAAGGCGATCACCGTCACCGACTTGCAGATCGACAGCCCCTACAATACCCGACGCTACCCCGGCTTGCCGCCCGGCCCAATCGCCGCACCCGGACTCGACGCCCTGCGCGCCGCCGCCCAGCCCGACTCGACCGCGCGCTACCTCTTCTTTGTGGCCAGCTGCGCCAAGGACGGAACGCACAAGTTCGCCACCGGTATCGATGAGTTCCAGAGCTACGCCGCTGAGTACCTGGCCTGTCAATAAACAGGAGGCGGGTTTTCAAGAGAGGGTTCCCCTCCCTTGACCTTCCGCTTTTTTTATGAATATTATCCTGATCGGCGACCCGGTCGCCCACAGCCGCTCGCCGGCGATGCAGAACGCGGCCTTCGCCCACCTGGGCCTCGACCTGCGCTACGCGGCGGTTCACACACCCCTGGCCGACCTGTCGGCGCGGGTTGCGGCCCTGCGCGCACCCGACTACCTCGGGGCCAACGTGACCCTGCCGCACAAGCAGGCGGTCATCCCGCTGCTCGATGCGCTGGAGCCGGAGGCGGCGCGGATCGGCGCGGTGAACACGATCTACAAAGATGCGCGGGGTGCGCTGGTGGGCGCGAACACCGACGCCCCCGGCTTGATCGCCGACCTGCGCGATGGCGGTATCGACCTAGCCGGGCGCTCGGCGCTGCTGCTGGGGGCCAGCGGTGCCGCCCGCGCCGCCGCCTTCGCCCTGGCCGGCGGCGGCCTGGCCCGCCTGACAATCGCCAACCGCAGCCTCGCCCGCGCCGTCGATCTCGCCGCCGACCTGCGCACACATCCCACAACCTCGCAGCCGACCATCCAGGCCATCGCCCTCGACGACCCCGACCTGCCCGCGATCATCGCCGCCGCCGACCTGCTGATCAACGCCACGTCTCTGGGCTGGCAGGCCGACGAGACGCCCCTGCCGAACCCGCCGGTGGCCCCGCACGCTCTGGTCTACGATATGGTCTACCGCGAGACGCGCCTGCTGCGCGAGGCGGCCGCGCGCGGTGCCCGCACCCGCAACGGCGCGGGCATGCTGGTGCGCCAGGGTGCCCTGGCCCTCACCCGCTGGACGGGCCACGCCGCCCCGATTGAAATTATGTGGGCGGCGTTTCGCGCCGAGGAGTAAGCTCTGCCTATGCTCACCGCCGCACTCATCCTGATCGCCGGTCTCCTGCTGGGCTCGCTGCTCAATGTCCTGATCGTGCGTATCCCACGCGAGACCCGCCTGCTGGGCTGGCCGCGCTGCACACGCACGGGGGCACCCCTGGTCTGGTGGCAACTGCTGCCGGTCGCCGGGTGGGCCATCCAGCGCGGACGCGCCGCCAACGGCAGGCCGATCCACTGGATCTACCCGCTGGTCGAGCTGATCAGCGGTCTGGTTCTGCTGCGCATCTACCAGATCTACGAGCTGCGACCGGCCTTCTTCTACGTGGCCTTCATCTGCGCCGTGCTGATCGTCACCGGCGCGATCGACTGGCTGCACCGCTGGATCTACACCATCCTCATCCTTGGAGCCGCCCTGATTGCCATAGTGGTCGGCCCGCTCGTTGGCATGAGCTGGGTCAACGTCATCCTGGGAGCCCTGGTCGGCGGCGTGATCTTCACCCTGCTCTACGGGCTGGCCCGCATGCTCTTCCCCAGATACGCGGCACCCTTCGGCCTGGGCGATGTCTACCTGGCGATCTTTATCGGGGCCAGCGTCGGCGTGACGAATCTGGCCCCGGCCCTGTTCTACGGTATGCTGATGGCCGGGGTCGTCTCAGCGGGCATCATTATGGCCCGCCGCGCCGGACGACCCGCGCCCGACTACATCGCCTACGGCAGTTACCTCTGCCTGGGCGTGGTGATCTTCATTGCGCTCGGCAGGCTCGGGTGATATCTTTAGGGTTTCGGCCCTAAAACGTACGTACATATATCTAGTTGAAATTGCCAGCTTCGCTGGCAGTTTCAACTAGATATATGATTATTAGCGGGGGCATGCGGCCCCATATCTCCATCGGCAGGAGACTCACCATGAGCGACGATCTGAGCGGGCGCACCCTGGGTCGCTACCAAATGCTTGAGCGCCTCGGTCGCGGCGGGATGGCCGAGGTCTACCGGGCCTACCAACCCAGCCTCGACCGCTACGTGGCGATCAAGGTAATCTACCCGCACCTGGCGAGCGACCCGGCCCTGCTTGAGCGATTTGGCCGTGAGGCGCGCGCCGTGGCCGCCCTGCACCACCCCAATATCGTCCAGGTTCATGATTTTGATGTGCAGGCTGGTTCGGCCTTTATGGCCATGGAGTTCATTAACGGACCGACACTGAAAGCCGCCATCCAGAGCCTGCACGGGCGCGGGCGACTCCTGCCGCTGCCGGTGGTCGGCCAACTTGTCGGCCAACTCGCCGACGCCCTAGGCTACGCCCACGAGCAGCGGGTCGTCCACCGCGATGTGAAGCCGGCCAACGTGATCATCCGCCGCCGCGACCCCGCCGCCGCGACCCTCACCGCCGCCGAGATCGACGCGCTGCTGCTCGACATCGGCCCGGCCAGCGTGGTGCTGACCGACTTCGGGGTGGCCCGCATGATCAAGGACTCGGTCGAGCACACCGCCGCCGGTACCATCCTCGGCTCACCGGCCTACATGTCGCCCGAGCAGGGCCGTGGCGAGCGCGTCGGCCCTAGCTCCGACATCTATTCGCTGGGGATTGTGCTCTACGAGTTGCTCACCGGCCAGGTGCCCTTCGACGCCGATACGCCCTTTGCAATCGTGATCAAGCACAGCACCGCGCCCTTGCCCCCGCCGCGCCGTCTGCGCCCCGACCTGCCGGTGCCGGTTGAGCAGGTGCTGCTGAAGGCGCTGGCCAAAAATCCGCTAGATCGCTTCAATGATGCCGCCGCCTTCGGGGCCGCGATCCGCGATGCCACAACGGGCGCGGTTCCCGTCGGCCCGCTCACGCAGACTCCGTCCGGCAATTCCCGGCCCGCGCCAGATTCTCGCGAGACCCGTGTGGTGGAGATGACAGAAGTTTCCGCCACACCGACGCACATAGCTCTGCCTCAATCCCCTCCCGCGCCCGCGCCTACGCCGCCTCCCGCCACACCCGCACCGCGCCGTACATGCCTGCGCACCGCCTTGATTATCCTCGCCGTCGCCGCCGTGCTGGTTGTCGCCATCATCGGTGCCTTTATGGCCGGAGGTGCTTTCGTCTTCCGTGGCCTATTCGGGTCAGATACAGCGGCAAACATGGACAAGGTTATTGCTATGGCCCTGTCGAATGGACACGCAGCCTGCTCCAGCCCTGGGTGTCCCGGCGGCAACCCTGAAAAAGCTCTGGCGATCTACAATACGGCTCTGGCCCTGCAACCCGATAGCGCCGCCCTGCTGTCCGCCCGCGCCCTGCTCTATGTCTGGTGGGATCCGTACACGTACGCGAATCAGGCCCGCGTTGATATTACGGCTGCTCTCAGCTACGATAAGACGAATGCGGTGGCCTACCTGGCCCGCGCCAGTCTCAGCGCCGTCACCGCCCAGGATACTCTGGCGCGTGGGGAGGTACTCGACGCCTTTGATACGGCGATCAAGCTCGATCCCAGCCTGACCCCCGCGTATCTAGAGCGGGCGCGCTTCCGCTTCTCCGCGCCCGATTTCTACGACCAGACCTCGCTCAGCCGCGATGCGGTGATCGCCGATACCAGCACGGTGATCGCCCGCGAGCCGACAAACATCGCGGCGCTGAATCTGCGCGCCGAGGCGTACTATAATGCCTCGCGCCCCGACGAGGCACTGGCCGACACAAACGCGGCCCTGGCACTGAATGCAAACGACTTCGAGTCCCTGCTGCGGCGCGGGCGGCTCAACCGCTATCACTACCAGCAACCCGAGGCGGCCCTGGCCGACTTCGCCACAGCTGTCGCGATCAACCCGCAGAACAACGACGCCCGCGAGGGTCACGCGGCGCTGCTCGCCCGCGCCGACAATAACGAGGCCGCCCTCGTGGACGCGAACGTGATGGTCGCTGCGGACAACAACGATACATCTGCGGCCACCTTTCGGGGATTTGTCCTGCTGGCCCTGGATCGCGCACCCGAAGCCCAGCAGGACTTTGATCGCGCCCTCGTTACCAGCCCCGACGATCTGATCGCCCGCTACGGGCGCGGCCTGGCCCTGCTGGCCCAGGGCAAGCCCGCCGAGGCCATCGCCGACCTAGAGGCGGCCGCGCAGAACCCCGACGCCCTCAACTATGTCCAGGAGGTCTTTACCCACGGGCGCTCACGCGCCCCCATCGATCTGGCCCGCGCCTACCTCGCGGTTGATCGGCGGAGCGAGGCCGGCCCGCTGCTCGACCGCGCCGTGCAGCAGAACGAAGGCTGGTATCTGCCTTACCTAGTGCGCTCGCGCTACCGCCGGGCCAGCGGCGACCTGGCTGGCGCTCGTGAGGATCTGCGCCGCGCCGCCACCAACGCCGCCAGCGCCGCCGAGCGTGCCGAGGTTGCCCAAGAGGAACGCTGAAAGCTGGAGAATCAATAAACGGCTGCCTCTGTCGGCAGCCGTGCAAGTGGGGGAGACTGGCTAGCTGAGATTTTTCTGCGGAGGTGCTGGGCCGCTAACCATGATCTATGCTATATCCAAGTGTACGCGGCCCAGTTACAGACAAGATCGGGCGAAAGGCTGAGCTACACCACGTCCCGGCGATGGTAGAGAATCTTCATTTGTTGGTATGTTGCCGAAAACCAATACTTGACAAATTGCGTTATTATATCTATACTTTAGCAGCAACTATCAACCTCGCTGGCTGCACACATAGCACGCGCAGCCTAGCGCCCAGCACGCGCTTAACCCCGCTCTGTTGCGTGCAACTAAAGACCTGCCCAGAGGGCGCAGCTCCTCCTCTTCGGGGAGGGGCCGTCTTGTGTCTCTTATAGCTAGGCTAGGAGCACAGAACCGATGCTGAAGCGAACCAAAACGCTCTGGGGAATGACCGATTCGCCGGAAGTTGATCACGAGTCGGATCTCAAGCGGTTGGCCGAGGGTGACGATATGGCCAGCGATATCATTGAGCATGCAAAGCACGTCGAACCCACGCCCGACGCCGTCCAACATTACCTCCAGGAGATCGGGCGGGTGTCCCTGCTCACCGCCAGAGAGGAGGTCGATCTCTCCGAGCGGATCGAGCGCGGCGACGCCGCCGAAGAGCGCCTACTGTCGCCCGAGGATCTCAGCCCCTCCATGCGCCGCGCCCTTGAGCGCGATGTCGATGGCGGCAATGATGCCCGCCGCCACCTGATCCAGGCCAACCTGCGCTTGGTGGTGAGCATCGCCAAAAAGTATGTCGGACGCGGGCTCTCCCTGCTCGACCTGATCCAGGAGGGTAATATCGGCCTGATGCGCGCCGTCGAGAAGTTCGACCACCGCAAGGGCAACCGCTTCAGCACCTACGCCACCTGGTGGATCCGCCAGGCCGTCACCCGATCAATCGCCGAGCAGGGCCGCACGATCCGCCTGCCCGTACATATGAGCGAGTCGGTCAGCCAGGTCAAGCGCACCTCCGAGCGGCTCTCGCAGTCGCTGGAGCGCCAGCCCACCCCCGAGGAGGTCGCCATCGCCCTCGGTCAGCCCATCGAGCGCATCGAGCGCGTGCTTGAGGCGGCCCGCCGCCCGGTCTCCCTAGAAACCCCAGTGGGCGATGAGGGCGAGCACACCTTGGGCGACTTCCTGCCCGACGATGACCTGCCGACGCCCGGCGACTTCGCCTCAGCCCAGCTCCTGCGCCGCGACCTCTCGGCTGCCCTGGATCATCTGAATGAGCGCGAGCGCCGGATCATCGACCTGCGCTACGGCCTTGAGGATGGCCGTCGGCGCACCCTGGAGGAAGTCGGGCGCGCATTGGGCATGACCCGCGAGCGTGCCCGCCAGATCGAAGCCGAGGCGCTGCGCCGCCTGCGTAGCCCCGATGTCGGACAGCATCTGCGCGATTACCTGGAGTAGTCGCGGGGTTAGGGCGGTCGCCCAAAAAGCCGCAGAACAGACGAATGGGGCGTAGCTGCAAGCTACGCCCCATTCGTCTGTTCTGGGAAGATCTTGTTAGTAGCGCGGACGCGAACTCGCCCCGCCGCCACGCATCTGGTCAAAGCAATCGCTACAGTAGACCGGCTTGGTGCCGCGAGGGACAAAGGGCACCGTCGTCTCCTGGCCACAGTTGGCGCAGGTGACCTTGTACGACACACGCTCACGTGGGGCAGCCGATGACCCTGTCCCGTAAGACGCTGAGGGTGAGGATGAGCGCGGTGCGCGATCCTCACGGGATCCGCCACCCGAGCTCATCTGCGACTTGCGATTCTGTCGGCACGATGGGCAGCGTGTCGGTTCGTTCACAAAGCCCTTCGATGAGTAAAACTCCTGCTCGCCAGCGGTAAACACAAAGTCCATCCCACAGTCCCGACAGGTTAGGGTCTTGTCCGCGAAGCTCATGGCTCGCCACTCCTTGAAATGGGTCTAACGCCGAGGTTGGTCCGCGCCTAGGTAGCGAGCAGGTTCGCCGATCCCGTCCCGCCAAGGGATCGAAGGAGCCGAGTGTGCCGTTTCGCGTGTGCCAAAGCCGTCCCAGATAGTCTTATATTATACGCCTTTTTTACTTATGTGCAATAGTCATTTTTTAGCATCCCCGCGCCTGTGCTGGCGAGCAGCAGACGCGCCACGTGGTGGGCCATAGCCCACCACGTGGCGTGTCATTTTTTGGGCTGCCTGCAGCGGATCTGACGTTATGACATCTCCATGGCCACCCATACCTGCTCCGCAGTGCCATCCTCGGACTCACTCAGGCGCAACTGCTGCACCTCACCGGCGGACAGAGTGCGGGCAGCGGCGGCCACAAACTCGCGGAACAGCGGGTGGGGCTGGTTCGGACGCGACAGGAACTCCGGGTGGAACTGGCTGCCCACGAACCAGGGGTGGTCGCGCAGCTCAATGATCTCCACCAGGCGGTTATCTGGCGAGTGGCCGCTGATCACGAAACCGGCCGCCTCCAGCAGGGCGCGGTACTTGTTGTTGAACTCGAAACGGTGGCGGTGGCGCTCCATCACCTCGGCGGCCCCGTACGCCTCGGACGCCCGCGTGCCGGGAACCAGCGTGCAAGGATAGACGCCCAGGCGCATCGTGCCACCCTTCTCGGTCACGCCGCGCTGGTCGGGCATCAGGTCGATCACCGGGTGCGGCGTGTGCGGGTCGAACTCGGTGCTGTTCACATCGCTGCTGCCGATCACGTGGCGGGCAAAGGCGATGGTGGCGCACTGCATGCCCAAGCACAGCCCCAGGTAGGGAATCTTGTGGGTGCGGGCGTAGTCGGCGGCAATAACTTTGCCCTCGATGCCCCGGTCGCCAAAGCCACCCGGCACGACAATGCCGTACACGTTCGACAGCTGCGGCTCCGGGCCATCGCGCTCAACCTCCTCGGCCGACACCCAGCGGATGTCGATATCCAGCTCCTGGTGCAGCCCGGCGTGGCGCAGCGCCTCCACCACACTGATGTAGGCGTCGCGCAGTTCCACATACTTGCCCACCAGGGCTACCGTCACCACCCGTTTCGGCTGCTTGATCAGCTGCACCAGCTCAAGCCACGCGGTCAGGTCAGGGGCCACGCCCTCCAGGCCGAGCCGGTCGCACAGATACTCGCCGAGCCCGGCCTCCTCCAGCACCAGGGGCACCTCGTAGATCGAGTCCACCGTCTGAACCGGGATCACCGCGCGGGCGTCCACGTCGGCGAAGAAGGCCACCTTGTCGCGGATGTCCTCGGAGATCGCAAAATCGGCCCGGCAGAGGATCACGTCGGCGGTGATGCCGACACCGCGCAGGGCCATGATCGAGTGCTGGGTGGGCTTGGTCTTCAGCTCATCCGTCGAGCCGATGTGCGGCAGCAGGGTGACGTGGATGTAGAGTACGTTGTCGCGGCCATACTCCTTGCGCATCTGGCGGATGGCCTCAAGGAAGGGCAGACCCTCGATGTCGCCGACGGTGCCGCCGATCTCGACGATCACGACATCGGCGCTGCTCACCTTACCCACGGCGGCGATGCGCGACTTGATCTCGTCGGTGATATGCGGGATCACCTGGATTGTGCCGCCCAGGTAGTCGCCACGGCGTTCCTTCTGGATCACCGCCGAGTAGATCTGTCCGGTGGTCACATTGCTCAGGCGCGAGAGGTTCTCGTCGATGAACCGCTCGTAGTGCCCGAGGTCGAGGTCGGTCTCTGCGCCATCCTCGGTAACGAAGACCTCGCCGTGCTGGTAGGGCGACATCGTGCCCGGGTCAACGTTCAGATAGGGGTCAAGCTTGAGAACCGACACGCGCAGGCCACGGCTCTTGAGCAGGCGTCCGATCGACGCGACGCTGATACCCTTGCCGACTGAAGAGACCACACCACCGGTTACGAAAATGTACTTCGCCATACTCACCTTCTTATCTCCTTGTGTAGATATCGAATTGATAACCGTCTGCCTGCCGATGTTCTTGCGCTACTCACCCTCGCCGTAGATCACGAATGTCAAACGTCACGCCAGCCGATAAGTCCAAATAAAAAGTGGGTCGGCCAACCGAACGGTTGTACCGACCCACACAAACATCCATAGCAGGTGAGTATTTTTTCATAGCGATTCGTGAACAGATCCACATCAGATAGCCATGCGGTCGCGCCGCACAACACCTATGAAAATGGCCATTCTTGGCGGAGGTTTGGGGGCCGCAGAGCTCCGAAAAGAAACCTTTTTCTTTTCTTTCAGAGGAGCTTCGCCCCTCCGAGCCTCCCCGCCGAGGGGATTACACCTACCTGTAGTATCATCGGCTATCGGCACGATGCAGTGGGTTGATCGCTGCCCTTGGGGTACCAAGTTACGGATAAAAACGCGCCTTGCCAAGTCTTTTACCGGCGAAGTGCGGCGATGATCAGCCTGTCATCTTTCCGGCGATCACTCATTCACTGCCCGCAGAATCACCACGCGGGTGTTCTCGCCCTCGGGCGGCAGGTTCGCGGCCGTGACGACGAGCTTGTCCTCGGGGCTGAACTCCTTGATGCCGCGCTCGTGGGTGAACTTCTCCAGCGGCGCGAGGTCGTACTCAAACGAGAGCTGGGCCGTCGCGTAGTGCATGGGCACCGCGATCTTGGGTTCGATCTGCCCGATGACATTATTCGCCTCGGCGGGGCCAATCGTCTCGCCGCCGCCGACCGGCACGAAGAGGACATCGACATCGCCGATCTCATCAAGCTGGGATTGGGTCAGCTCGTGGCCGAGATCGCCGAGGTGGCAGAAGACAACATCGTCGAGATGAATGACAAAGACCGTGTTGAACCCGCGCTCAGCACCCTTGTGGGTATCGTGGGCGGTGCGGACGCCAGTGAGCAGCACGCCGCTCACCTCATACTCGCCGGGGCCATCGATCACAAAGATCTTCTCGCGCAGGGGCTTGACGCCAGCGACGTAGTTATGATCGGCGTGTCCGTGGCTGACGGTGACGATATGGGCCGAGGGGCGACCGAGGTCGATGCCGATAGATCGGCTGTACGGATCACAGAGGACGGTGCCGTCGCGCCCACGCAGGCGGAAGCACGAGTGTCCAAGGAACTGCACATCGGGCACGGGGGGACTCCTTTTTCGGTATGATAGCCATTGTACGCGGGCGGGTTTCAGGCCACCGGGCATATGCGGGCAGGAAAGGAACGCGGCCGATGCCGCTATGTCTCCGGCGGCTCTGCCTTGGCGGCCAGCACCTCGGCCCAGAGTTCGTCGAGGATCGGGCGGATGGTGGCGAAGGTGAACCCACGGCGCTGGAGGTACGCCCCGAGGCGGCGTTGGAAACTGAAGCGGTCGGCGGAGTCCGCATAGCGGCGCAGGGCGCTGCGGGCGAGGCCACGGGCGCGCTCGGCCTCCTGCTCGGCGGCGTCCTCGGCCTCACCCACGTCGGCGAGAGCTGCGTCGATCAGATCGCGGGGGATCCCCTTGCGGCGTAGCTCGTCGCGCAGGGCTAAACTGCCGCGCGGGCGGAAGCTACGGCGGTTCTCGACCCAGAGGCGGCTAAAGGCGGCGTCATCGAGGAGCCCGAGGTCGGACAAGCGCGCAATGGCAGCGTCGATCGCGGCGGCGGGGAACTCTTTGCGGCGGAGGCGCTCGCGCAGCTCGGCAATCGACCGGGGGCGGATATCGATCAGGCGCAGCGCGGCCTGGGTGGCCCGGTCGGCATGCTCGGTGGACTCAAGGCGCGCCCAGGTCTCAGCGTCGATCTGCTGGCCGACAGCGAGACCCTCGCGGGCCAGCGTGTTCAGGCTGACCCCGATGGCGAACTCATCGTCGAGAAACACATTGACGCGCTGGCTGTGGTTGGCCTGTGCGCGCAGGGCAGTGATCGTACCTGTCGGCATTATTACGGCGCGCTACACGCCGCAGATTGCAGATTGGGCACCAATCTGCAATCTGCAATCTGCCACGCGCAAGATGGACTACTCTTCGAAGAGGCCGTCCTCATCATCATCAGTATCGTCGCTAGCGACCGTAGTCGTCGGGAGGGCGACGGCGGTGGCGTTCGTCAGAGCCTGGGCCTTCACCAGCCGCTCGATCTCGTTGGTGAGGGTCTTGTTTTCCTTGAGGAACGCGCGCACATTCTCGCGGCCCTGGCCAAGGCGGTCCTCGCCGAGGTAGAACCAGGCCCCGCTCTTGCGGATGATCCCCATCTCCACGCCGACATCCAGGATGTTGCCCTCGCGGGAGATGCCCTCGTTGGCTAGGATGTCGAACTCGGCCTGGCGGAAGGGCGGGGCAACCTTGTTCTTGATCACCTTGACCCGCGCGCGCGCACCGATTGCCTCCTGGCCCTGCTTGAGCGTCTCAATCCGCCGGATGTCCAAGCGCACGGAGGCGTAGAACTTCAGCGCCTGGCCGCCGGTGGTGGTCTCCGGTGAGTTATGCACGACCACGCCATCAACGACGTAGCTGTGATTACCTTCCACTTCAAGGTCAAAGCGGTTCATCCCACGTGTCTCGGGCTTCACATGGATGTCAAGGATGGGGAATGGCACGGCCTTGAGTGAGCGCTGGGGGAGAGATTCGATCAAAGCGAACTTCCCTCGATGCTCGGGCAGAAGCTTATACTCCATTGATGGATGGATAAATGCTGCGATCATCGCGTGGAACTTGGGCGTCTCGCTTACCCCGAAGTTGATGCGCCCACGCGCATCAAGGGTGGCAGAGATACCCTGCTGATGGAACCAGCGCACCATTGCCTGCTGCTTCTCCAAGGGAAACGCAGGGCAGCAGATCGAGCAGCAATTTTGACGTTCGCTATCAAACGTGCCGTCGTCCATATACCAGATCGCAACCGCCAGCGGGGTCAGCCGGTCGATCAATTCCTGGCTGGGGTTCTTTCCATTCTGATCGTAGTTGTGTTCAGCCAGTGCGGTCAGTTCATACATTGGGATCGTATCGAAGCTGTGCCCGCCACGTGAGTTTGTGCCTTGTGAGCCGATCAATCCTTCGAAGAGCGACTGCTTCCAGAGGCAGTAGGCGTCCTGCTTTGCGCCATGACCGACCCGTAGGCTCGTGTTGAAGTCACTGGCTTTACGGAAGCTACCATCACCAAGCAGCGAGCCGATCACAACCTGCTCTTGTGTAGGCGAGAGGTAGTGCTGCACCATCGTCATCAGTCGATCACCGATTTGTAGCTCCTCAGATGGCCTGTAGCCATACTCAGAGAGCAGCAAGTGGTTGGGGGTACAGGCAAAGGCGTGCCGCCCGCTACCCTCATTGGCGGCGACCGTAAACTGAAGGAACAGCTCAGTAGGGCCGTTGTTGAACCAACTGACGATGGGGCGCGGTTCGAACTGCCCAGTGGTGTGATTGTAGGACATAACCTCGGCAGACAACTTCTGGCTGACGATCTTGCCGATCTTCTCGCAGCTGCCGTCTGCGAGGATCACGCGGGCATCGTAGTGAAAGCAGCCAAACATGACCCCGATCTTCATGCGCAACTGGTTGAGGAAGATCACCACGGTGCGGCTCTTGTTGATCGCGCCGGAGAGTTTGCGCAGCGCCTGGCTCATCAGGCGGGCCTGTAGGCCGGGCAGCGAGTCGCCCATGTCGCCCTCGATCTCGGCGCGGGGCACCAGCGCCGCCACCGAGTCGATCACGATCACATCGAGGGCGTTGGAGCGCACCAGAGTCTCACAGATCTCAAGCCCCTGCTCGCCAGTGTCCGGCTGCGAGACCAGCAGGTCGTCGATGTTCACCCCGCAGCGCCGCGCGTAGATCGGGTCGAAGGCGTGTTCGGCGTCGATAAACGCGCACATGCCGCCGAGCTTCTGCGCCTCGGCGATGATGTGCTGGGCCAGGGTCGTCTTGCCGCTGCTCTCCGGGCCAAAGATCTCGATCACGCGACCGCGCGGTAGCCCACCCACGCCCAGCGCGATATCCAGGGCGATTGCACCCGTGGGGATGACCTCGATCACCAGCCGTGCGCTGGCCTCGCCCATCTTCATGATCGAGCCCTTGCCAAACTTGCGGTCGATCTGGGTCATGGCCGCAGCCAGGGCTTTCTCTTTTTCAGGCGAGATAGCCATTGCGGGCGCTCCTCCGTTGTTCGTTGCCACTCGTGCTTGCTCCTTCATTACTCTACTATAGGGGAGGTGCCCTGTCAACGCGACGGGTCAGCCTCGGACATGTGTGCTACAGTATAGCACCTCAGTTCGCCTAGCACAAGCGTTTCCTGCGATCTCCGACGACGGAACGGACAGCAATCGCGGTGCCTCACCCCTACGCTCTATACCGCACGAGGACAATAATTGATGCGCGTCAAGGGGAAGAGGCAGGAGCCGCTCAATGAGCGGCCCCTGCCTCTTCCCCATTTCCTATTGCCGGTAGACTTACCCCTTGGCGGCGGTATAGAGTTCGGCCACCTTCGCCCAGTTCACCACATTCCAGAAGGCGTCGATATAGGCCGGGCGCTTAAACTGGTACTTCAGGTAGTAGGCGTGCTCCCAGACATCAAGGCCAAGGATGGGCGTCTTGCCCTCCATCAGCGGGCAATCCTGGTTGGGGCTACTGGAGATCGACAGGCTACCATCGGCGGCGGCGACCAGCCAGGCCCAGCCGGAACCGAAGCGACCGAGTCCGGCAGCCTTGAACTTATCCTTGAACTCGGCGAAGCTGCCGAAGGCGCGAACGATTGCGTCGGCCAGCACGTCGCTAGGCTCGCCGCCGGCGTTGGGGCCAAGGATGTTCCAGAAGAAGCTGTGGTTCCAGTGGCCGCCGCCATTGTTGCGCACGACCGTGCGGATGGCCTCGGGGATGGCCTCAAGGTCGCCGATCAGCGCCTCAAGGTGCTTGCCCTGGAGGTCGGGATAGTTGGCCAGGGCGTTGTTCAGGTTGGTGACGTAGGTGTTGTGGTGGTTATCGTGGTGGAAGTGCATCGTCGCCTCGTCGATGTGGGGTTCGAGGGCGGCGTAGTCATACGGCAGCGGCGGAAGTTCGAACGCCATGAGTGTTCTCCTTTATTCATACGCAGAAGTGGGGCCGCAAGCCCCCGATATTGATCATAGAGTTGGTTGAAACTGCCAGCGAAGCTGGCAATTTCAACCAACTCTATGAGGAGTTTTTAGGGCGACAGCCCCAAATTTGATGCGTGCACAAGCACGAGATCCCATCAGGCGGGGATGTGGTAGCGACAGCAGTGGCCGCCCTGAGCGATGGTAGCCTCACGCACAATCGGTGCGCCGATCAGATCCTCGTAGAGCCGGATCTCCTGGGAGCAGAGCTGCGGGTGCTGGCGAGCGATGCAGTCAACCGGGCAATTATACTCGGTGAGCATAAACGACCCGTCGGTCAGCTGCTCGTACTCGCACATGTAGCCCTGCTCAACGAGGATCGCCGCCAGGGCCGCCACCTGCTCGGCGCGCGGGCGACCGACCAGGCGCGGACGCATAGCGAGGGCCAGCATCTCGCGCCGACGGGTGAAGATCGCCTCGACGGCGGAGGATCCGCCCGACTCCGCCACAAAACTGATCAGGTCGAGGGCGATGCGGTCGTAGCGCTTAGGGAAGCGTTCCTCGGCCTCGGCAGTGAGCATGTACAGATGGCTCGGTCGCCCGACGCTGCGCCGCAGCCCGGCGATCTGCACGAGCCCGTCGCGGTCAAGCATGGCGAGGTGCTGGCGTACCCCGACTGCACCAATGCACAGCGCGTCGCTCAACTCCTGGGCGGTCATCTGTCCGTGTCGGCGTAGGAGCTGCAAGATGCTCTGGCGAGTGGTGCCCTGCTCTTTGCGATCGATGCTCATAGCGCGGCAGAGAGCCGTTTCATTAGTATTTACTATCGTAATCGCCACATGCGGAGTATAGCACGTCGATTCTCGCGGTGTCAAGGAATTGCACTGCGCCTAAGGGGATTGGGGCGCAGCAGCGCTGTGGCCGCGCCGCTCCCGGCGGGGGTTTGGAGATGGCTTTGCCACCTCCAAGAGATCGCTTGGCGCTCCAGAAATTGCCTTACAGACCACGACACCTCGCGTCGCTTTTTGGAAATCTGTACCGAGTTGCGGAGGCAATGAAGGTTTCTTTTCGGGGGTCTGCGGCCCCCAAGCCCCCGCCAGAAATAGCGATAAGCTCGCGCATGGCCGCCTGGGTACGCCGGTCGTTGAGGGCTTCGACAAACTCGCGCGGGCGGGCCGGGCTGAGGATCAGGGGCGGGCGGCCCAGGCGGGCCACCGACACAAGGCGCTCCCGGTTGGTGGCCAGGAAGAACGTCTCGCCATAGGGGGCGAGGCGGAACGGGCCGAGGTAGCCGAAGACGCCGGGGTTGAAGGCGAAGCGCAGCCCGTGGCGGGGCACGTCGGACAGGTAGGTGGCCGCCGATGCCCCGCTGATCACGTCCAGCGGGACACGCAGCGCCCGCCACCAGCGCCGCCGCACCACCAGGGCGACATCCTCGATTATGTAGGCGCTGGGCTGGGCGGCGTAGTTGAGCAACAGGAAGATTGCCAGGGGCAGGGCCAGGGCCGGCGGGATAAGCAGGCCGCCCCAGCGCAGGTTGGCTAGGTAGGCGAAGAGCAGCGGCAGCATCAGCAGCCCGCCCAGGTAGGCTAGCCCGCTGGTGACTCGACTCGCATACGCATCGAGCGGGGCAACCTCAAAGCGCATCGCGCGATCCTTGCCCGAATATGATGTCATAATGTCTGTACAAACCTTCGCGATCCAAAGCCCCGCATCCCAAGGTATAGTATACCCATGTCACGTCCCGATCTGACAACCTGCGCGAGCTGCGGCGGGACTCTCGACGGCGGTTACTACACGCTGATCGACCGGCCCGACCGCTACTGCCCCGGCTGCATCGCCACCCGCCAGCGCTGCGCCACCTGCGGCGCGCCTCTGGGCGACCGGCACTGGCGCCTGCACGATGGGCGGCTCCAGTGCGCCAGTTGCCACGCCACCGCCGTGTACGACCCGAACGAGGCCAAGCGGATCTACGCTGAGACGGTGGCTGCGGTGGTGGGACAGTTCAACATGGGCCTGAATGTCGGCGTCGACTTTCGTCTGGTGGACGCGCCCACGATGGAGGGCATCCGCGCGCAGGGCGGCGACAGTCCACCTGAGGGCCATAGCACGCTGGGCCTCTACCAGCGTGTCGGCCACCTGCGCACGATCTACATGCTCTACGGGCTGCCCAAGCTTGGCTTTCGTACCACCGTGGCCCACGAGTACACCCACGCCTGGCAGGGCGAGCGCTGCCCGCTCCTGCGCGACCCCGTGCTGCGCGAGGGTTTTGCCGAGTGGGTGGCCTACCACCATTTGCGCTGGATCGGCTGCGGACTAGCCGCCCAGCGCATGCTCAACGCGCCCCACCCCTATCGCCCCGCCCTTGAGCAACTCCTTGGCCTTGAGCTGCGCCTCGGCGCACCGGGTGTGATCGAACATATCAAACGTGCCGAGTAGGGGCGCAGCTTTTGGATGGGCGCAGAGTGTCCATCCAAATGCTGCGCCCCTACGTGTATAAAAAATGAACCTTACCGATGACCAGCATCGCGCCATCCATACCCCCGGCAGCCTCGTCGTCTCCGCCGGTGCCGGCAGCGGAAAAACTCGCGTTCTTGTCGAGCGCTACGTGCGATTGATCAGCGCCGGCGACATTCCGCCCGACGCCATCCTGGCGATCACGTTCACTGAGAAGGCCGCCCGCGAGATGCGCGAGCGCGTCCGCGACGAGGTTGAGGCCCGCGCCCGCCAGGCCCGCGCGGGTCTCTGGGAGGAACTGCGCGCCGCCGTTGAGTCGGCCCGCATCGGCACCATCCATAGCTTCTGCGCCGATCTGCTGCGCGCCCACCCCGGCGAGACCGGCCTCGACCCGCGCTTTCGCATTCTCGATGAGGTTGAGTCCGGGATCATGCGCGCCGACAGTGTGGACGAGGCGCTGCGGGACGTGGTGGGGGCTGGGGAGGATTCGCCTCCCCCGCATTATCTCACGCTGCTCGACGAGTTTGGCCCGGTCGAACTGCGTGTCGCCCTGGCCGAGTTGCTGCGCGGCGGCGGCGAGGTGCGCGCCGCACTGAAGTCATTGCCCGCAGATGCAGATTCGCTCCGCGCCCGCTGGCGCGATGATCTCGGGCGAGCTCAGAACTCAGCCCTGGCAGAGCTTGTCGGCGGCGCGGCCTGGCGCGCGGCGGCTGATACCATCTTCGCTCTGGCCCCGGTCGCCCCCGCCGCCGACAAGCTCGCCGTCCAGGTGATCGCCGTGGCCGCATGGCTCGCCATATGTTCTACCAACGTGATGCCCGACTTCACGCGGATCAACGAGATCAAGCTGAATGTGGGCAGCAAAAAGCTCTGGCCCTCCGAGGATAGCCTGCGCAGCGCCAAGGACGCGCTCACCGTGCTGCGCGAGTCCTACCGCGCCGCCGCCGACATCCTCAGCTTTGTGCCGGTGGCGGAGCTTGAGCAGCGCGCCGCCGAAACCTCCATCGCCCTGCGCGACCTCTACGACATGGCCCGCGCGCGCTACGCCGCCATCAAGGGCCGAGCCGATGCCCTCGACTTCGACGACCTTGAGGCCATGGCCCGCGATCTGCTGGAGCGCCACCCGCTGGTGCGTCGGCGCTGGCGGGCCGAACTGCACGCGATTATGGTGGACGAATTCCAGGACACCAACGCGGCCCAGCGGGCGATCATCTACGCCCTGGCTGGCCTGGAGCCGCCCGCCGACGACGGGCCGCCCGCCGAGCTCTTTGTGGTCGGCGACGGCAAGCAGTCGATCTACCGCTTTCGCGGTGCCGACGTGAGCGTCTTCCAGCAGGTCGAGCGCGACATCGTAGCGCGCTGGGGTGGCCAACGCATCCGCCTTGACTCTTCGTTCCGCAGCCACCCCGACATCATCGGCTGGGTCAACCATGTCGGCGCGCATGTCTTTGCGCGATCCGCGCCACTCCAGCCATTTGAGATCCCCTTCGAGCCGTTGCATCCCAGCCGTACGGCATCGCCCCATCCGATCAGCGTCGAGCTGCACGTGGCCGAGGGGGAAGACCGGGCCGCAGACCGCCGCGTCGCGGAGGCTAAGCTGCTGGCCCGTCGCCTTGTGGAGATCGTGGAGGGATCCACCCATCCGATCATCTACGACCGCAAGGAGGCATGCTGGCGACGCCCGACCTACGGCGATGTCGCCATGCTCTTCCGGGCCTCCAGCGCCTTCGAGCCCTTCGAGGCCGCCCTGCGCGCCCAGGGTGTCCCCTTCCTGACCACGGCGGGCCGTGGCTACTACGGGCGCAACGAGGTGCAGGATCTCATCCACCTGCTGCGCGTCATCGACGACCCCAGCGACGATCTGGCCCTGGTGGGCGCGCTGCGCTCGCCGCTCTTCGCCCTGGACGACGCGACGATCATCGGCTTGCGGCTCGCGTCCCATCCGACTGAGGCGATGGGGAAAGGTTTTTTCGGGGCGGGACAAGCGCTCGCCGAACTTCTGCCAGCAGAGGGAAATACGTCGTTCCCAAGCCGTACCCCACTCGGCTTTGCTCGCGAGGTGCTTGCCGAGCTGCGGGCCATGCGCGGGCAGGCGACGGTCGCCGAGTTGCTGCGCACGGCCCTGGAGCATACCGGCTACCTGGCCACCGTCAGCGGGCTGGATGATGGCGAGCGGCGGCGGGTGAATGTGGAGAAGCTGGTGGCGGCGGCCCGGATGAGCGGTGCACGTGGACTGCGCGCCTTCCGCGAGTACCTCGACCAACTGCTGCGCGCCGAGACCCGCGAGGGCGAGGCACCCCTGGAGGGTCACGGCAGCGTGCGGCTGATGACCATCCACCGCAGCAAGGGCCTGGAGTTCCCCCTGGTGGCCCTGCCCGACCTCGGGCGCACTCCGCCGCCCGCCCGCGCGCGCTGGCTGGCCCGCCAGCCCTACGGACTGGCCCTCAAAGTGCGCGACCCCGACGACGAGGATCGCGCATCCACGGCCATGCTCCTGGCCCGCCGCGTCGAGTCCCAAATGGAGCGCGCCGAGTCCGAGCGCCTGCTCTACGTGGCCCTCACCCGCGCCCAAGACTACCTGCTGCTCAGCGGGCCGGCCCTCAAGAAGCGCAACGAGAGCTGGATGAGCCGTATCGCCGCCGCCCTCGGCCACCCCTGGGAAGACAACGGCCCACCCCACGGCGACGATCCGCCCCTGGCGATACGGCGTCACGATCACCCTGCGTAGGGGCAAAGCATTGGGGGCGGACGCGCTGCGCCCGCCCCCAATGCATTTGCCGCTACGTCCACCGGGGCGGGCGCTTCTCCAGAAAGGCACCGATCCCCTCCTGCGCGTCGGGAAGCGTCGCGTTAAACGCCATTACCTCCTTGGCGTAGGCGTATGCCTCGTGCTGCGGCATGCTTATCTGATGGTAGAACGCCTGCTTACCCAGGCCCACCACCGTGGGGCTGGCGGCGACAATCTGCTCGGCCAGCGCGCGCGAGACCTCCGCCAGCTGGTCGGCGGGCACCACCCGGTTCACCATCCCCGCCGCGTGCATCGCCTGGGCCGAGACGAGCTCGCCGGTGAGCAACATCTCCATGGCCAGCTTCGCCGGCACCGCCCGGCTCAGGGCCACCATCGGCGTCGAGCAGAACAGCCCGATCTTCACCCCCGGCGTGGCGAAGCGCGCGCTCGACGCGGCCACCACCAAGTCGCAGGTGGCGGCCAGTTGGCAGCCGGCCGCCGTGGCCACCCCGTGGACCTGGGCGATCACCGGCTGCGGGATAGACTGGATCGTCTCCATCAATACGGCGCAGGCGTCGAACAACTGGCGGTAGAATTCGGGCGTCTGCCCGGTCATCTCGCTCAGATCGTGGCCAGCGCAGAAGGCCGGGCCGCCGCCGCGCAGCACAACCACGCCCGCATCTCGCCGTGTACCGATCTTTTTAAAGCACGCCGTCAGCTCCTGCATATGCGCAAGCGAGAGCGCGTTGCGCCGCTGCGGTCGGTTCATCGTCACGAAAGCCACCCGGCCCTCGCGCTCCACCAAAATATGCTCGTACGCCTGTGTGTCTACGACATCGCTCATCAATACCTCCTCTGGCTATGGAATTTAAGAAGGGGATCCCCTCAGGGCTGATGCAACGCCCTTGGGGCTGCGCCCCAGATCGCGCTCTTGGTTGAGTTTTGGCGGCAAAGCCGCTAAACTCAACCGAAAAAGATCTCTCGGAGGTGACGTTGCAACCGCCCTGGGGGAACCCTCCTCATTGCTTGGGGGGAATGGTACAATCATCGTGCGGTTATGGCAACTGGTGAACAGAATGCACATCCTCTGGCTCGACCCCTTCCACGGCGGGTCACACGCGGCGGTGGCCGCCGGCTACGCCGCCCGCAGCCACCATCGGGTGACGCTACTTAGCCTGCCGATCTCCGGCGGCTGGCGCTGGCGCATGCGCGGCGGTGCCGTCAGCCTGGCCCGCATGGCCCGCGCCGCCAATCTCCGCCCCGACCTGATCATTGCCAGCGATATGCTTGACCTTGCGGCGTTCCGCGCCCTCAGCGCCGACATCTTCGGCGGCGTGCCCGCCGCTGTCTACTTCCACGAGAACCAACTCACCTACCCCCTGCCGCCCGGTCGCACGCGCGACCTCAGCTTCGCCTGGGTCAACTACACCTCGGCTCTGTGCGCCGATGCGGTGATCTTTAACTCAGACTTCCACCGGAGCGCGTTTCTCGCCGCCCTGCCCGCGATGCTCGCCCGCTACCACGATTACCAGGAACTCCAGACGGTAGGCGAGATCGCCGCGAAGGCCCACGTGCTGGCCCCCGGCATTGACCTGGAGCGTCTGGGGGGGCCGACCGAGGCCGACGGCGGATCGCCGGTGATCCTCTGGAACTCGCGCTGGGAGTACGATAAGCAGCCCGAGGCATTCTTCGCTGGCCTGGAGGCTCTGGAGGTGCGCGGTGCCAGCTTTCGGCTGATCATCGCCGGCGAGCATATCGACCCGCACGCCCCGGCCTTTGCCGCCGCCCGCGAGCGCTGGGCCGCCCGCAGCCTCCACTGGGGCTACGCCGCCGAGCAGGCCGAGTACGCCCGCCTCCTGCGCCGATCCACGATTGTGGTCAGCACCGCCATTCAGGAATTCTTCGGCATCGGCGTGGTTGAGGCCATGGCCTGCGGCTGCGCGCCGATCCTGCCCCGTCGCCTCAACTATCCCCACCTCATCCCCGCCGACCTTCACTCCAGTCATCTCTACGATGACGACGCGGGCATGGTCAGCTTGCTTCTGGGCGCGCTCGCCGACACCGGCACCGGCGGCGACACCTGGCGCGCGCTGGCCGCGCCCTACGGCTGGCCCCGCGCCGCCCCGCGCTACGACGCGCTCTTCGCCAATCTGGCGCAGGGGCTTGGGGGCCGTAGGTTCCTAACGTGAAAATAGCCGATAGCCGATAGCCGATAGCCGATAGTACTACAGTTGTCGTCTTCCCGGCGGGGAGGCTCGGAGGGGCGAAGCCCCTCCGAAAGAAAAGAAAAGGATTTTTTCGGGGGCCTGCGGCCCCCAAACCCCCGCTAGGAATGGCGATGTTGGCAATTACAACTGTAGTAATAGCCGATAGTCGGGCATCAGCGGCTATGTTCATCGCGGCGGTGTGCGCCCCGCGCATGAACGTCTATTGCCTAAAATGGCAGTAGCGCAGGTAGAGGTTGTGTACGTCGCGGTTACATTGTATGATGACGCTCGGCTACGCATGCCAGCGCAGAACCTGGGTATCCGACAAGAGCGGGAGCTACGAGAAACGCATGAAGGTCTCACAGCGACAGGTTATACTCGCGTTGCTGATCATCCTCACCGTAGGCGCGCTGTGCGCTCTCATCTACCAGCTTATCGTCCCCGAGACCCTGCGCATGTTCGTCGGCACCGCTGTGGGGGTGGTGTCCCTGGGATGCCTGCTCATCGCCTACTGGCGGGGCTGGTCGCAGGCGAGCTACGCCACCTTGATCCTGGTCACGCTGCTGATCGGGCTGACGACTGACGGCGTTTTCCTAACAAAGGAGTTCACCACCGCCGCCTTCATCCCGCCGGTGCTGGCCATGATCGTCGGTGGCCCGCTCTGGATCGCGGGTAGTGCCCTGGCGCTGCTGGCGCTATTGATCGGGCGCGCCGGCGGCCACGGTGTCTATGTCGAGCCGCTCAGTATCCTGCTCTATGTTCTCCCGGTCAGTGGGATGCTGCTCGCCCGGATGATCACCGACACGGCACAGCGCCACGCGGAGGCCAGCGCCGACCAGGCCCGCCAGTCCCTCGCGCACACCGAGGCCCAGGCCCACGAACTGACCCAGAAGGCCGCAGAACTCGCCGCGCAGAACAGCGAGCAGCGACGCCTGCTCGATCTGGTGGACATCCTGGAGACCTCGACCGTCTCGCTGGCTGACGGTGTGCTGCTGACCCCGGTTGTCGGTCACCTCGACAGCCGCCGCGCCGACGCCCTCACCCGGCGCCTGCTGAATGATGTGAGTACGCAGCACGCCCGCATGGTGATCCTCGACATCACCGGGGTGCCCACGGTAGATGCCGCCGTGGCCCAAGCGCTCCTGCGCTCTATTCAGGCCGTGCGACTGCTCGGCTGCGAGGTGACGATCACGGGAATCTCGGCCTCGGTGGCCGCCACGATGACCCAACTCGGCATTAATATGGCCGGGGTCCGCACGGCCCGCACGCCGCAGGAGGTGATTCGCGGCGACCTGCTCGCCGCCACGAAGCCCTTGCGGAACTAGTGCGGTATGGTTCCAGATCCAGATGGGCGGGTGAAATTGCCAGCGAAGCTGGCAGTTTCACCCGCCCATGATCATCTAGCCAGTCCGCGCACCGCAACTCGGGCAGAACATCGCCGTGGCGGGCATCTGGAACCCGCAACTCGCACATGCCCTCAGCCCGGCGGCGGGCGGCGGCCCAGCAACCGGCGTATCGTAGGTGATCGCCACCTGCTGCGGGGGCGTGCCGGGTGACGGCATCGGCTCAATAAATACGTCGTTCTGCGAGAGCTTCAGCTCCTCCTCCTTCGCCACCACGGTGGCCCGCAGCTGATCGACCGCCGCCGACATCTCGCTGATCGAGGGTGCGCTGATCTGTCCCGCCCGCTGGAGGTCATACGCCCGCTGGCCAAGCTCCATCAGCTTGGCGTCAAGCTGACGCCGGAACTCGTTCACCTCGCCCTGGAGTCGCGTCGTCTTCTGAAATTTTTCGGCCTCAAACTTAGCCCGATCAACGCCCTGCGTGAATGTCTTGCCAATCTGATCAAGAAAACCCATCGGATACCTCCTTCGAAGCTGCCTACCTGTCGACGGCTATAGCAATCCTATGAGAGTTGTCGCATGGAGTCGAGGCTTTAGCCGGAGCGCGCCGCCTAAAGGCTCGACTCCTCTTCACAACCTATGTAGGATTGCTATATGACGTCGAGAGTCGGCCTCCGGGTGCATGCCTCATTGTAGCACATTCGCCCTATGATCACCCGTTGTGAGGGCTCAGGGCCAGGGCTGGTGGTATCTTCTCATGACATAATGATCGCGTATTGCTATGACGTACGGAATTCTCCTGGCGGCGGGCACATCATCCCGTATGGGGCGACCGAAGCAGTTGCTGGAGTGGCGCGAGCGACCGCTGGTGCGCCACGTGGCCGAGCAGGCGCTGGCGAGTCAGCGGTTGACTGGCCTAGTGGTGGTGGTAGGCGCGGCGGCTGACGCGGTGCGGGCAACCCTTGTCGGGCTCGCTGGCCCGGTGTTGATCGTGGAGAACCCCAGCTACGCCAGCGGGCAGGCCAGCTCGCTGCGCGCCGGGCTGGGCGCGCTTCCGGCTGCGGCGCGGGCCGCCCTGGTGCTGTTGGTCGATCAGCCCCTGGTCACCACCGCCCTGATCGACGAGATGATCGCGGCGTACGATGCCGACCGGGACACCCTGGCGATCATCCCGTACTACCGGGGGCGACGCGGCAACCCGGCGCTGCTGGCGCGGGCGATCTTTGACGAGCTGCGGTTGCTTGAGGGGGATGTGGGCGCACGCGAGGTACTCGCCCGCCACGCCGGGGCGGTGCGCCATCTCGTGGTGGACGACCCGGCGGTGGTATCGGACATCGATACGCCAGAGGATTATGCGGGCATGCAGTAGGGGCGTAGCAGTCGGGGCGCGACGTATCGCGCCCCGACTGCCACGCCCCTCGGTCGCCCGTCCGAATGCCTACAGGCCGAAGAAGACGCGGTTCTTCTCGGTGAAGGAGGTCCACTGCTCGGGGACGGCGTCGTCGGCGAAGATTGCCTCCACCGGACACTCGGGCTCACAGGCCCCGCAGTCGATACACTCATCGGGGTTGATGTAGTACTGGTCGTCGCCCTCGTAGATGCAATCTACTGGGCAGACCGCCACACAGGCCGAGTCCTTGACTTCGACGCACGGCAGGGCGATAACGTAGGCCATGATCACTCTCCTCCTCAACTCTTCTGCCAGAATACCTGAGACCCGGCGGGAACCGTTCGCCGTTGTTCGGATACAGCCTACTATCGTTTAAACTTTTCGTCTACCACTAAAGTCCCAAAACTACCGGAGATCATATATATTCTTCGGCGAAGAGCTGGAAGCGCGTCGCGACGTGTTCCTACTCCTCGATCACACGGGCGAGGCCAGCGGGGTCAAGGACGATCACCTGGCCACGCTCAAGGCGCACCAGCCCCTCCTGGGCGAGGCGGCGCAGGGCGCGGCCAGCGATCTCGCGCACGGTACCGGCGCGCTCGGCCAACTCCTGCTGGGTGAGGTTGGCGGCGCCGCTGGGGGCCTCGGCGAGGAGCTGCCGGGCCAGGCGGGCGCGCACGGTGCGGAAGGCGAGATCCTCGACCAGGCCCACCAGCTCGCGCAACTGACCGGCCATCGATCCGAGCATCGAGAGGGCCAGGCCGGGGTGGCGACCGATCAGGGCCAGCAGATCCTCGCGGGAGAGCAGCAGGCAGGCCACCGGACTCATGGCCCGGGCGCTGCTGGGGTTCGGCCCGCCGTCGAAGAGGGGCACGGGGTCGAACGGTTCGCCGGGGCCGACCATGGCCAGCACCTGCTCGCGCCCGTCGGCGGCGGTGCGCGCAAGGCGCACCCGCCCGCGCAGCACGAAGAAGAGCCCTGGCGCATCCTCGCCCGCGATCAGAATATGCTGACCGGGGCGGAAGCTACAGTGGCGTACACGGCGGGCGGTATCGGCCAGCGTCGGCGTGTCTAGGCTGGCGAGGAGCGGGATGCCCCGGAGATCATCGGTAGTCGACATCGCGCACTAGTATACCACCGCAGCCCCGTTTGGCCGTTGCGAGTCTACGCTACAATCAGGGCGGTTACAATGTCGCCCCCGGCGGGGGTTTAGGCGTGGCGAAGCCACTTGAAGCCCAAGCGTTTACGCTTGGACGCCATCACGAAAGGGTCTCTCACATGTCGGAATACAAGGGCAAGACCGCCCTCATCACTGGAGCCTCGTCGGGGATCGGGGCGGCGTTCGCACGCGAGCTGGCGCGGCGCGGGATGCAGCTCATCCTCGTGGCCCGCAGCGCCGACCGGCTGCGGCAGCTGGCCGACGAGTTGGGCGCGCAGTACGGCGTGCGGGTTGAGGTGCTGCCGCTTGACCTGGGGACGGATCACGCGGCCGAGCGGGTGCGCGCCGAGGTTGAGCGGCGCGGGCTGGCGGTCGATCTGCTGATCAACAACGCCGGGTTCGCCACCCACGGCCCCTTTGAGGAGCTGTCCGCCATCCGCGACCACGAGCAGGTGACGCTAAATGTGACCGCCCTGGTCGATCTGACCCACGCCTTTGTGCCGCAGTTGCTGGCCCGGCGCGGCGCGGTGATCAATCTCGCCTCGACCGTGGCCTTCCAGCCCACGCCCTACATGGCCGTCTACGGCGCCACAAAGGCGTTCGTCACCTCGTTCTCGGTCGCCCTGGCCGAAGAGTATCGCGGGCGTGGGCTGCGCGTACTGGCTCTCTGCCCAGGCGCTACGGATACGGCTTTCTTCGATGTCGTGGGGAGCGACTCGATGGCCGTCGGTCGCAAGCGTAGTTCGAAGCAGGTGGTGGCCACCGCTTTGCGCGCCCTCAAGTGTGGACAGAGCGTGGTGGTCGATGGGACGTTCAACGCCCTGTTGGCAAATTTGGGCAAGCTGGCCCCCTTCGCCCTGGCCGCCCGCGTCGCCGCGTTCATCACCCGCCCACGGAAATCTCCCCAGCCGGAAGCGGTGGCGAAGCGTACGCGGTAAGCCGCAACTGAAGCCAACTTCGCGGGCCGTATCGCTCACGATACGGCAAAGATCCGCCGCCCCTGCTCTGTCGCCCACGCCTCGGCGTTTGCCAGCGTCGCCGCCCGACCCACGTCGTCCCAGCCGTCGGCGAAGCTCAGTGCGACCCCGGCCCCGCCCGCCGTGCGCCAGGCTCCCAGGGGCGGCACCTGGCCCGCCTCAAGCTCGTAGCGCCAGATCACCCCCGCCACGCCCGCATAGTCGTCAGGCTCAACTTGTACGACCCAGGGCAGCACCAGCCAGAGTCGCGGGCTGACCCGCACGTGGGCCGGCGCGGGCTGATCGGCGGCGTACACCGCTGCCCGATCCAGGTAGCCCGGCGTGTAGGGCAGCCCCGCCCGCCAGCCCCGCAGCGCATCGGCACCCGGCGGCTCGTCGGCTACCTCCAGATAGACATCGAACAGCGTACTCGGGTTCGCGGCGACCCACCCGGCCAGCAGGGGCGCGGCCTGAGCCAGCCGCTCTGCGGGCAGGATGACGTCGACGTGGGTGGCGAGCGAGTCGACAAATGACGAACACTCAGCGACGAACTCGCCTTCAATCCGAAGATGCCGGATATACCGTTCATCGTCCGTCGCTCGGCGTTTGCCGGAAAGCGCATCCGCCCTCGGCCCAGGCACCCCCTCCACCGCATCGGGGTCGATCCCGGCCCCCAGCTTTAGCGCGCGGCGCAGGCGGCGCAACTCGGCGTAGGGCAGGTGGTCGGTGCCGAGCACGTAGTAGGGCGGGCGATCCTGGAAAATCATGCCGCGCTGGGCGGCCTCACGGCGCACGGCGGTGCCCGGCAGCACCTGGAGCATGAAGATATCGTAGGGGCCGAGCGACTCGCCCGCGATAAAGGTCAGGGTCGCGGCCACACCGGCGGCGTCGTCCTCGGGCAGACCCAGGATCACATCCAGAAAAACCTCGATCCCAGCGGCGTAAAGTCGGCGCGTGCCCGCCGCCCACTTCGCCAGGTCGGTCTTGCGGGATGCAGCGCGCAAGGCGGCCGGGTTCGCCGTCTGGAGACCCACCTCCACCACGCGCACATTCGCCGCGTCCAGGGCGGCCACCGCCGCCGCCGAGAGATGTTCGCCGCGCAGTTCGGCGTAGAAGCTGATCTGCCGGTCGGCGTTTAGCTCGGCCAGGGCGCGCATCAGCGGCCAGAAGATCGGCAGCAGGTTCAGGTTGGCCTCAACGAAGTGTACCCGGCGCACGTCGCGCTCACGGCCCCAGGCCACCTCGGCCAGCACCCGCTCAAGGCTGAAGTAGCGGCGGCCCAGGCGCGGCCCCATATTTCGCCCGTAGAGACAGAAGCTGCATGTATACGGGCACCAGCGCGAGATCTCCACCATGAGCATGCCGTCTGGCGGCAGTTCCAGGTGCCCTGCCAGGTAGGGCGAGGGCACCACCGCCAGATCGCGCAGGGGGAGTTGTCCCTCTCCGCACATCGCTTTTTTTAATCTATCAGCGGGGATGCCTGGAAGAGCGGTCTCCGCCCAGACCAGCAACTCGGCAAAGATCTGCTCGCCCTCACCGATCACCGCCACATCCACGGCAGGATGTGTAAGCACCCAGGTGTTGTCGGCCTGCACCTCGGGGCCGCCGACGACGACGATCATGGCGGGCAAGCGCTGCCTAACCCGGCGGGCCACCTCCAGCGAGCGATCGCTATTCCAGGTATAGAGCGAGAACCCGAGCAGGTCGGGGGCGCGCGCGACGATCTCCGCCGCTAGGGCGGCGTCGCCAGCAGAGTCGGCGATGGCCCGTGGCAGGATGTCGATCACCACCCGCTCGCCCAGCCCGTGGGCCTCGGCATACGCCTTCAGGTAGCCCGCCGCCAGCGGCGTGTTCAGGGCGGGGTTGTTTGGCACCGGCAACTGGGCCAGCAGCACACGCAGCGGTGAGCGGGTCAACGAGTCGCCCTCAACACGTACCCCCTATGGGTCACGCGCCATCCAGACGTGCGCTCACTGCCGCCGCATGCCAACAAAAGAAAGCAGTTCTGGGACGCAGGCACACCACACCAGAGGTTTGTTACCCCTCGCTGCCCCCGCGCTTGCCCCTATTTACTTTGGATAACGTGAGTTCGCCGAGTATACGCCAGGTTTCATCCGCTGTCAAACGGTGGCCCGGATCTCCCAGGGCGGTTGCAACATCGCCTCCGGCGGGGGTTTGGGGGTGGCGTTGCCACCCCCGAACGATCTTTTTTGGTGGGTTTTTGGCGGCG
>CAISPW010000059.1 GCA_903887465.1 uncultured Oscillochloris sp. | reverse complement strand
CTCCGATACCGTCGGGATAGTTCGACACAGGCAGCGCCACGCCCTTTTCCAGGAAAAGTTCGGAGTGGAGTGTCAGGATGTGCTGACCCACAGCCAGCGGCGGGTGAACGAAACCGATACCCTGCCCCCAGATAATCCCGATAGAACCGTAGGAGGTGGCTTCGGAATAGAAGATCGGCGGATCGAGCGTGAAGTCGAAGTAGTACTGGTTGAGATCATCCTTCTCAGAGTCGACAATGGGCTCGCCATCAAGGGTGATCAAGATGTTCGATCTCGTTAAGTACGTTCGCTCAAGCCGCGTATCATCCGGCTGCCCAAGTTCTGGCTTATAGGTCTCACCAAGCCATGCGCTAAACGGGAGTACGAATGGGTTCTCATGGTCGAGGGTTAGATCAAAGACACCAGTACACGTTGTAGGTTTATCGAACGAGGAATCCCCCTGATCGCACACGACCTGATCGCCGGGTACAGTAGGGTCAGGATTGACCTTAATGAAGCGCACATTACCGACATGATCCGGACCGCCAAGCTGATACTCGACATGGAGTCGCATCCACTCGCTGAGCGACTTACCATATGCGTGTGATGGTGGTGGTGTAGGCTTGTTCTCACCCGCCTGCACCGGCACGACCATCGCTGCGAGCAGTACGATCATGCTGAGCATTGACACGACGAGTACGCGGTACCTTGTCTTGACATTCATCGCAACCTCCTTTTGTAAGTGACGAACCACTCGATAGAAGCCCGAGTACGCACGTAGAGGATGTTGCTGGGAAGACCGCCAGTATAATACAATTTGAAAATATACTAAAAAAATATCTTCACTCCACGTGAAAATTTAATAACAACGGTGAATATACGATTAAAGGCAGTACCGCAGAAGTCGCCCGGTCGCGGCAACGTTCGCCGGGGGGCTGAAGCGGCCTATCTGAGGCCGCACAGGCGACCTTCGTCGAATCTAGCCCGCCCGTTTACGGGCCGGGCGCTCAGCCTGACAGGGCGACTTTTGCGGTATGACATGGTTTCAGAGGGGCCGAGTTTACTTTACACTCTTGGCATATTTACCCCCCCTAGTAAGGGCGTAGCAGCACCTCATGCATCCCCACCCTAGACTCATCCGGGGCTGCTGCGCCCCTATCCCTCATTGCTAAAAAACCTTTGCGCCTTTGCGCCTTTGCGTCACAACAAGATTTCGTTTTGACGCGCTGAGACGATGACGCGATGACGCGATGACGCGCTCCTATCGCCTCATCGCGTCATCGTCTCAGCGCTGAACGGTAAAGCTGTTCTGAACCATGTCTAATGCATGGTTCAAAAACGGCCATTTCCGCTTGACAACCGGAATAGGACTACGCTATATGATATCGCTCGCGGCCCTTGCCACGCCGCAAGATCGAGCGCATACTATATGCGTAGGGGTTGCCGATTGGCTCACCATCACACATCGCGCAAATATACCGTGGCGAGCCGCTACACCTGAATCTAAGCTAGTTCTATAATCGAGCGAAAGAGACGTGAGCCATGAGCATATACGACTTCACCGCGACCCTGCTTGACGGAACCCCCAAGCCGCTGTCCGACTACCGTGACAAGGTGCTGCTGGTGGTGAATGTTGCCAGCAACTGCGGCCTGACCCCGCAGTACACGGGGCTAGAGGCCATCTACCAACGCCACCAGGCCAAGGGGTTGGTCGTGTTGGGCTTCCCCAGCAACCAGTTCGCCCAGGAGCCGGGGGACGCCGAGCAGATCCAGCAGTTCTGCACGCGGAACTACGGGGTGAGCTTTCCGATCTTTGCTAAGGTCGAGGTGAATGGCGCAAACACGCACCCGCTGTACGCCTACCTCAAGGCGCAGCAGCCGGGCTTTTTGGGCAGCCAGGACATCAAGTGGAACTTCACCAAGTTTCTGGTTGACTGGAGCGGGGGCGTGCGCCGCCGCTACGGGCCAATCGAGACGCCGGAGATGATCGAGGGCGACATCATCGCCATGCTGCGCGACCGGCCCACGGCCGACCAGCCGACGCCCGGCGTGTCTGCGTCCATCGGTTGACGATAATGGACGCCACGCCCGCCAACGCCGCGCCGGAGCTGAAGTGGAAGCTCTGGATCTACACGAACTATGACTGCAACCTGCGCTGCGCGTACTGTCTGGCGGAGTCGAGCCCGACCGCGCCGCGCCGCGCAATCGGGCTGGAGAATGTCCGGTGCCTCGTGGATGAGGCGGTGGATCTGGGCTTCACCGATGTGTTCTTCACCGGCGGTGAGCCGCTGCTCCTGGACGAGATCTACGCGATGCTGGAGTACGCCACGGTGCGCGTGCGGACGACCCTGCTTACGAATGCGATACTGCTGCGCGGCGTGCGGCTAGCAAAGCTGGCCGCCGTCGCCAACGATAACCTGATCGTGCAGGTGAGCCTCGACGGTGCGCGGGCCGAGGAACACGACGCCTATCGCGGGGCTAGGTCGTGGGCGAAGACGGTGGCGGGGATCACAGCGCTCCAGGCAACCGGCTTCCGCGTGCGGATCTCAACGACGGAGACACCGGCGAACGCGGCGCACCTGGCGGCGATCTGCGCGTTCCACCACGGGCTGGGCATCCCCGAGGAAGATCACTTCATCCGGCCCCTGGCCCGGCGCGGATTCTCGACCGAGGGCTACGATCTGGATATGGCCAGCGTGACGCCTGAGCTAACGGTGAACAGCGACGGCGTGTTCTGGCACCCGCTCTCCACCGACGCTGATATGCGGGTCAGCAAGACGATCTTCCCGCTCGCGGCGGCCGTTGCGCGGGTGCAGGATCAGCTCGATGTCATCGCACGTACCGGCGTCGCAACGCCGATGACCTTCACCTGAGGCTAGGCCGCATCGGCCCCCGTGCGGGGTCTATTTTTACGTCATCCCTCGACGTGATCGGATATTACTACAGTTGTAGTTGCCAACATCGCCATTCCTAGCGGGGGTTTGGGGGCCGCAGGCCCCCGATAGGAATCATCATCGTTTGGTTGAAATTGCCAGCTTCGCTGGCAATTTCAACCAAAGCCATGGTTCGTAGCAACTTTACAGTTCAGCGACGAGACGATGCGGCGACGAGGCGATGCTATCGGCTATCGGCTATCGGCTATTTTCACGTCAGCCCTCGACGTGATCGGATATGCGATGACCTCTAACGCCCTGCTCGTCGTCGCCAGAGCGCCGGTCGCTGGCCAGACCAAGACCCGGCTCTGCCCGCCCCTCGATGGCGCGACGGCGGCGGCGCTCTACACCTGCTTCCTGCGCGACACCCTCGCGCTGATGGATCAGGTGGCCGATGTGCGCCGCACCATCGCCTACCTGCCAGAGGACGCCGCTGGCTACTTCCGCGACCTAGCCCCGTCCATGGCCCTGGCCCCGCAGCGCGGCGCAGAGCTCGGCGAGCGCCTCGACAACCTGCTCTGCGACGCATTAGCCGCCGGGGCCACGCACGCGGTGGTGATGGATAGCGACAGCCCGACGCTGCCTGCGGCCTATCTTCGGCAGGCGTTCGCCGAACTTGAGGGCGGGGCCGACCTGGTGCTCGGCCCCTGCGAGGACGGCGGCTACTACCTGATCGGGCTGCGGCACCCGCAGCCGCGCCTGCTGCGCGAGGTACGCATGAGCACCCCCGCTGTGCTGCGCGACACCCTGGCCATCGCCGCCGAGCTGGGGCTGAGATCCGCGCTGCTGCCGACTTGGTATGATGTCGATACGGTGGCCGAACTGGCCCGCCTGCGCGATGAACTGCGCACTGCGCCGGCGGGGGTCGCCGCACACACCCAGGAATTCCTTGAAGATCACAATATGTGGTTGAATAGTGGTT